>NZ_JAVWJB010000006.1:0-30071 GCF_036639235.1 Clostridium sp.
TTACTAGTTATATCGTAGACTATTCTGTTAATGTTTCCTACTTCATTAACTATTCTAACTGATATTTTGTGTAGTACGTCGTATGGTATTCTGAACCATTCTGAAGTCATGCCATCAACGCTTTCTACCGCTCTTAGTGCTATTGTGTGTGAGTATGTTCTCTCATCTCCCATAACCCCTACACTTTTTATGTTAGGTAGTACTGCAAAGTACTGCCAAATTTCCTTATCAAGTCCAGCCTTCTTAACCTCATCACGAAGTATAAAGTCTGCTTCCTTAAGAATGTCTAGTCTATCCTGTGTAACTTCTCCAAGTATTCTTATTCCAAGCCCTGGTCCTGGGAATGGTTGTCTTGATACTACCTCTTCAGGTACCCCAAGTTCTCTACCTACCTCACGAACCTCATCCTTAAATAATTCTCTTAATGGTTCTATTAGCTTAAACTGTATATCCTCAGGAAGTCCTCCAACATTGTGGTGTGACTTAATTGTTTGTGATGTTTCTGTACCGCTTTCTACTATATCAGGGTATATAGTTCCTTGTACTAGAAAATCTACATCATTAAGCTTCTTTGACTCTTCCTCAAATACTCTTATGAATTCTTCACCGATAATTTTTCTCTTAGCTTCTGGTTCTTCTACACCCTGAAGCTTTGTTAGGAATCTCTCCCTTGCATTAACCATTATAAGGTTCATATCAAACTTTTCTTTAAATGTTGTATAAACCTCCTGATCCTCATCCTTACGAAGAAGTCCATGATCTACAAATATACAAGTAAGATTCTTTCCTATAGCCTTGTGAACAAGTACAGCTGCAACTGATGAATCAACTCCACCTGATAGTGCACATATAACCTTCTTATCTCCAGCTAATTCTTTAATTTCTTTTATTTTGTTATCTATGAAAGATGACATTGACCAGTCTCCACGAAGATTACAAACCTCAAACAGGAAGTTCTTAATAATTTCATGTCCAAACTGTGAGTGCTTAACCTCTGGGTGGAACTGAATGCCATATATATTCTTATCTATATTAACCATAGCAGCATTAACGCAGCTATCTGTAGATGCAACAACTTTATACCCTTCTGGTAAACGTGATATATGGTCTGTATGACTCATAAACACCTCTGCCTTACTATCTATTCCCTTAAATATAGGACAAGTTGTGTCAAAGTTAATTACTGTGTTTCCATACTCTCTATACTCTGCCTTCTCAACTACTCCACCTTCTATATGAGCTAGTAATTGATCTCCATAGCATATTCCAAGTATTGGAATGTTAAGATTTAATATTTCTTTGTTTATAGTTGGTGAATCAGCCTCGTATGCGCTGTTTGGTCCACCTGTAAAAATAATTCCCTTAGGATTTCTCTCTTTAACTGCTTCAAAGGCTTTACTAAATGGAATTATCTCACAATATACACCTGCTTCTCTTACTCTTCTCGCTATTAATTGATTATACTGTCCTCCAAAGTCTACTATAAGTACTAATTCCTTGTTCATAATCTGCCTCCTAATGTTAAATTTCTTTTGCATACCTTAAAAAAGGTAAAAAAAATATGCAGAAATGTATTTGCTATAAAGGCTCCGCTTATGTGAATTGATTCCTGACATCAATTCACACCTATGAAAAATCGAGGAAATGTTGGCTTGCATTTCGATTGATTTTCATAGCAAATACATTTAATCTGCTATTTTAAAATAAATAATAAGTATAAGTGGCTTACTTCTTATACTAGTCCCGAAGAGCATTACTTATACAGTAAATTAACAAAATTCTATTAATTGAATGTATAAATTCGTACAATCTTTATGGCTTTATGTTGTACATGCCCTTCCTTTGGCTTTACGCAATATCATTAACACACCCGGGGGGGAAAATAAAAAAACTCCATCTCCCACTGTCTCGACAACGTGAAAGATAGAGTACATACCTTAATAAAGCATAGCTATATAACTACACAGGATAGCTCTATAATTCACCATAGTCAGAAGGTTTAACGGCCTTCCGGTAGAGACTTCCGGACCATATTACCGGGTATATATGGGAAAAAGATTTATTTATTTGTTTGTTGTGTTACAAATAATTTAACATACTTTTATGATTGTTGCAAGTCATTTTTCAAACTTTTCTTTAAAGTATGATTAATTGTTAAATTCAATAATAATTATCATTATATTAAGAGACTAATACAATAATATTAGCCTCTTAATAAACATTTATTATGTTTTTTACTTAATATTTCTGCTTCCTGGCTTAACGTACGGAGTACCTTCTTTACATAGAGGACAATCCTCTGCATCATATGACTTAACATCAAGCTTTATTGCACTGTATAGTGGTAGATCGAATTCTACACCTTCTGCTCTTCTATCAACGATACAAGCTATTGCTACAACTTCTCCGCCTGCATTTCTAACAGCTTCAATAGCTTCCTTAAATGACTTTCCTGTTGTTACAACGTCTTCTGTAATAATAACCTTCTCACCCTTAGCTATTTCAAATCCACGTCTTAGAGTCATAACTCCATTTTCTCTTTCAGTGAATATAGTTCTCTTTCCAAGTTGTCTTCCCATTTCGTATGAAACTACAACTCCACCCATAGCTGGTCCTACAACAAGATCTACATCAATATCCTTGATTTGATCTACAACTGTAGCTAAAACCTTAGCTGCCTTGTCTGGGTACATAAGTAGCTTTGCACATTGGCAGTACTTATCACTGTGTCTTCCTGATGATAGTAAAAAATGTCCTTCTAGTAATGCTCCAACTTCCTTTAGTGTTTCGATTGTACTCATATTAATTACCTCCTAGCAATTCCTCTTATTTCTTCTAAACTTTCAATACCTTCACGTTTCATATAACTTTCTATTCCATCTATAATATCAAGTGCTACATCTGGTTTTATGAAGTTAGCAGTACCAACTTGAACCGCTGTAGCTCCTGCCATAATAAACTCTATAGCATCTTCCCATGTAGTAATTCCACCCATTCCTATTACTGGAATATTAACATTTGCACATACTTCATATACCATTCTAAGTGCCATTGGCTTTATAGCTGGTCCTGATAGTCCTGCAAATACATTTTTAAATACTGGTGCCTTCTTATTAATATCTATTGCCATAGCCTTAAATGTGTTAACAAGTGATAGTGAATCAGCTCCAGCTTCTTCACATGCCTTAGCTATTTCAACTATATCTTCAGCATTAGGTGATAGTTTAACCATAAGCGGCTTTTTACATACTGCCTTAACTTTTCTTACTGCATCTGCTGCAACTTCTGCCTTAATTCCTAGTGCCATACCCCCACATTTAACATTTGGGCATGATATATTAAGTTCTATTATATCAACATCTGTTTCATTAAGCTTTTTAACACCTGCGATGTAATCTTCTATTGTAGCTCCACCAAGATTTGCTATAACTACAGTGTTTAATTTTCTCATTTTTGGTAGATGTTCATTTATAAATTCATCTACTCCTGGGTTTTGAAGCCCAACACTATTTATCATTCCCGCTCTTGTTTCAAATACTCTAGGTCCATCATTTCCTTCCTTAGGATTAATAGTTAATCCCTTTGATGATATTCCACCAAGTCTTGATACATCATAAATCTCATTGTACTCAAGTCCAAATCCATAAGTTCCTGATGCTGTTATAACTGGGTTTTTAAATTCTATTCCGTTTATTGTAACTTTACTATTCACCGAAGATCACATCCTTACTTGAGAATACTGGTCCCTCTTTACATGCTCTTTTGTTGCCATTTTTAGTCTTACATGTACATACAAGACAAGCTCCAATTCCACATGCCATGTGGTTTTCCATTGATACGTAGCATTCAACATCCGCATCGTTGCACATTGATGCTACCTTTTTCATCATAGCCTCTGGCCCACATGAAATTACAACATCATAGTCACCTGGGTTAAAGTTATCTGTACAGAATCCTTTGTGTCCTTCATTTCCTGTAACTGTTGCTATATCAACCTTAGATGCTAAATCTTCCATCTCTTCTAGTCCATAGCTGTTGTTTGCAAATCCAGCATATATATCTACTTTTTCAGCACTCATTTCCTTTAGAGTATGTACCATAGGAGCAATTCCGATTCCTCCAGCAACTACAGCAACCTTCCCCTTTAATCTATCCATCGGGAAACCATTACCAAGTGGTCCTAGTAGTTCTATCTTGTCCCCAGTTTCTAGATTCTTAAAATACTCAGTTCCTGATCCTACTACCATATATAAAAATGATAGTACTCCATCTTTATAGTCATTAATACTTATAGGTCTTGGAAGGATAGGCTCACATCCCCATCCTCTAAGCATGTAAAATTGCCCTGGCTTAACATCAGCCTTAATATCTACTTCCATAACATATATATTATCAACAATATGCTTATTACTTATTACCTTTGATTTATTATAGCTTAATGGCATTTCTAATATCCTCCCTCATTCTTATAGCCTCTTCCCTAGCATGTATGTCGAAGTTTTTAGCTCCATTTTCATGCTTTTTGTAAGCAAGAAGTATGCCCCTTGATGAGTTAACTACTGCACCATTACCCTCTTTAAGTGTTAATGCTACATCCTCTGCTGTTCCACCCTGTGCACCATAACCTGGTACTAGGAAGAACATTTTGTCTAGTATTTTACGTACCTTAACTGATTCATCTCTATGAGTACAGCCGACTACTCCACCTATTGAGCTATATCCACACTTACCTAGGAACTGCTCTCCTAGTGTATTAAGTTTGTCTCCAACAGTTTCATATAGTCTATTACCGTTTTCATCTTTAATGTATTGAATGTCCTTTGCTCCTTGATTACTTGTTCTAACAAGTAGGAAAACTCCCTTTTCCTTGTTTTTCATGTAGTCATAATATGGCTCTATACTATCAAACCCCATGTATGGGCTAAGTGTTATAAAGTCACTTTCAAAGTCTCCCTCAAAGTGTGCCTTAGCATACATTTTTGCAGTGTTTGAAATATCTCCTCTTTTAATGTCTGCTATAACTATTTTACCCTTGCTTCTTATATACTGAAGTGTCTTCTTATAAGCTATCATTCCAGCAATCCCATATGCCTCATAGTAAGCTATCTGAACCTTGTAGCAAGATACAGCATCAAGTGTTGCATCTACTATTTTTCTATTAAATTCAAATATTGCATCCTCAAGACTTTCAAATCCCTTTAGAAATTCTTCAGGTATATAGTTTACATCTGTATCTAGTCCTAAACAAACATGTCCATCTTTTTCTACTGCGTCAAATAATCTATCTATAATCATTCTTAATTATCTCCCTTTCTGTATACCACTTTTCCACCTTTGATAGTCATTACAACTTCTCCCTTAAGCTTCTTTCCTTCAAATGGTGTGTTTCTTCCCTTTGATTTAAACTCATTTACATCTACTGTAATTTCTTTGTTTATGTCTACTATGCAAAGATCCCCTGCACATCCAAGCTTAATCTCACCTGCATTAAGTCCCATCATCTTAGCTGGATTTTTAGACATAACCTCTGATAGTTTACTTAGGGTAATATGTCCCTTTTCAACTAGGTTTGTGTAACATACTGCAAAGGATGTTTCAAGACCAACAAGCCCAGGGGCTCCCTTTTCCTTGTCTTCCTTAGTATGTGGGGCATGGTCAGTTGCTATTGCATCTACATACCCATTTTTTATTGCATCTATTAAAAAGTTAACATCATCAATATCTCTGATCGGAGGGTTAACTCTGTAGTCATTTTCATCTCTAGTTAGTGCTATATGGTGAGGTGCAACTTCACAGGTTACCATATCTCCTCTATCCTTAGCTCTAATTATTTCTTCCATAGCTTCCTTAGTGCTTACATGACAAACATGTAAGTGACATCCTGTATGTCTTGCAAGTGCTACGTCTCTACTTGTCATAATATTTTCTGAAAGTCTTGTATCGTTTTTAACTATTTCACTGTGTTCAACGTGACTCATAACCACAAGCCCCATTGACTTAGCCTTCATCATGGCATCAAGCATTACTTTGCTTTTTTCTATTCCTTTTCCATCGTCTGATATAAATCTTATTGGATATTTTATTTCGTCTAAGTGGTCAAGTGTTTCACCATCAAAATCCTTAGTTATTGAAACTACTTGGTGAACATCTAAAAGACCTACTCTTTGTGCTTCGTCTATTACTATTTTTAGTACTTCATTTGTGCTACATATTGGTTTAGTATTGCCCATTAGGTTAACAGCAGTATATCCTCCTCTTACTGCTGCAAGGCTTCCTGATAACATATCTTCTTTATGAGTTTGACCTGGGAATCTAAAGTGGCAGTGAAGATCTGTAAATGATGGAAGGACTGTAAGTCCCTCACCATTTACAGTTTCACACTTAACATTAAGGTTGTTTCCAATTGTTTCGATTGTCCCATTTTTTATATATATATCACCGTTAAAATCATTCTTTGAATCTACAATTCTAATATTTTTTATAAGAAGTTCCATACTTTCTATACCTCCGAAATTGCGTAAATATCGTCGCAGTATATACACTTGTATTCTGCTTTATCTTCATTAACTAATGTAAATACATGACTTATTTCTCTTTCGATAGATGTTACACATCTTGGGTTTTTACATTTAACTATGTTTTCTACTCTCTCTGGAAGCTTTAGGTTTATCTTTTCTTTTATTGTTTCGTTTTCTATTACGTTTACAGTAAGGTTAGGATCCATAAGTCCTAGTATTGTAAAATCTAGGTCTATAACATTTTCAATTTTGATAATGTCTTTTTTACCCTTCTTACCGCTTTCTGCGTTCATTATTAGAGCAACTGTAAAGTCTGCCTTATCAAGTCCTAGGTAGTTGAAGATTTTAATTCCACATCCTGCCTTTATATGGTCTATAACAAGTCCCTTTTTGATTGGGTTAATAGTAACCATTATTCATCCACCCCCAGTAGTTTGCAAATAAGTGCCATTCTAGCATACATTCCGTATTTAGCTTGCTTAAAGTACCAAGCTCTTGGGTCTGAATCTACTTCTCCAGCAATCTCATTAACTCTTGGTAGTGGGTGCATAACAATCATATCTTCCTTTGCACAGCTCATTTTTTGTCTGTCTAGTATATAACTGTCCTTTAGTCTTATGTAGTCTTCTTCGTTGAAGAATCTCTCTTTTTGAACCCTTGTCATATAAAGAATATCAACCTCTGACATAACGTCTTCTAATCTTTCTACTTCCTTATACTTAATGTTGTTTTTTTCTAGAACTTCTTTTTTAATATATGATGGAACCTGTAGTTCTTTTGGTGATATAAGTATGAATTCATTTCCTTCGTATCTTGATAGAGCCTTAATTAGTGAGTGTACCGTTCTTCCGAACATAAGGTCACCACAAAGTCCAATCTTTAGTCCTGTAATCTGCCCCTTAGCAGCTCTTATTGTTATAAGGTCTGTTAGAGTTTGAGTTGGGTGCTGATGTCCTCCATCTCCTGCATTTATAACAGGCATGTCTGTGTTCATTGCCGCAACTCTAGGAGCACCTTCCTTTGGGTGTCTCATAACTGCTATGTCTGCATAGCAAGCTATTGTTCTAATAGTATCCGCTATACTCTCACCCTTTGATGCAGATGATGAGTTAGGTTCTGAGAATCCTATTATTTGACCACCTAAACGAAGCATTGCAGCCTCAAAACTAAATCTTGTTCTTGTGCTTGGCTCATAGAATAGTGTTGCAAGAAGTTTCCCCTTGCACACCTCTAGGAAATTATTTGGGTTTGAAACAATTCGATCTGATAACTCGAAAATCTCTTCAAGCTCAGTTAGTGAAAAATCCATTGGATCAATAAGATGTTTGCCTTTTAACATAAACCTTTCGCCTCCTTTTTAGCCTCACTGGACTATTTTAAAGGTATAAAAAATGCCTTCCACAAAGCGGAAGGCATAGTATACTACCCTAATAAAATTGGTATATAGCTGTTTCCTTCCTAGCATCACAGTACTAGATTAAAGCCATTACTAAGATATTATCACATGAATGAATTAAAATCAATGTTATTATACTGTAAATACATATATAATTTATTCCAATTCCACATTTCATACTAAATCAGTTTACTATTAGAATAATTTTCGAATAGTAGGTAATCATAATATCTAAAGTACTTAATGGAGGTTTCATATGAAAATCAAATTTTTATTTCTTAATATTTTCTTTGCTACTGCCTATTCTATTTTAGCTATTCTTAACGCCCCATCCATAACAATAGGTTTTATTATTAAGACTACTATGCTTTCCCTAGCTGCTATATTTGTAGGGTATATACTTGATGCTAAATCTCCTACAAAAGAAACCAACACAAACTAAAAGCCTAGGCTGTTGATTAACATCAGCCTAGGCTTTTTATTTCTCTATAAGTGTATCAAGTATTTCCAGGTCATTTTGGTATATTATATTTGCAACATACTGTGCATATACAGCCTCTCCACTTTCATTTTTAATGGTACTATATCCTGCATTTTCAATTGCCTTAACCTGATTATAATATGTCTTCTCACTAAAAACCCCTGCTTTTTTATACCTAGGGTTCTTAACCATAAACTCACCATAATCATCAAGGGATTCCTCAAAATCATCATAAACCCTAAAATCATCATTTATTGTTTCCTTATAGTTTTCACTTGTTTTAAGGTTAACCTTCTTACCAGTATAACCATTTTGCGCCTTTATACCAAATAGATTATTATATTTATCAGAAAGCTTAGACCTTCCCCAGTTTGATTCAAGAATAGCTTGTCCCATAATAACAGATGGAAGAATGCCAGTTTTTTCACTTACCTCTAAAACCTTATCCTCAATTTCTGAAACAAAATCTTCCTTGTAATCCTTATTTAATTTATATTGTTTATTTAAAATCTTAAGGTACTTCTTAGCTGAATCTGTCTCATCACCCTTACCCCCTAAGCTTTTTACAACCTCAGAAAGACTTCTGGTTTTATATTTTCCTCTTTCACCTTCAACTATAAACCTTTCAGCTATCTTTCTAATACTTGATTCTGTTGAAGAGTCTACACTTCCATAATTAATAGCTCCATCCGCTGCAATAACTTCTCTATAATTAACCTGAACCTTACCACTTGATACTTCATTAACTACTTTTTTATATAGAGCTTTGGTTTCCTTAGATAAGTTCATTCTATATATTCCACTATCATAAAATAAAAATAGTGCTACTCCAATACAAATAAGTAGGCTTCCAAAAGTAATATATAACTTTCTCATAATTCCCCCCTAAACAAATAGAGACAACTAAACGTTGTCTCTATACATTGGTTAAATAAACCTATTATACTCTATTTTATTTTGAGTTTGCAACTTCTATTCTTACAGTTCTATTGTCTAGTTTCTTACCTTGACACTTAGCTATAATCTTATCCTTAGCTTCTTCACTTGTGTTAATGAAAGTAAACTTTTCGAATATATCAATAGCACCGATATCCTTTTTAGTTACATTTGACTTATCTCCGAAGAATCTTAGTAGAGCCCCTGCATTAACATTGTCTTTCTTTCCTACAGAAACAAATAGTCTTACAAAACCTTTGTCCTTGTCTCTATCTCTTCTTCCTCTGTCGTTTCTATCATTTCTACTTCTGTCGTTTCTATTTCTATCGTTTCTACCTCTGTCATTTCTATCGTAGTCACGTCTATCTCTTGTATCTTCAGTAAAGTCTTGGTTGTAGTTAAATGATACTTCCTTCTTGTAGATACTATTCATAAGAGCCGCAGCAATATTTTCTATCTTAGTATCTTCAGTTAACTGCTCAACTATTGGAAGGAATCTTTCGTATTCGTTAGTTTCCATTTCCTTCTTAATAGTATCTATTAGAGTCTTGCTCTTAACCTTGAAGATTTCTTCAACAGTTGGAACTATTGCCTTCTCGATTTTCCCCTTAGTTTCTCTTTCGATGTCTCTAATTCTTCTAAACTCTCTTGAGTTAATAATATTTATAGCAACACCTTCGTTACCAGCTCTTCCCGTTCTTCCGATTCTATGGATATAACTCTCTGTATCCTGTGGAAGATCGTAGTTAATAACGTGTGAAAGATTTTCTACGTCAATCCCTCTAGCTGCAACGTCTGTAGCAACAAGAATCTTAAGACTTCCTTCCTTAAACTTTCTAAGAGTGTTAGTTCTATGAGCTTGAGTCATATCACCATGCATACCCTCTACACTGTAATCCTTTTGTTGCATTGACTCAACAAGTTCGTCAACACCCTTCTTAGTCTTACAGAAAATAATAGCTGATTGCATTTCTGATGCATCAAGAACTCTACATAGAGCTTCTAATTTAAGGTCACGTCTTACTTCATAGTAGTATTGCTTAACTGTAGTTGCAGTCTTGCTCTTAGCTTCAACTTGAACGCTAACAACATCCTTCTTCATATACTTCTTTGAAAGTTCACGGATAGCGTTTGGCATAGTAGCTGAGAATAGTAGAGTTTGTCTCTCTGGGTTTGCAGCAACCATAACCTCTTCAATATCATCAATGAATCCCATGTTAAGCATTTCGTCTGCTTCATCAAGTACTAGGAATTGAAGTGAGTCAAGCTTAATAACTCCTCTTCTCATAAGGTCTAATACTCTTCCTGGAGTACCAACTACAAAGTCGATTCCTCTTTTGATTTCTCTAATTTGTCTATCTATTGAATCTCCACCATAAACTGCAAGAGCTTTTACTCTTGAGAATGATGAAAGTCTTTTAACTTCGTCATTAACCTGTAGAGCAAGTTCTCTAGTTGGCGCTAAAACTAGTGCCTTAATCTTACATCTTTCCTGCTCAATTCCACAAAGAATTGGAGCAGCAAAAGCTAGAGTTTTACCTGTTCCTGTTTGAGCCTTACCTATAATATCATTTCCTTCTAAAATAACTGGAATTGCCTTCTCTTGTATTTTTGATGGAACTGTATAATTCATGGCCTCAATTGCCTTTAGTATATCTTCTTTTAGTCCTAATTCGTTAAAGTTCGTATTTTCCATTCTTAATCCTTTCATATGGGTTACCGTATATATAATAATTTATTTTCGTTGATTTACACACCTATATAGGTTGATTTACACACCTTTATAGTATGACACTTTAATAGAAAACTTTCAAGAATAAAGTTAATAAATTCCTTTCAAATTACAATAGCTAAATTTATTTTTCCCTGAAATACTTTTATTAAACATTTAAACGCAAAATTATTCCACTAACCCAATAGAATATCAATTAACTCATGCCCTTTTAAGCATAAAAAAAAGAAGTGCCTCTAAACCCTTCTTTTCAATGTATATATGTTAAATAAAATTTTTCAAATCATTTGTTAAAGTGTTCTTACTTATTATATATATTTTTACTCTCTATGTCAATATACGTCTATACTATTTATTATGTTTTTTTGATATTAAATTAAAGTTTATATTACTTTTTAAAATAAGTTTATATAAACTTTTGAATTTTTTTCTTGACTTACTAAATATTTTCATTATAATTTTTGTATCGACAAACTATTAAATATTGTATGGGTACAATGGAGGTATTGAAAATGGCACAGGAAAAAATTTATCAACAAAATCAATTAGGTGTAACTAACACCACTATTAAAAGAAGCAAGGTAACTAATCTTATTATTAATTCCCTTTTAATAGCTATAGTTATGCTAACTACACAGTTTATTCAAATTAAGCTTCCCGGTTCTTCAGGTGGAGGTCTTGTTCACCTTGGAAATGTAATGGTGTTTGCTATTGCAATTGTTTTCGGAGGCAAAAGAGCTGCTATAGCTGCTGCTGTAGGTATGACATTCTTTGATCTATTATCACCTTTATATATTGTTTACGCACCTATTACATTTATAGGTAAAGGTCTTATGGCCTATATTGCAGGTTACATAGCTTATACAAATGGGAAAATGGGTATGTCACTACCTTATAACTTACTTGGTATTATTTTCGGAGGAACTGCTATGATTGCTACATATTATATAGGGGAAATTTTCCTGCTTGGCAATATACTTACACCACTTGCTAATGTTCCTGGAAACATAACTCAAATAATACTTGGCTGTATACTTGGTGTTCCACTTGCATTTGCATTAAAAAAAGTACCTTATTTTAAGAATTTTTAGGAGGAACTTATTATGAACACACCAATGATTATGACGCCAGGGCCTACTATGGTTCGTGAAAATGTAAGACTTTCTAGAAGCCTTGAGTGTACAAACCCAGACATTGATTTAAACTTTAAGGATTTTTATATAAATACCTGCGCAAAGCTAGCTAGTCTTATACACACCAAAAACCTTGTAGCTATCCTTAGTGGAGAAGCTATACTTGGACTTGAAGCTGCATGTGCATCATTAACTGAAGACGGAGATAGAGTTCTTGTCCTTAATAATGGAGTGTATGGAGGTGGCTTTAAAGACTTTGTTAGCATGTATGGAGGAGAAGCTGTTGTACTAGACTCTAGTGAAACCGAAGACTTTGATATAAGTATTTTAGAAGAATATTTAAGAAAAGACTCAAACTTTAAATATGCTACTATAGTTCACTGTGATACTCCATCTGGAGTTTTAAATGATGTTTCTAAGATCTGTCCCCTACTTAATAAGTATGGAATACTATCAGTAGTTGATTCTGTGTCTGCAATTGGTGGGGAAGAAATCCATGTGGATAACTGGAAAATGGACATTGTAATCGGGGGAAGTCAAAAGGCAATTTCAGCACCTGCTGGACTTACAATAGTTTCAATTAGTGATGCTGCATTTAAGTCTATGGAAAGCAGAACTACTCCTATTAGAAGCTTTTATACTAATCTACTTATGTGGAAAACCTATAAGAAAGATTCATGGTTCCCATATACAATGCCAATAAGCGATATCTTAGGGCTTAACGCTGCTATTGATAATATTATTGAAGAACCTAAAATATATGAAAGATATAGCAATATAGCTTCTGCTCTAAGAAAAGCCCTTAATAAATCTAATCTTAGTATGTTTTTATCTAAGGGCTTTTCAAATACTGTAACTGCAATACGTATTCCTGACTCAATTGATGATAAAACCCTTAGAAACAACCTAATAAAAAACCACAATATTATGATAGGTGGCTCAGTAGCCTACCTTGAAGGAAAGCTTATTCGAATTGGTCACATGGGTGAAAACTCCCGTAAACACTATGTGCAACAAACTCTTAATGCTCTTCAGTTAGAACTTAAATCCCTTGGATTTATTGTAGATATTAACCTATCTGAAGAATTCCTTAAAAATTTAAACTAAACCCATTTTCCTACTCCCTAGATATTTATTAATTAAATTTCTAGGGAGTTTTTATTGACTTTTTTATAAAAACGTGTATATACTGTGTATACAAGGTATATACAGTATATACACAAGGAGGTAATATGTTAAAGATACTTATTTCTAATTCTAGTAAGATTCCTATTTATGAACAGATTTCAACTCAGATTAAGGATCTTATACTAACAGAGTCTATTAAGGAAGGTGATGCTCTCCCTTCTATTAGAAGCCTTGCAAGCGACCTTAAGATAAGTGTTATTACAACTAAAAGAGCATATGAAGAACTTGAAAATGAAGGCTATATAGAAACCATTCCTCAAAAAGGTTCCTTCGTTGCACCACAGAATAAGGAGTTACTTTTAGAGAAAAAACTTCAAAACATTGAAAAATATCTTATAAAAGCAATTGATGAAGCAAATAGTATTAATCTTTCAAAAGAAGAGGTATCTAATATGCTTTCTATGCTATATGGAGAAATTTAAAGGAGGTTAAATAATGAATGTATTAGAACTTAACAACGTGTCAAAATCATATGGTGATTTTAATTTAAATAATATTAGCTTTACTCTACCTGAAGGATATATTATGGGGTTTATAGGTGCCAATGGTGCTGGAAAAACTACCACTTTAAAGTTAATTATGAATCTCGTTAATAAAGACTCAGGTAATATTAAGGTTTTTGGCCTTGATAATATTAAGGATGAAGTTCAAATTAAAGAACAAATCGGATTTGTATATGACGGTAGCTATTACCTTGAACACCTACGCTTAAAAGAAATTAAAAATATAATAGCTCCATTTTATAAGAATTTTAGTGATGAAAAGTTTAAGGACTATCTAACAACATTTAATTTAAACGAAAACAAACGTCTTCGCGAATTATCCCAGGGTAATAAAATGAAGTTCTCATCAGCACTTGCACTTTCGCATAATGCTAAGCTACTTATAATGGATGAACCTACAAGTGGTCTTGACCCAGTATTCCGTGATGAATACCTTGATATACTTCGAAGCATTATATCAGATGAGAAAAAATCTATTCTATTTTCAACACATATAACAAGCGACCTTGAGAAAATAGCCGATTATATAACATTTATAGATAAGGGTAACTTAATTTTAAGTGAGGAAAAGGATTTATTACTTGATAACTATAGATTAATTAAAGGAAACAAGGACTCCTGTGATGAATCTAATTATGATTTAATTATAGGTAAACGAGATAGTTCTTATAATTTTGAGGGGCTCATTAAAACATCTCATTCTAAGGAATTCTCAAGTGATAATTTCTTAATAGAAAGACCGAGTCTAGAGAATATTATGCTTCATATGGTTAGGAGGTAGTATTATGAAAAACCTAATATCAATAGGATTTAAATCTAATAAATTTTCAATAATTATCCTACTTATATATGTACCTTTTTTCGCCATGCTTTATCATTCTAGTAGTGATTTTAATATTGATATATTACTATTTCCTATGGCAATTTTTCTATCGTTTACGATTGCTATTGTTGATCTATCCCATAGCAAAACACTACTTTCACTACCTATTACAAGAAAAACATTTATTAAATCAAAATATATATTTTGCTTACTATTTGTATTATTAGTAGTATTACTCGGCTCTATTGAAGCTGTTATTATAAAAAGCCTATTTAATGTTAAGTTTAACTTTCATGTACTATCTTCTTTTGGTGGGATTATTACAGGACTTTCATTAACACTTACTATACTAGCAGTGACACTACCATTTAATATGTTATTTAATAACATAAAAAAAAGATCAATACTAAATATAATTATTACTATTTTTCTATTTGGTATAAGTGGAATACTCCTTGAGATGAATAACTACCTGCTATCTATTCTTCCAACATATATTACACTAATAGTTCCTATAATCTTTTTATTAGTTAGTATTGCTGCATTTATATTTTCCTACTTTGCTTTATATAAAATATATGCAAAGAAGGACTTTTAAGGAGGGTCTATGAAAAATCTACTTAAAATTAACTGGATAAGCTCTAAAAACAGTTTATTACTTACAGGGATTATCTCAACAATAATAACAATTACAGTATATTTTCTAGCATTTGTTATAGCTCCAAATCCTGCATCAAGTATATTACTTAATATATACTTTGCACTTGTAATGTTTTATATAGTTTATTTTATATACTTTACAAATATATATTCAGACCTTACAGATTCTTATCAACGTGTAATTTTTAGCCTTCCTATAAAAAGAAGAGACTATTTACTACTTAAATATTTAATATTTCTATTTGGTTACTTTATTATTCTTCTATACCATATACTTCTTTCATGGATATTAAGTATCGCTACATCTACAACATTTATACTTTACCCTTCACTTATACTTATAGGGTTTTTATACTCTCTTTTATTTGTTGTTAGTTTTTTCATATCTGTTTTATCACTTCCTTTTGAAACCTCTAAAGGATTTATAAGTACAATTGGTATGATTTACTACCTAATACCTATATCTCTAACCTCTGAAAAGGTTAGAAACAATATTATTAACATAATAGATAGTAACTTTAATATATTTACCTTTTATATTGTTATAATTATAACAATAATATATATAGGTTCTTTTATTATTAACCTAAAACTTATTGAAAGAAAAAGCTTTTAACTATTTAGGAGTTCTTCACATATTATAATAATGTATATTAATGTAAAGGAGTCCTAAATGGAAACTTATTTTGATCCTGAATTAAATCCGAGTCCAGATGTTATCTACTATATAATAGATAAAAAATTAGGAGATGTAACAGGTGATGGAGTACTCGACGAGGTTTATTTACTTGGAACAATTTCCGCTATTAATAAAGTACCTACCCTTTTTGAAAATATAACAATAGCATTAGTTGATGGACGAAGTAAAAAAACTACTTATTTAAGATTTAAATATAATTCTGGCTTTAACCCAAAGCTTCTATTATCACATTTTAGAAACCTTAATGAAATGGATATGTTTATATCAATTGAAAGTTCAACTGAACCATCACAATTTATATTCTACCTGTTCTCAGCAGTAGATAATAACCCTAGAAGTTTATTTAATTTCCTAGCATTCGATGAGTACTCTGAATATAGTGTTGTGTACACAGACTATTATAATATAGCTGTAACCAACCGCAGAACCGGGTTAACATTTAATATTAATATAGGAAGTCGCCCTAAGAGCTACCTAACTAATATGTACAATTCAGATGGTAAAGTTAAGGGGATTTATGAGGGTGATGTTCTTAGCCTATCATACTTAACACCAATAGACCTTAACACATCAGGTGTAAATTCTCTACTTGCTATTCAAAAAATAGTTGGAATTTCAAAAACAGACATACTAGGTTATGTTCAAACCTTCCTTAAATTCAATGGAAACGAATTCATTCCAAGTTCTGTTTTAGTAGCAGTACCTGGACGTGAATCCCCTGCTTCTAAAGCTTACAAAGAAAAAGACAACCTGCCTTCCCGCAAAAAGAGGAAGTAACCATGGGCTGTTCTCATAATATCCAAGACAATGAGTACTCATCACTTGTACGTACACTTATATCATGTATAGTAAAAACATCAAAACAAATAAATATATATAACCACCTATCAACTAAAATCGATAGCTATGTATTAAGGTCTATTATAGACACTAAAAAACTCCATCTTAAGGCATTACTTCATATATATAAGCTAGTTAAGGGTGAGGAGATGAATCTCTCTGATAACCCTAGCATCCCTGAATATACATTTGATGACTTAATTATTGAAGAGTTTAAGTTAATAGAAACTGTTAAATTACTCTCTACACTTTTACCATATCAGAATTTGATTCAGGGTTGTTATTCTATAATAACCGACATAAACACTGTAACAACTAAGCTTATATATATTAAATCATTAGAATAAATCTACAAAATAACTAAGGCTACTATACTAAAATTAGTATAGTAGCCTCTTATCACTATATTAATACATATCTGGCATTCCGCCTGGCATACCACCCATTGGAGCTTCCTTCTTCTCAGGAATATCCGTAACAGCAGCCTCTGTAGTTAGGAATGTTGATGATACAGATGCAGCATTTTGTAGTGCACTTCTTGTAACCTTAGTTGGGTCAACAATACCTGCCTTTACCATATCTACATACTCACCCTTGTAAGCATCGAATCCCATACCTTCTGCTGAGCTTCTAACCTTGTCAACTATAACAGCTCCGTCAACACCTGCATTATCTGCAATTTGTCTAACTGGCTCTTCTAGTGCTCTTCTAATTATTGAAACTCCAACCTTAATATCTCCTTCAGCTTCAATAGAATCTAGTGCTGAAATAGCATTAATGTATGCAGTTCCTCCTCCTGGAACAATTCCCTCTTCAACCGCAGCTTTAGTTGCAGCTAACGCGTCTTCAATTCTAAGTTTTCTTTCCTTAAGTTCTGTTTCTGTAGCAGCTCCAACCTTAATAACAGCAACTCCACCTGCAAGTTTTGCAAGTCTTTCTTGAAGTTTTTCTTTATCAAAGTCTGAAGTTGTTTCTTCAATTTGTGATTTTATTTGAGCTACCCTATTCTTAATAGCGTCCTTATCTCCCTTGCCATTTACAACAGTAGTGTTCTCCTTAGTAATCTTAACACTTTCTGCTCTACCTAGCATTGAAATATCCGCTTCCTTAAGATCATGTCCAAGCTCCTCTGATATAACAGTTCCTCCTGTAAGAGTTGCAATATCTTGAAGCATTTCTTTTCTTCTATCTCCAAATCCTGGTGCCTTAACAGCAACACAAGTAAATGTTCCACGAATTTTATTAACTACAAGAGTTGCAAGTGCTTCACCTTCAACATCTTCAGCTATAATAACAAGTTTCTTACCTTGTTGAACTATTTGCTCAAGTACTGGAAGAATTTCTTGAATATTTGAGATCTTCTTATCTGTAATAAGAACATAAGCATCATCAATATCTGCTTGCATCTTCTCCGTGTCAGTTACCATATAAGGGCTTAGGTAACCTCTATCAAATTGCATACCTTCAACTACTTCTAGTTCAGTACCCATTGATCTTGACTCTTCAACAGTAATAACCCCTTCTTTTCCTACTTTCTCCATAGCATCTGAAATAAGTACTCCTATTTCTTCATCAGCTGCAGATACTGCTGCAACTCTTGCTATATCTTCCTTACCACTTACTGGCTTAGAAAGTTCCTTAATCTTATCTACTGTATTCTCAACTGCCATTCTAATCCCTTGTCTAATAAGCATTGGGTTAGCACCTGCAGTAACATTCTTAAGACCTTCTCTTATAATAGCCTGTGCAAGAAGTGTAGCTGTTGTAGTACCATCTCCTGCAACATCATTAGTCTTAGTTGAAACCTCTTTAACTATTTGTGCACCCATATTTTCGTATGGATCTTCAAGTTCTATTTCTCTAGCTATAGTTACACCATCGTTAGTAATAAGCGGTGAACCAAACTTCTTATCTAAAATAACATTTCTTCCCTTAGGACCTAGCGTAACCTTAACTGTGTTAGCAAGTTTATCAACACCTCTTTGCATTGCACGTCTTGCATCTTCACCAAACATAAGTTGTTTTGCCATAAAACATCTCTCCCTTCTCTATATAACTACTCAACAATTGCTAAAACATCGTCTTGTTTAAGAATTGTGTATTCGCATCCATCAATTTTAACTTCATTTCCTGAGTATTTAGCGAAAATAACCTTATCTCCTACTTTAAGTTCCATTTTCACTTCTACTCCATTAACTATTCCGCCAGGTCCTACAGCTACAACCTCAGCAACCTGTGGTTTTTCCTTAGCTGCTCCTGGAAGTACAATACCACTCTTTGTAGTTTCCTCTGCTTCTACTTTCTTAATAACAACTCTGTCACCTAATGGTCTTAGTGTCATTCTTATCCCTCCTTAAAGTATCTATGTAATTAGCACTCATTAATATAGAGTGCTAACATACTTATAATATAATTAATTTTTATTAATATTTCAAGATTTAAATTCTTCTAAGAACTGGGTTATTTCAAGAAAAAAATTTGTTTTTTGCATTTTTTCCCTTTATATCTTTAGTTTTTGGCTAAAATCTTAGGTTTTCTTGTAGATTAAAACTTTGATACAACCCTTAAGCTCTTAACTCCATTTTGTTCCTTGATTTCATCAAATAAAGTAGCAGTACTCTCATCTAAGTTAGACACCTCTATTGATAAAGAAACCATCGCCATATTATTTTGTGGAATGTTTTGGTTAATTGTAAGCACATTCCCATTATGCTTAGCAATAAGATCTAGTATTCTTGAAAGAGTTCCCTTAACATGTTCAAGCATAAGCATAACAGTTATAATATTATCTCGTCCCTCATCATAAAGGTCAAATATGCTATCCTTGTACTTATAATATGTACTTCTACTTATACCTACTAGCTTAACAGCATCGTTAATCTTCATATTAGACCCTTCAACTAAAAGCTGCTTCACTTCCATAACCTTAACGAAAACCTCTGGTAATACATTAGAGCTTACAATATAATACTTCTCTTTATTTTCATCCATTTCCTTCACCTCAGTCGATCCACATAGCATTAACCTCTTTAATCCTTCCCTTTTCTTCTATATATGATATAAGATCTGATAATATAGAAGTTTTAGAGTACTTAATATCCCTATTGGTTAAATCAACTACACTAATAACCGTCTTATTCATAAGCACATAATTAATACTTCCACCTATAATAAACCCTCTTGATTCATTCCACTTAGCTAAGTAAGAACTACTGAATTCATCTTCTAACTTTATGTTAATAAGTAGCTTATTATTACTAACAGATTCACTAACTAGTGACTTAATGTTTCTAGTTAGGTGCTTTCCTCCATCTAACAGTTCTATAACTATATCTTCTTTCTTATGGTTAATATAGCCTTGTAATGTATAATCTATAGCAACTGTAAAAACAAGTGTTATTGCGTATATTATAACATTTATTATACGGAAATCCCCGTTAAATAGCAAAGAAATTATGGATATAAATATGGTTACTAGAAATAACCCTCTTTGAAGGAAACCTTCCCCACTATCTCTTTGGACATCAAGAAGCTTATTTACCCTCTTCGACTTTTTTCTAATTGATATAAGCCCTACAAATAGAGCTATTATAGCACCTAGCGACCATATTATAAATAAACTATATAACATTGAAGTCTTATTTTCAGCCAATGTCCATATTAAGGTATACACTCCCCCTACCACAGCTACACATGGAAGAAAATACTCCTTAATAAGACTTATAATCATAAAATATATATAAGTTAACTTAATATTTTCTCTTAAAAACGGAACATATCCTTTATTTTTCTTAACTTCAAGTAGATAACTTATTTCGTATGAGTATACCTTCTTATTAGAAAGTATATAAATAACATTATCTACTACATTAATATCTAAAATTTCATCTAGTGAAAGATTCTTATATGTAAACTCTCTAATCTTCTTACTATTCATGTCTAGAATAACTACACTATCATTCTTACCTGTTATTGATAGCATCATATAGTTACCACTTACTATAAGCTTTGATATTAATCTATCACTTGCTGATGTATTAATAATATACTCCTCAAGTAATACTCCTATATAATTGATCTTAACTATCTTAAACTTGTTATCCTTAGTAAAACCTGAAACATATATATATTCACCTTCTATAAAAAGAGAACTTGCAAAGAAAAGATATGGCATCTCTATTCTTCTAATTACCTCTCCCTGCTGATTAACAACTGTAATAACACTATCAACTGAATCATGTCCTAGACATAAAACGTTGTTTGATGAATCAATCTTAAAGTCAAAATACACACCTGTAAGCTTAACCATCTGGGAGTCCATAGTTAAAACCCTATAGCTTGTTTCTGGACCAATGCTTACCGATAACAGGTGTCCCCCCTCAATAAGACCATGTGCATCATATATATCATGAATTATATCCATCTTTCCATTATTATATGTAAAGAACCTTCCCTCTTCCGGGTTAAGCTTCTCGTAATATACAAACTCATTATTAACACTTCCAAACCCTTGAGGTGCTATAGAGCCCTTTAAATGGTTAACTACATGTTTTGTCATTATTACCCTCCTTAAAGATGATATTTGTATTATTACCTAATTTTTATCATTTAACACAAAAAGGCCAACTTTTTTCAAGTTGACCTTTTATAGTTAAATATTTTATTTTTTATTTGATTTATCTACCTTACTTTCCTTAGCGAAGCCTTCTCGCCCCTTAAAATCCCTTGCATAGTAGAAAAGATACTGCTGGGCTATTCCTGCATTCTCCTTAAATTTATCCCTTGCTATTTCCCTCATCTTCTTAAGTGATGTTGATTCCTTAACATAAAAATATTCCATTATACGCTTAATCCATACATCAACAGGAAATGCATCTGTTTTCTTCATAGAGAAAAGCATTATACAATCTGCTACCTTAATTCCAACACCCTTAAGAGTTATTAGCTCATTTAATGCCTCATCTATGTCCTTATCTTTTAGAGAATATATATCTATATTGCCATCTAATATATCCCTAGTAGTTTGATATACATATGGGGCTCTAAAGGAACACCCAGCCTCCCTGAGCTCCTGTTCTGTAGCCATAGATAGCTGCTTTGGAGTTGGGAATGCATAATAAGTACTACCCTTAAATATAATTTCATCTCCAAACATTCTACTTAAATTCTCAACTGTTTTCTTGATCATAGGTATTGAATTTCTAGCAGATATTATAAACGAAATAATAGTTTCAAATGGATCCTGGTTAAGAACTCTAATTCCCTCACCTGATTTAATCGCCTCTTCAAGTACCTTATCATCTTTGCTTATAAGCTTTTTAATGTCCCCATAGCTACGATTAAGATCAAAATACTCTGTTAAAAGTTCAATGTCTTCCTCATTTGCACCTTCAAAATATATAGAATTATTGCTTTCAAAGGCTCTAATTACACGGCCTGAAACGACTCCTATATAACTTCCATCCTCAAGTTCATTCCATCTAAAGCATTGACCACAATCAAATACATGTTTGATTATAAAGTCCTGTGGGGTTTCTATATAAAGTCCTTCATCATATTTTTTTAATTTCATAATAGTTACTTTCCTTTCAATTATAAATTTCCCCTAATTGAATAAAAAAATGTATTTTAATATACAATATTATTAAGTAAAATTTCATTGCGTAATTAGCATAATTGTCTTAAAATGTTAATAGATAATATATATTAACTAATATTAAATTTACTTTATTTTATAATTTTATTTAATTTTTTTCAATACATATTCACATATATATATATCTAACATATAATATAATTAGATATACCCCAAAGGGGTATAAAGGAGGTAATAAAATGATTTCAAATGTTAATGACTTAAGTTTCGATAAAGAGGTAATTAAATCAGATAAACCTGTATTAGTAGACTTCTGGGCACAATGGTGTATGCCTTGTAAAATGCTTTCACCAGTAATTGAAGAGGTTGCAAAGAGCCTTGGTGGTGAAGTTCAAGTAGTTAAGGTTAACATAGATGAGAGTCCTATGTCAGCATCACAACTAGGAATTACTAGTATTCCAACTATGGTTTTATTTAATGATGGTAAGATTGTAGAGAAGATCGTTGGATTCCAACCAAAAGAAAATATAGAGAACACTATTAAGGGAGCTCTTAATATCTAATGTATGATGTTGCAATTATAGGTAAGGGCCCAGCTGGAATCTCAGCTGCTATTAATGCCTACGCAAGAAATCAAAAGACGATTATATTTGGAGGAGATAGTAAGAAGGTCTTACTATCTCCTATTATCGATAATTATTTAGGTCTTCCTGGTATAACGGGACCTGACTTTATGAAATCTCTTAACCATCATTTATCTAAAACAGATGCTACACTATCCTCAAAACAGGTTCTTACTGTTTATTCAATGGGAGATAGCTTTACTCTTATGGCACAGGATGAGATGATTACTGCTAAGAAGGTTATCCTAACAACAGGGGTTAACTTCAAAAAATCCATTGAAAATGAGGACAAGTTCCTAGGCCTTGGTGTTAGTTACTGTGCAACATGTGATGCCCCGTTATACAAGGCTAAAACTGTTTGCGTTATAGGATATAACGAAGAATCTTGCCATGAAGCTAACTTCTTATCTGAAATATGTGAAAAGGTATACTTTGTCCCACAAACAAATACATCCTCATTTAAATTTAATGATAATATTGAAATTGTTAAGGATGTTCCACTTAAGTTCGAAGGAAGTATGAAGGCAGAAACTCTAACTCTTAAGTCTTCTACAATAGAATGTGATGGCTACTTTGTTATTAAGGATAGTTATCCTTTAACTTCACTAGTTCCAGGAATAGAACTTGATGGGGTTCATGTTAAGGTAAACAAAAATATGGAAACAAATATTAAGGGACTTTATGCAGCAGGTGATATTACTGGTAAACCATATCAGTTATCAAAGGCTGTTGGAGAAGGGCAAATCGCCGCTTTACATGCATAAGCTAATATAGCACCTTAATTACTAATATAATTAACAAAAACACTGCATTATATATTGCAGTGTTTTTGTTTTATAGTACCAAATAAGCTACCTATTACTAGGTAGCTTACTATAATATCTAAGTTTATTATTTTTAGTTAGTTGTTTTCTTCCTTACTGAAAAGTTCAGTTTCATTAAGTCTATAGCTAAGTGTTAATAAACTATCACTTAAATGAACATTTTCAACTATTGTTCCCTCATTAGTTTTAAGGTCTATTGGAGCAAAATTCCATATAGCCCTAACCCCTCTATTTTGGAAAATATCCGCAGTTCTTTGTGCCTGAATCTTTGGTACACATATAATTCCTATGTCTACTTTATTATGCTGTAAAAACTCATCTAAATTGTCAACATCTCTTATATCTATATCTCTAAACTTAAGTCCTATTAGTTTTGGATTAACATCGAATATAGCCATTAAATTAAAGCCTAGCTTTGAAAAGCTGCTGTAGTTTGCAATAGCTTGTCCGATATTCCCTGCACCAACTATAACAGTATTATAAGCCTTATTAAGTCCTATAATTCTTGCAATCTCCGCATATAGTTCACGTACATTATACCCATAACCTTGTTGACCAAAATCTCCAAAACAGTTAAAATCCTGTCTTATTTGAGATGCAGTAAGTCCCATACGTTCAGACAATTCTTTAGATGATATTCTGTCTATACCATTTTCTAATAGATCAGACAAATATCTACGGTATCTTGGAAGTCTTCTAACAACTGCCATTGAAATGACTGTAGACTTTCCCATGATTCCACATCCTTTTTAAAATTAAATTTATCCCGTACTTATCCGGCTTTTATAACTCTACAGAATCATTGTACTATATCTTAACAAAGAATACTACCATTTTAAGTTAATCTTTAAAGTTGCACAATTTAGAATTTATAAGTAAAATTACTTTAGAATACTAAACTAGGGGTGTTTATTATGCTAGCATTGTCGCTAAACAAAATTACAAAGTCCTATGGTGTTGAAACAATACTCCAAAACGTAAGTTTTACTATTAACGAAAACGAGAAGGTTGGATTTGTAGGAAAGAACGGAGCAGGTAAAACTACCCTATTTAAAATATTAACAGGTGAGCTTTCTCCAGATAGTGGAGATATATTTATACCTAAGGATAAAAAGGTAGGATACCTATCCCAAAGCCTTGGTCTTGATGAATCAGAAACAGTATTTAATGAGACTATGAAGGTATATGATGATATTTTAAATATAGAATCAAGGCTTCGTGAACTTGAGATATTAATCTCAAATTCTGCAACAAATCCTGACTCCTCTGAATACAATAGACTTCTTAAGGAGTATGGAAGACTACAGGATGAATTCGAAAAAAGAAACGGCTATGGATGTGAAAGCTTTGCAAAGGGGATACTTGTAGGTCTTGGAATTTCCGCTGAATATCTAGACACTAAAATAGGTCTATTATCAGGTGGCCAAAAAACAAGGGTTGCACTTAGTAAACTTCTACTTCAAAACCCTGATGTACTACTTCTTGATGAGCCTACTAATCATTTAGACCTTGAGGCAATTAACTTTCTTGAGGGCTTCCTAAAGGATTACAAGGGTACTGTTATTATTATTTCCCACGATAGATTCTTCTTAGATGTTATTACAACTAAGACCTATGAATTAACTAATGGTGTTGTTGAAGAATATAGGGGAAATTACAGCTATTATATTAAGGAGAGACGTGAAAGATATCTTCAAAAACTTAAAGACTATGAAATTCAACAAAAAGAAATTGAACGTTTAGAGTCTATGATAGATAAGTTCCGCTCATTTAATAGAGAAAAAAGTATTAAGCAGGCTGAAAGTAAGGAAAAAATGCTTGATAAAATAGAAAGAATAGATAAGCCAACCTTTGATGACAAGTCTTCAAAAATTAACTTTCAATCTAAGGTTAAAAGTGGTGTTGATGTTCTAATTATAGATGAGCTTTCTAAGTCCTACTCAGATAAAAAACTTTTCGAAAACATTTCATTTATGATAAGACGTTCAGAAAGAGTTGCTCTTATAGGTGAAAATGGACGTGGAAAAAGCACTATATTCAAGATCCTTCAAGGATTTGTAGAGCCTACATCAGGTGAATTTAAACTTGGTAAAAACGTAGAGATTGGATACTACGATCAGGAACAAAAGGAGCTTTCTTCCTATAAAACAGTTCTTGATGAGGTGTGGGATGCTTACCCATACATTGGTGTTAAGGATATTAGAACCATGCTAGGAAGCTTTTTATTTACAGGTGATGATGTATTTAAGGAGGTTTCACTACTATCAGGTGGTGAAAAAGCTAGACTTTCCCTACTTAAACTTATGCTATCAAAACCTAACTTCCTACTTCTAGATGAGCCTACAAACCACCTTGACATATTATCAAGAGAGGCACTTGAGGATGCACTACTAGAATATGATGGAACACTTTTTGTTATATCACATGATAGATATTTCCTTAATAAGATAATTAATAGAATACTAGAACTAGACGAGAATACTATTACAGAATATCTTGGTAACTTCCAGTATTATATAGACAAGAAAAATGCCCTGGAAGATGACTTAGTTGTAAGTACTGTTGGCAAAACCAAAACTCAGGTTAAGGAAGAGCGTAAAAAGCTTAAGTCTGAAAGGGATAAAGTTAAAAAGGTTAAAAACGAAATTAGGGATATTGAGAAATCAATTGAGAAACTTGAAAAGGAAAATGAAGCCCTTGAAGCTGAATTATGCCTTGAAGAGGTTTACTCTAATCCTGAAACCTCACTTAAGGTTAATACTACCCTAGCTAACAACTCATCTAAAATCGAGGAGTTATATGCTAAGTGGGAAATCCTTATGGAGGAAGTTGAATAATTTGTAGAAAAAGCAAACTACCTACAAGAAACTTGTAGGTAGTTTTTTATACCCTAAATAATTTGTAGAAAATCATTATTTCATGATTATTCCTATATATATCCACAATATTAACAACATTATCCACATATACAACCTTTATCTACCAAGGTATTACTAGCATATTTTAACATTATCCACATATATTTATACACAGCCTAGTAAGATATCAACAGGCTATTTTTATTCATCCTTAGAATATCCATACTATCTTCTACAAACTTAGTGCCTATCTCCTATTTTTAGAGATGGTACAGCATTCAAATTTAGACTAGATATGTGTCCATTTATATAATCATAATATCCAGCTGATGCTATCATAGCTGCATTATCCGTACAAAGTATATTAGAAGGATACAGGAATCTTATTCCCTTCTTTTCACATATAGCAGTTAATCTTTCCCTAAGTGCTGAATTCGCAGCAACTCCCCCTGCTAAACATAAAGTATCTACACCAGCTAATTTAACAGCCTCAATTGCCTTGTTTGATAGAACCTCAACAACAGATGCTTGAAAGCTAGCTGCAACATCTGCCTTGTTAATCTCAAATGACTGCATATTCATCTTATTAAGGTAGTTAAGCACAGCTGACTTAAGTCCACTAAATGAAAAGTCAAAGCTTCCCTCTTCAAGATATGACCTTGGAAAATCTATTGCGGATGGATTCCCTTCCCTTGCAATCTTATCAATAGCAGGCCCTCCAGGATATCCAAGCCCAAGTGCCCTTGATATCTTATCATATGCCTCTCCTGCCGCGTCATCCCTTGTTCTACCTATTATTTCATACTTACCATAGTCCTTAACAAGTACAAGATGTGTATGACCTCCTGAAACAATTAAAGTAACAAATGGTGGCTGAAGAAATTTATGTTCTATATAATTAGCACTAATATGCCCCTCTATATGGTTTACTCCAACAAATGGCTTACCTGAAGAAAGTGCCATAGCCTTAGCAGTTGAAAGCCCAACAAGTAATGCCCCAACAAGCCCTGGTCCATATGTAGCTGCAAAAACATCCACATCACTATATTCTATTCCTGCTTCCTTAACAGCCTCATCAATAACACTTGAAATAGCTTCAATATGCTTTCTTGATGCAACCTCTGGAACTACTCCACCAAACTTTTTGTGTATATCTATCTGTGAAGAAATTATATTTGAAAGCACTTCCCTACCATTTTTCACAATAGATGCTGATGTTTCATCACAGCTACTTTCAATTCCTAGTGTTATAATATCTTTCATAATCATTGCTCCTTAAATTTAACTTACCTTTACATTTTATAGCTTTTATATTTTATCTTCAACTTTAATTGAGATAAATATAATATATTTGGTATAATTATATTAAAACTTGGCGAAAATTAGAAAAAGGGGTGATGGACATGTATATAACATTTAAAGATATGGTTCTTTTTATGTTTTTACTATGTTTTATAGTATTAACAGTTTTTCTATGTATAACACTATATAGACTTATAAAAACTCTAAAATCAGTTAATGAGGTTATTGCTGATAACAGGGAAAGCCTTGCTTCCTCTATGAAGTCAGTTTCAACTATATGCGGGAAAACAGAAGGTGCTGCTGTTAAGATATCTGATAAGATATCTGATGAGGAACTTGACTCATACATACCTACCTATATTCCATACATAACAGGGGCAATATCTTTTATTGTTTCCATATATAATATTTTTAAATCAAACAAAGAATCAAAATAAAAAGAGGGCATTTGCCCTCTTTCTGTTTAACCTATAAAAGTTTTATTTTTTCATCATAAATTTAAATTTATCAACTAAACTTGATTCACTTTTAATTTTCTTAATTGAAGAGAATATTTCTTCCCATTCTACAGGCATTGAAAGATGCTCTTTTTCAAATTCTTCTTTAACCCTTTCGTCTATCTCACAAATTAAGCTAAACTTAAGTTCACAAATCCTATCAATTAACATTTCACGAAGCTTTATTGCTATCTTTTCCTTACCTGACATTTTATAAACCGGATGTACATAATAAAGATAATAAATAATAAAGCTTACTGCTACCTTTGAATGTATATTTTTATCATTTAAACAGAGCATCATATAGTCGAATATAAACCTGTCCTCTGTCATGAATACATCAGTAACAATCTTATGATCTTCCTTATCACTACAAAGACTCGCTATAGCTTCAAGATTTATATCTCTATACTTCTTATATGAAGCCTCACTAAGCCTTTTAGGTGATACTGCCCCATGTTCAAACTCATATATATCTATTTCTTCCCCTCTTTGAAGGCTTCTTTGTAATTGAAGCATTCTTGTTATATTTATAGGGGTAACTACCTTCCTGTCCCTTTTAATATGTGAAACACCATCTAAAATAGCATATACCTCTTCACAATTTGCAAAATCAACCCTATCCTCAATAAACAATACTATTTGATGTAGTACCTTATCTGAGAATATGCTTATTGGAATATGCTTATCTGTTATCTGATTAATCATATATATTGAAAACTTAAACCCTTCATTTTCCTCAATATTAGATAGTACATGTGCAGCTGCCCTTGAAAAGTACTTATCAAAATACTCCTTAGCACATAGGAAAGATGGCATATACTCAATAAATCCATCTAAAGTGTATTTACTACCTATCATATAACTTTTAAATTCCTCATAAAGGAATATAAGGCCATTTTCACTATACGAAAGTCTCTTTCTGATAGCTGTTGAAAGTGATTCCTCTGACTTTTTAAAGAATGAAGTTATACACTTCATAAAGTGTTCCTGAAGCTTTTCGTTTTCTATTTTTTCAAATATTAAAAGCATCATACTTGCTATATACTCATCGTCTCCTGACATGCTGAAGAAAAACTCCTCATACTCAAGCTCTTCCCGCACCATAGACTTAATTGATATATTAACAAGTCCCATTAACTTTTCACTAAGTTTATTCCACTTATACCCAAGTGCAATATTTGCTGATAAAATGTACTTTACCATATACATAACCCTATCAGGTGTAAAGTCAATATTCATATATATATTAATATGCTCAATTCTCTTATCATCAAGTATATACTTATAAAGCTCTCTAGTATCAGTAAACTTCTCTACTTCTACAACAGCTTCCTCAAGCTGGTATACATCTCTATATCTTCCGTTAAAAAGAAGGCTAACTAGTGACTTAATATAAAGCTCTTTACACATTTCATTTATAAATAAACTTTCCATTTCCTTAGCTGCTCTAAATGAAAA
>NZ_JAVWJB010000006.1:30171-82181 GCF_036639235.1 Clostridium sp.
TACACATTTCATTTATAAATAAACTTTCCATTTCCTTAGCTGCTCTAAATGAAAACCCTATTATAAGCTTAAAAAACTTAATATCAATTTCTGTTGTTAGTTTATCTATTACCTTTAGCATATTAAGTATAACTATTCTCTTAGCTTCCTTTGATCCTATTTCTTCAAGGGTATCAAATGCAACCTTAACATCAGAATACTCATAATCCCCAAGTCCAAGTCTTGATATCATATAAATATTATAAATATCCTCAATTCTTTCATCTAAAACCTTATAATCAAAGTGGGTGGCAAATAGGAAAAACGCCTCTAAATTAGTTGATGGTACAAGATAATGCCTCTCTAGCATAGATGTAAACTTATACTGTTCAACATTTGAATTATCACCTTCTAATGAGAACCTATATCTTACATCAACTATATTATCACTAATTGAAATACTTGCCATTCCCATACCATTTGAATAGTTTTCAACCTTAAAACTAACACTTTGAGCAAGCTCTATTGGAAATACTGTTTGGACTATACCTATCCACAGTAATAATTCCTTAGCATGTCCCCTTATTCTAATAGAAGAATTATAATATTTAGATCTAAATAGTCCGCTAACCATTTGTCTAAATCCTTGCCCATCTATACTCTTCATGTATCTTGATAGTGTTTCAAATTCAAGGTCTTGATAGTCTTGATGTTTAAAGTCACTATCAATAAACCCACTTTCGTACATAATCTTAATTGGGTAATCATCTAAGGAGTCTACATAAACAAATTGAACAACATATTGTTTCTCTTCCTCCTCATAATCAACCCTTAATATTAGATGCTTATCTTCTATTTTTTTATATAATATTCCTGATTTTATACCCTTAACAAAATAACTTAGAAATAAACTTACAATAATACTAGATATTTTCTTATCTACTCCGTCTGACGTGTAATTGATTCTATAATTCAAATCATCAAATAAAAAGAATTTAATTATTTTTACCATACGCTATACCTACCTAGATATTTCTTTTTTCTTTTCGTATTATTATCGACTTTGCATATGTATTTATTAACCATTTTAATAAATATAAAATATTTTTTAATAATTTTTATAAAACCTATTGCAATATATGAAATAAGGGTATATAATAAGTATTGTCTTAGGGGTATGGCTCAATTGGTAGAGTAGTGGTCTCCAAAACCATTGGTTCCGGGTTCGAGTCCTGGTGCCCCTGCCAAAAGGTAAGCATTTAATGCTTACCTTTTTTTATTTTACCTGAGTATATTTACCTAGCCTGTATCCCTCATCTATATATCTAACACTTATTTCAAGGCATTCATCACTTTCAACCATATTAACAGGAATATATAGGGTTCCACCATAGTTTACTGCCTTAAATCCACCTTCATAATTAATCTTATTATAACTCTCTTCAATTAGCTTATCATTTTCCGCCTTATGAATTTCATTTAACTTTTTAGGTCTACTACTAAAGTAATCCTTCCCCTTATAAAAGTACATATAGTTATTTTTACTAGCAACAAATATCTTCTCATTGCCTTCTTGTACATATTTTCTATTATGATATTCTAGTATATTACATACCATTTCAAGTGGCACTGTAGGCTCACCACTAAACTCATATGATTTTACAGGTACATTATTAACAGATACCTCAATAGTCTTACTTGGTTTATTCTCCGATGAGCATGATGCAAACATAAATAGAGATATAAATGATACAAAACAAATCATAATATTAATCCTTTTCATATTCCACCTCTCAAAAATACTTATTAGTATAAAATATAAAAAGCCTCCTGTTTTTAGAAGACTTTCTACCTAGCATTATTTTATTTTATAAGAAACCTATCTATTTGGTTAGTAATTCTAACAAGGTCCTCATTATTATACATATTTAACACAACTCTGTACTCTACGTCACTTGATTTGTAACTTACCTCTATAAAGTTATTAAACTTTAATTTTTTATTATTACTAAGACTTACAAGATCACCTTTAATCTTTAGTTTACCTACATTTACTTTTTCTAAAATGTATGAACTACTTACAATCTTATAGGATGGTATTTCATGAAGCTTTACAAGATGTCTTATACCATCATATTCAAATAGTAGCTTATCTGTGAGTACTTCAACTCTACATTTACTTCCTGAAGTAATATCAGAAAGCCCAGCAATGTAAGTAACATCCTCTATGTTACTTATCCACTCATTTGGCTTATTCTTAGGCTCATTTCTATGATTTTTCACACCTACATAAATACCAATTACCACAACTGAAACTAGTATTATACCTACCAATATATCCATAGCTACCACCCCTTTTTTAAAATCTTCCCCTTTATTAATTTTATGTATTAGAACTTCATATTGACATAAGATTCTGTATATTTAAGTGAAATTTTTTAACTTTTTGTACATACTTTGTTAATATTTCACAACAATCTATTTCTTATATTATATATATTTTTTTACAAAATTAGAAGATACTATTTTAAATTTGTGATATTTAAAAATAGTAAAAATGAAAAAAACTGCCCTTATACAAGGACAGTTTTGATAACTTTAAACTATTTTACTACTTCAAGCTTGTAGTATACTGGACGAGCACCGTCGTTACAGCAAACAGTTGTGTTTCCATCAGCTAGTAGCGGATCGCTATCTCCTGAAGCTAATTCAACAACTCTTCTCTTAACACCTAGCCAAGCGCTAGCTGAAAGTCCTTCTGGTGACTCACCGTTTGTTGAAACGTATGTATCTCCTACTTTTGAGTTTACGTTAGCATTTTCTTTAGCAGTAGCTGTTTCTTGGTTAACTACTTCTATAACAGTTATCTTTACATCTTTTAGTGACATAATGAATACCCCCCATAATTAATTATGTGTTGTTACTTTTAATTATAACACCATATGTATTAAAAGAAAACTAGGCATTTATCCTTTTTCTCTAAAATACTGCTAAAAAACATTATTTAGAGAAAATACACACCCTTTTCCATTAAATACTTATAGATTTATTATAATTATAAAGCACATTTTATTAAATATTTATTATTATGACTATTATAGCCACAATATGTTAGACGAATCAAAGTGTTATTAGCCAATATTCTTTAATATTGCCTCTTCAATTTCAGCGTGTGGTGCTGGAATTACGTGTACAGCGTTAATTTCTCCAACTGATCTTGCAACTTCTACACCAGCGTCAACTGCAGCCTTAACAGCTCCAACGTCACCTCTTACAATAACAGCAACAAGTCCTGACCCTATTGACTTATATCCGCATAGTGTTACACTAGCAGCCTTAACCATAGCATCTGCTGCTTCAACTGCAGGAGTTAATCCTCTAGTTTCTATCATACCAAGTGCCTTATTAACTGACATAACTTTTTCCCTCCTTAGCAAAATAATAACATACTTATACAATTTCTATTTTACCACAAATAAGGAATCATAATAAAGATATTTATTAAATAAATTATAAACTAATTGAATTCCAATAATGTATCTATTATAACGGATATAGCTTTAGATACCCTTTCTTCCTTCCTAGTTATATAATGGAACTTTCTTTTTAAGGATGAATCAACCTTCATAATAGATAACTCTCTCATTTCAACCGAATCCTTAACTATACTTTTCGAAAGAAGACTTACCCCTAAATTATGTTTAACCCCCTCCTTAATAGCACAGTTACTTCCAAGATACATTATTTTCTTAGGTCTTATGCTATAAAGTCTAAATAACTTATCTAACTGTTCACGTGTTCCTGAACCCTCTTCACGACTAATCCATACACTGTTTTCAAAGTCATTTATGCGAAACTCCTTATTATTAATAGTTGGGTCATATGGTGAAACTACATATAGTTCATCCTCTTTAAATTTTCCATAATAAAATTCACTATTATTAAAACTTCCCTCAACAAGCCCTATATCTATTTTTCTTTCATGTAACTGTCTACATATATTTTTAGTGTTATCTATTATAATTTCAAATTCTATTTTCGGGTATTTCTTAGAAATAATACTTAAAAACCCTGGAATATAATATTCTCCAATTGTATAACTAGCCCCTATTTTAACCTCACCACTAACTTGATTTTTAAAGTCATCTATTTCTATATAAAGCTCATTAATATTTCTTATAATTTGTTTTCCCCTTCTATAAAGATGTTCACCAGCTAGGGTAATAGATATTTTTTTATCCTTAATAGAACGCTCTATTAACTTAATCCCATAAAGCTTCTCAAGATTCTTTATATGCTTACTAACAGCTGGCTGGGATATATTAATTCTTTCAGATGCCTTGGTAAAACTAAGACACTCAACTACTGCAATAAATGTTTTTAACTCCTCAAGCATTGATCCACCTCATTATAACTTTTAGTTATGGTTATTATAATTATTATTTATTTTTTTTATAGTTATATTCCTATTATAATTTATCTGTAACTGAAAATACTAATACAAAATGCTAAGGAGGAAAATCCATGAATTTATCCAAAATGAAAAATGAAATAATATCTATACTTCCTGGATTTATTGTATGTTTCATAATATCATTAATTAGTAAATTTCTAGCTAAATTTGCACCAACACTAGGTGCAGCTACTATTGCAATATTTCTTGGAATAATACTTGGAAATACTATTTTAACTTCAGATAAACTAAACAAGGGAACTAAATTCTCTGAAGGAACACTACTTTCAATATCTGTTGTTTTACTTGGAGGAACTTTAAGTATACAAACCATAATGACACTTGGATTTAGTGGTGTATTATTTATTGCTATCCAAATGATCATAACAATAGCTGCAGTTATTTATATTGGTCGTAAAATGGGATTTGAAGATGACTTTACCTACCTTATGGCAAGTGGTAATGGTGTATGTGGTTCCTCTGCTATAGCCTCTGTTGCACCTGCTATTAATGCTAGTGACAAGGATAAGGCAATATCAATTACCCTAGTTAATGTTACTGGTACAGTATTAATGCTAATACTTCCATTTATAGCACTGGTATTCTTTAACCAGGACCTACTTGAAACCTCTGCACTACTTGGAGGTACACTTCAGTCTGTTGGTCAGGTTGTTGGTAGTGCTAAAATGATTAGCCCTGAGGTAACAGAACTTGCTACTATTTTTAAGATTGTTAGAATTATATTCCTAGTATTCGTTGTTATATATCTTTCTTACCTTAAGAATAAATCAAAAGGTGCAGAGGCTGAACTTGATATTGTTGACTCAGAGGATAATGATTTACTAATAGAAGATTTTGACAAGAAATCATCAAAACCTAAATTCAAACTTAAGATTCCATGGTATGTTATAGGATTCTTTGTGCTATGTGGAGTATATACACTTGGCATTATACCAAACTCACTATCAGCTACCTTTAAGGGAATAAGCTCAACATTTGAGGTTATTGCACTTGCAGCTATTGGTATGAGGGTTAAGATTCGCGATCTTATTAATCAAGGTTCTAAATTCTCAATTTATGCCGGGTTAATAGGTCTAGTTCAAACAGTCGCAGCTGTAATATTAATATTTATTATTCTTTAAAGCATATCACTTTAAGGGGTCAATTGACGCTTTATCATCCCAAGTAGCTTTATCACCCCTTGGTAAAACATGAGAAACCTATTTTTCATGATAGGCTGTTCCATTTATCAACAGCCTGAGCCATATATCATTACTTCGATATATGGCTTTTTAATTTACCTATATGTACTATACGTCTTTTAAGTGGTAGCATTTTTGTACAGCTATGACAAACTATTTCCCCATTAGATAATGATAAAATATGGTTTTCATATGTATCTAACTCTAGTGTCATCTTCTTTGCATATAACTCTTCTACCTTTTCAAGTGATGTTGAGAGCCTTCCACATAAATGAATAACATCTACATCACTTTTTTGAATATGCTTAATTAGATTAATATTTGAAGGTGCTACAAATTCCTTAAAGGTTTTGGGGCCAATTATATTAATATCACCACTTGGCTCTGCAAGGGAAATCATCTTTATTCCACTAACCTGATTAATATAATCAAACTGAAATTTTTCAATGTATTTAATTGCAAGCATTACATCTTCCCTATTTCTTTTACATTCCTTAAAGATAACAATAGGATTAATAAGACTTGATAATATAGTAAATGGCCCTTCAATGTTAAGGCATAATACCTCATTACTTTTTTTAGTATATTCTATAACACCTAGTGAATATGAAAGATCCCCAGTTACCCCACATAGGGGAGTTAACGTATTCTTCTCCATTAACTCTAAAAGTTCCTTAACCGATGAAAAATAATACTTACCTACTTCATAATCCTTAATCCCTAAATTATATAAAATACTTCTACACTCTACAAAACTATCAAAGGATATTGTTTTAAATATTTCTGAACTTCCTTCTAAACATGATTTTCCTCCACACAAAAACATAATACCCTCCTAAAAGCTTAAGCTATTAATAAACTCATTTTGGAATTCGCTATCTAGTGATAAATTTATAGACTTAACTTTCTTACTTAAATTTCTCATTTCCTGAATATATTCCTCATTTATACTACTAATAAACGCTCCTTCAAGTGAAGAATTACCTACAAACTTAACACTTCCATTAAACTTACCTGGCACTATGCCAGTTCTTCTTAATGACTCTTCATTTAAATGGTATCCAAATGACCCTCCTACTAAAAACTCCTTAACTTCTTCTAACTTAACCCTTCTACAAAGAATGTTAATCCCTGATATTATAGCTCCCTTTGCTAATTGAAATGACCTTATATCCTCCTGGGATATGTATATACTATCAGTTAAATATATTTTCTTATCCTCTACCTTAAAATATTTTTCAGCATTATCCTTATTTATTTTACCTGTCTTTAATATAATTTTATGTTTAATAAACTCTGCTATAATATCTATTATTCCACTTCCACATATACCACAGGCAGGACTATTGTTAATAGTTGAAATAACTATATTGTCCCCCTCTATTTTAAATCCATCAATAGCACCATCCTCAGCCCTCATTCCACATTCTATATTACTTCCCTCTAATGCTGGACCAGCTGCTGTTGCTGTTGTATATATCTCTCCACTGCTATTAATTCCAATCTCACCATTAGTACCTATATCTATGTATATAGAATTATTCCTATTTTCAAAGTTACAGGCAAACATCCCCGCTGTAATATCCGCCCCTACATATGATGAAATTGAAGGGAGAAGTATTACATCCGAATTTACTTTAATAGAAATAGTATTTGAATTGATTTTATAGGTATCTAAAAACACACTTTCATATGGTGCTTTAACAAGACTTTCAACACTTTTACCTGCTAATAAATGAAGCATAATTGTGTTTCCTGCTATATAAATACCATTAATATTATTAAGTATATAGGGATCACTATTTGATAGCTTATCTAATACAAAATTAATGGTTTCTACTACTTTTTTCTGAAGAAGTTTCCCTCCATCTTCCCTTGATATTTGAAATTCTGCCCTAGATAAAACATCAGCTCCATATTCAACTTGCCTATTAACTGTTGAGTATTTTTCTATAACATCACCTATTGAGTAATCAACAAGGTATCCACTAACCCCTGTAGTTCCAAGATCTATTGCAATCCCATACCTTTTCCCTATATTATCCCCTACACTATACTTACGTCTATATCCACTATCTATTGATTTTATATCCTTTAAACTATATGTAACTTCAACATCCACGTCTCCAGCAATTCTCGCCATACAGGCTAACCTTTCCCCCTCTTTTATAAATATTTTCTCACTTTCTAAAACAGGAGATAATTCACCTTTAACTTTAACTTTACATTTACCGCATACTCCCTTACCTTCACATGGTGTCTCAATATTAGTTCCTTCCCTAATTGCATCTGAAAGTAATACATTTTCCTTTACATCAAATTTTATATTTCTGTTTATAATATTAACTACTGCCATAATTATCTCCCTTCACAAAATATAGGTTATTACCCATTTTAAAAGATTTTATAGTATTATAATTATATTATAGTTTTTTTCTATACTAAAACACTTAGTATGATTTTTTTCTATATTTCACTATATACATACATTTTTCTACATATAACATTATAATTAATATTAATGTATATTTTAAATTTTAGGAGGATACTAATGTCTACACTTACTTTGCAAAACATAAGTAAAGAATATAAAAACAGCTCAAAAGCTGTTGATAATGTTAATATAAACATTGAGAATAAGGAATTTCTTGTTCTTGTTGGTCCATCAGGATGTGGTAAATCTACTACACTTAGAATGATTGCAGGACTTGAGGAGCCAACTGAGGGGACTATACATATAGATAATAGGGATGTTACAAATATTGAGCCTAAGGATAGGGATATTGCAATGGTATTCCAAAACTATGCACTTTATCCTCATATGAGCGTATTTGATAATCTAGCCTTCTCTCTAAAGGTTAAAAAACTTTCAAAAAGCGAAATAAATTCTAAGGTTGAACAAACAGCAGCTAAACTTCAACTTACAGAATATCTTAAAAGAAAACCTGGTCAATTATCAGGTGGTCAACGTCAAAGAGTAGCACTTGGTCGTGCAATAATAAGGCAGCCAAAGCTATATCTTATGGATGAGCCACTTTCAAACCTTGACGCTAAACTTCGTGTACAAATGAGAGCTGAGATAATCAAGCTTTACAATGAAGCAAATGCCTCTGTTGTATATGTAACTCATGACCAAACAGAAGCTATGACTATGGGTAGTAGAATAGTTGTTATGAATAATGGAGTTATTCAGCAGGTTGATACTCCACATAATATATATAATAATCCTGCTAATTTATTTGTTGCTGCATTTATAGGAAGTCCCCAAATGAACTTTTTTGAGTGCAAAGTTGTTGAAGAAAACTCTAATATTAAGCTTCTTCTAAATAATCAGCACCTTGAAATACCAGATGAAACAGCCTCACTTCTTAGCAGCAAGGGCTATGTTAATAAATCAGTTAAAATAGGAATACGTCCTGAACATGTTATCTATGAAGATGAATCATCTAAAAACAAAATCAGCACTAAGGTTGAATTTGTCGAGATGCTTGGACACGAAACATTTGTATACACTATATATAATGATAATAGAGTAGCATTATTAGTAGACCCTAGCGTAATGTTATTACCAAACCAAAACATAAGTATTAACTTAGATACTAGAAAGCTTCATATTTTTGATATAGAAACAGAAAAAAATATAAGACTTTAATATTTCACATTAATTTTACATTTTTATCAATCTTTTATAACTCTTAAAATGTAAAATCTTATTAGGTATTGTCTACATGGGGGATGTAGACTACCACTAATTTGTTATTAGGGACTAACGGAGAGTCTCCTAATACGAATTACATTGTAACTTATCTTTTTATTAGCTTAGACTCATATTCTACTGATATGAGTTTTTTTTATGCAAAAAAGATGCTAAAACCTTAGCATCTCAAATTGTTAACAAACCAATATTTGAAAAAATATTGGTTTGTTTTATAAAGAAATTTAAATTCATGGTCAAGGGGGACCTGTGCCGCCGCCGACCATACCTCTCAAGGGGTCAAGTGACGCTTTAGCGGCACGCAGTAGCTTTAGCACCCCTTGGCAAACCTCATGAAAAACATGTTTTTCATGACAGGCTGTTGACTTTGTCAACAGCCTGAATTGTTTAATTAAATTTATTTCTTGGAACAATAAAATAAAATATAGTTCCCCTATTAATTTCAGTATTAACCGAATATTTAAATCCATGTATTTTAAGTATTTCAGAACAGATTCTAAGTCCAAGTCCTACTCCACCACTTTCAGCACTTTTGTAGTAACTATCCCAGATATGCTTAATCTCATCCTCATTAATACCATGTCCAAAGTCCTCTACCTCAAAATACAGTTCATCTCCCCTTACATAGGTTCTAACTATAACATTTGAAAGAGTAAACTTTAATGCATTATCTATAAGATTATATATAACCCTAGTTATATATATATTATCACATAGTATTACACATGATTTATTATGTATATTAACCTCAATTTCCTTATTATATAGATTTGAAAGCTTACCTGTAACCGAGGTTACCATATCATAAATATTATTGTATTCATTCTTCATTTGATACTGACCATTATTAAGCTTAGATACCTCAATTAAATCATCTACCATACAGTTAAGTCTATCTATTTCTGATATTATATCCTGGGAGTATTCTCCTATATCATCCTTATCAATAAGACCATCATTTAGAGCCTCTGCATAGCTTCTTATAACCGCAAGTGGTGTTCTAAAGTCATGTGATAAATTTGCTATAAATCTTTGCTGAAATGAGTACTTCTGCTCTAATTTCTTCGACATATTCTTAATATCTAAATAAAGATCCTCAAGCTCATCTCCTGTTTTAATACTATCAATTATTTTATAATTCCCCTTAGATATAGATTTTGTAATATTACTTATTTTAATAATAGGATCTCCTATTATTTTACCTAGTATATATGCAAATGGAATTGATAAAACAATCATAGATATTAATATTAGAGTTGAAACAAGTCTTAAAGAATTAACGAAATTACTTGTTTCAAATACAGCCTCATAGGTTAGCAAATATCCTCTATCTATTTTTTTCACATGAAATAACAAATCATGTGACCCCTTCATACTAACTCTCATACCTGGAGGCACATTATCAATAGATGTGATTTTTAAAAACTCTTTTACAGCATCAGAGTGTCCACCATAATACTCGTAATTTCCATCTATATATGTAACATAACACTCGTATTTACTTATAGGCTTATTTTCAATCAACTTACCCTCAATCTCAATTGCCCTAAGTTCTAATGTGTTTATCTCCCTTGCCACATATGTTTTCGCTACAATAGGCTCAAGTACTATAAAGCCTAATGCTGTTAATAACAAACCAAATATTATTATCATGTAAACAAACCTTTTGGTTAGTTTACTCATTTTCAGCGTGTCCAAGTTTTGCCCCTTCTTGAAGTTCTAATTTATATCCAACGCCCCAAACTGTCTTAAGGTTTTCATTACAAAATCCAACCTTTTCACGTAGATTCTTAATATGGGTATCAACTGTTCTTGTGTCTCCTGAATATGTATATCCCCAGACATAATCAAGTAATGTTCCTCTTTTCATTACAACATTAGGGTTCTTAATAAGGTATACTAATAACTCAAATTCTTTAGGTGTTAAAACAGCAACTTGTCCACCTTCAATAACCTCACGTCTATCTTCACTAATGGTTAAATTACCTGCTTCTATAATATCTGAACTTGTGTCAGCCTTTTCACTTTTTTTGATTCTAAGTGAAATTCTAAGCATAAGTTCCCTCATACTTATAGGCTTAACCATATAATCATCTGCACCAAGTTCAAATCCGAATATTCTATCCTCTTCTTCTCCCCTAGAGGTTGTCATAATAACAGGTGTATCTGATTTAGACTTAATCTTTCTTAGTAGGGACCAACCATCTTTACCAGGCATCATAACATCAAGTATTATAATATCAAACTTGCCATTATCTATAAGCTTCTCAGCACTATTACCGTCATGGGCAAAAACAACATCGTATCCCTCACCCTTAAAATATAGGTCATAAACCTTACATAATCTTTTCTCATCTTCTGCAATTAAGATTTTCTCTTTCATCAGATATCCCCTTTTCTATTAGTTTCTACATAAATTATATAAAAATTTAAAATTTTTGTAAATTACTAATGTGAAAATTTATCATAAAAACCAAAATATTAGACTATTTTTAAATAATTTGCCATGAATCAACCTTTAATTTTTCATTTTCTATTTTAACCATAGCCTTAATATATATATTTTGTCCCCCTCTATCCTTAACCATCATAGTCGCATACCCTTTATTTAAATTCATATCTACTATTTCCCCACTTGTCATAGAAGGCTGATCCCCTGCCTCCCCTATAATTACATAAAGCTGTCCATTAATCATCCTAGGACTCAGCTCTGACATAAACTTATCCTTAGCAGCTTTTGTATAAAACTTATCTAAATATCTATCTATATCACCTATTGAGTGAAAATTTTCTTCTACCTTAACATATTCTTTGCCCTTATATATCTTAATATCACTATAATCGATACTATCTTCAATATTCCAGTAAACATTATATGCATCCTGAAGGAATCCTAACAAATCTCCTCCTTGAACCGCCTCCATTGCCTTAGCTGAAGATGCTCTATTTAAATTATTAATTGAAATAAATGCACCTGTTATAATAACTATAATAAGTCCTAATGTTACAAGCTTTTTAAGTGGTTTTTTCATATTGTATTCCTCCTTCTTACTATCTAATTCTATGTATATGAAGGTAAACATAAAAAATTACTAAAATATTATGTATAATTAATGAACAAATTTTAATTTTAATAATCATTTATTTAAGTTATGATTTTATTCTCCACTTAAAAACTTAATTTATACAAAAAATAAAAAAGCTGCCCAATCAATGGACAGCTTTATAATTAAAATATACTAGCTGATTTAATTAAAAGACTTGAGTAAGGGCTTCCCTCTCCACATCTAATAACCCCTCTACACTTTTTAAGCATAAGTTTAAGCTGTTCGTTAGATACACGAGTAAGCTTTCTGTCCCCTGCAAGTGTTGAGATCGTGTTAAATGCCCCCTGATTCTCATCCTCTGTTTCCATAGCAATAATTATCTCATTTGATTCCATATCCTCTAGAACAGCCTTCATAGTATCTTCTAGTGAAGGTATTCCAAGAGTTAGAACTAAGTCAATCTTCTTAACTTCCTCTGGAATTGATACTGATGCATCAACAATTGCAATCATATCTTGATGCCCAAGTTCAGCAATTAATGAGCATATATGCGTATTAAGTATACCTGTTTTTTTCAAAACTATTCCTCCCCATATGTGTTAATAACTTCATCAAAGCTTGGGATAGACGTTTGTGCTCCTTCTCTTGTTACAACTATAGCTGATACCTTATTAGCGAATCTAACAGCCTTAGTTAGTATGTCCATATCAAGTGACTCTTCACGTGAAAGAACCCTTGTAAGTCCTCCTATAAATGAGTCTCCTGCTGCTGTAGTATCAACAGCATTAACCTTATTAGCAGGTACCTGAATTAAACAGTCATTAGTAACAATAGCAGCACCCTTATCACCTAAAGTTATTATAACATATTTTGCCCCTTTATTTAGGAAATTGTTCGCAGCGTTTTTAGCTGTTTGAATATCAACAACCTTAATACCTGTAAGTGATTCAGCCTCTGATTCGTTAGGTACAATAATATCAGTATACTGTAAAAGCTCATCAGGAATATCTCTAGCTGGAGCTGGGTTAAGTAGGGTTGTAACCCCTACACTTTTTGCATACTTAAATGCTTCTATAGTAATCTCAATTGGTGTTTCAAATTGAGATATTAACATCTTACTATCCTTTATGGCACTCTTTGTCTTTTCAAGATCCTCATATGTAATTCCCATATTAGACCCTGCAACAACTGCTATAGAGTTACTACCATGTGAATCAACAAATATAACAGCAACACCTGTAGACCTTTCCTTGTCTACAAATACGTAGTCTGTATTGATTTCATCCTTCTTAAGAGCATTAAGAAGAACCTCTCCGTTTGAGTCATTACCGATTTTTCCTATCATATAAACATCACAGCCCATTCTTTTTGCTGCAACTGCTTGGTTAGCTCCCTTTCCACCAGGAACTTTTTTAAATGTATCTGCAAGGATAGTCTCTCCAACCTTTGGCATTTCTTGACATCCTACTACTTCATCCATATTAATGCTACCTAAAATACAAACCTTCAAACTAACACCCTCCTGCGAATATTATTCCTACTATAAAGTTTAATATATATTTACTAAAACGTTTACTTTCCTTATCAAATTAGATTTTAACATGATTAATATATAAAGGTCAATTGAATTAACACATATTTAATTAATTTAAATTGAAAAAGTATAACACATAACAAGTACAGTGTGTAATATTATAATAATTCAATTTTTAGTATATTTTTACATTAAAACCAATTATAATATTAAACTTAATATTATAATTATGTAAAAAAGCTGCTTTATAGAATTAGTTTTCTCTAAAGCAGCTTTTTTTATTATTGATAATACTCGTCGTCTTTTTTATCTTCAACCTTAAAATCAACTCTATGATTAACTTTGTTTTCAGTCTGGTTATAATCTACTAGCATTAATATATGGCCTGCCATAGTTACCCATCCTGTTAAGGCACCTTGAACTATACCATAAATCATCCAGCCCTTACTTCCTTTTAAAGCCTTATCTCTAGCAACCCATAAAAGTGCAATTAACGCCCCTCCTATAGGTGCCCATATAAGAAAGCTAAATAATATTATAGCCGCCTGTGAAATAGTATCTAGTATTGCTCCAACAAGAAGTGTAATTTCACCTGCTTGCCTTACTCCTGATTTATTCATAACCTTCTCCTCCAATTAAACTAATTACTAAGACATTAATTCAGATAATCTCATAGAGAAATATATTACCTTGTTAGTTTTTTGTCAAGCTTACCTGTTATGATTTAATTATTTACTAACTAGATATGTTTTGTATTGACTCTATTATACTTATTACTACTAATAGAGTATTCATCTACTAAGGTTATAGTACTAAGACACTACTTCTTTAATGTAGCTTCCCTGTGTGTCCCTAGTAACTTCTATTTTAGATGGTATTCTCTCCTTAAGTTCATTAACATGGGATATAATACCTACAATCCTACCATTTTGACCAAGCTCAAGCAGTGTCTCTATTGCCTTTTCAAGTGACTCACTATCAAGTGTTCCAAAGCCCTCATCTATAAACATAGTGTCAATTCTAACTCCACCTGCATGGGATTGAATAACATCAGATAGCCCAAGTGCAAGTGCAAGTGAAGCCTTAAAGCTTTCTCCACCTGATAAGCTTCCTATGCTACGAATCTTACCTGTGTAATTATCATATACATCAAAATCAAGTCCCTGACTTGTTCTTCGATCACCAATTGATGTTTTATGCTTAAGGTAATATCTATCATTTGTCATAATCTTAAACCTAATATTAGCAGCTTCTAGTATTTCGTTAAAATGATATACAAGAACATATCTTTCAAATGTAATACACTTTGAATTGGTTCCATTAGCAATATTAGAAAGCTCAGATATTATGCTATATTCCTTATCAACTTCATATATCTCACCTGTTATATTCTTAATAGTAGTTAATATACTACTATTTGATTCAACCCTGGAGTATATACTTTTTATAATATCATTAATATGACTCTTCTTAACTGAAAGCTTATCCTTACACTCTTCTAATGTAGATATATTAATGAGTTCATAATTATTAAGTACCTTTTCAAGTTCCTCTATTTTAGCAGTTACCGAAATAAACTCTTCCCTGTATAGTTTAACCTTATTTCTTAGTTTACTAATTTTATCCTCTTCAATAAGGCTATTTCTATAATCCTCGTCACTTTCAAATAATAGATTAAGATTCTCTATAAATTCCTCTTCCCTAGAAGCTAAGGTCTTCTTAGCATCACTTAATTCTGCTTCCTTATTTTCTAGGTTCTTTTTACTTGAGGAAAGATTCATACTAGAAGTCTTATCTTTTTCATTTATAAAATCAATCTTATTACTAATAACCTTAATTCTACTACTTATATCTAAAATACCCTTTTCAATTTCTTCACGGGTAACTAACTTATTCTTATATGTTGATTCAAACTGTCTAGTCATACTTAGCGCTGCTTCAACTTCACCAAATAAGCTAAGTCTATTTCCATCAAGAATTTTAAGTGATGTGGTTTTCTCTGCTATGTCCTTTTCAATATTCTTTCTAAGAATTTTTTTAGCCTCTATTTCATCCTTAAGATTCTTAAAACTTTCTATTTCTGCCTTAATCTCTTCAATATTAGTCTTAAGGGCTACCCCCTTAGACTTAAGGCTAATTAATATATCCTGAATATTACTTCTTTTATACTCATAATCTGAAAGATACTTCTTAATTAAAGGAATAATAACATCCTCTTCACTTTTCTCTATACTAGCATTAAGTGCTGCAAGATTTGCCATAGCACTATCTATTTTAACCTTCTTCTCTTCTAAGGTTCTGTTAAGTTCCTTAATATCATTTTCATTAACTGCATCTTCACTAAGACTTGCCTTATTTGGATGTTCAGTTGACCCACATACAGGACACATTTGCCCTTCCCTTAGTCCTAGGGCAAGTATACCTGCCTGCTGCCTTTTAAATGTTTCTTCTAAGGCTTCCTTATTTTCCTTAAGAGCTTTATATATCTTATACTCCTTTTCATAGTCCCTTGAAAGATTTATATGACTTTCTATATCTTCCTTAAATCTATTAGCCTTAGTATATAAGTCCCTAACATCTATTATTGTTTCTTCTAAAATCTTAAGACTTTGCTCTTTAGTTAGGATTTTACCCTCTACATCACTATTTTTATCAATTATATTGTTAATATCATCTATTGATTTATTAAGTGATTTAATCTCTTCTTCCCCTTGCTGTAGCTTCTTCTCAATACTTTCTAGCTCTTTCTTTTTTTGAGTATACTTTTTCTTATACTCTTCATATCTACTATATTCCTTAAGTTCTCCCTCTAATTTATGAAGGGATTTAGTATCTTCTTCAACCTGATTTTTTAAGCCATCAAGAGTTAAAAGCATATTCTTTATTTCCTTAGCTTCCCTCTCTGAAGATTCTAAGTCATTTTCAGCCTTAAGCAATTCTTTTTCCTTTAATGTTAAAATACTTTTAGCCTTTATATACTCCTGCTCATAAACCTTAAGTCCATTTGCCTTAACCCCTAAATCAATTACCTTTTCTATTGAGGACATATTCTCCTCTTCATCCTTTAGGTTAATAAGTCTTTCTTTTAGGGTATTATAACCTTCTATTTTAGAGTTTTTATCAATAGCTAACTGAATTTCAGTATTAATCTTTTCTATTTCCTTTTCAGTAATAGATAGATTCTTCTCTTCTTCCTTAAGGGTCTTCTTATCCCTACTTAGTAAAGAATCACACTCAATTATTATTTCACTAATATTATGGTTATCACTATTAATAAGCTGTAGCAGTTTTTCACTATCTCCCGGGTTTATTTTACCTATTAATGCTTTCCTAGACTCTTTGCTTTTCTCTATTATTTTCTTAATTCTAATAGCCTTGTCCTTAAGCCTATCCTGAAAGTCTTTATAAATTTTAGATGAGAATATTCTTCTAAATATTCTCTCCTTCTCATCAGTTGAAGACTCTATAAGTTTTCTAAACTCTCCCTGTGGAAGCATAACTATTTGTCTAAACTGCTCCACGTTAAGTCCAAGCATCTCTTCTATTTTATCCTTAACGTCCTTTATACCTGTTATAATCTTATCCCCTGGCATATGAAGTTCTACTGAATGTCCCCTAGGGTTTTTACGTCCCTTCATAACCTGCTGCGGCTCCCTTATAATTCTATATATCTCGCCGTTTAATGAAAATTCTAGATCAACATAACATACCTTTTCAAGGTCTGCAAAGTCACTTTTAAGATCCTTTTGCTCACGACTTTTTCCTGATGTTTCCCCGTAAAGGGCAAAACATATAGCATCGAATATACTGGTTTTTCCTGCACCTGTTGGTCCTGTTACTAAATAAATACTATCTAGTTTAGTAAAGTCGATTTCTTCCTCTCCCTTATATGGACCAAATGCATTAAGTTTAAGTTTTAGAGGCTTCATCTTATTACCTCCTCTACAGTTTCGTTAATATATTTATGGAGCATTTCTACCCTATCCTCAGAATACTCTCCATTAATACTTAAATAAAAATCATCGAATAGCTCGTTTATACTCTTTTCCCTATAGCTAACAATTGCCCCTTCAATATTATCATCCTGATTATTATTAACTCTTCTAAGACCTAGTACGTTTTTGTATACTCCCCTTAATGTTCCTATTGGGTCAATAATATCCCCCGCATCAAGTAGTTCAAAGAATACATAATCCTCTAGATTCTCACCCTCATAATTTTCAGGGCTTATTAAATCCTTAATATACCCTCTTTTTATTCTAAGATCCCTTAATATACTAATCTTTTTCGTATATACTGATGCACCTGACTTATTAATGTCTACAATAGTTATGTCCTTATTGTTATTAGCCTCTGAGGTTGAATACTTAAGAAGTGAACCACTATATCTTATATTTTCACTTAATACTCTTTGACTTCTATGCAAATGTCCTAGTGCTACGTAATCAAAATCCTTAAATATTTCAGGTGATACAATTTCAGCATTTCCTATACTTAGTGGTCTTTCCGAGTCACTAAGTACAGTACTACTTCCTCCTACAAAGGCATGGGCAACTAATATACTAGGTGACTTAATATTAATAGTAGATACAACTGCCCTTAATGCATCCTCATGTGTTTTAATAGATGAGTCCTTATATAACTTTCTAATAAGTGCTGGGTCAAGATATGGAAGTAGATATATGTTAACCTCTTCCCCATCCTTTTCAAATGTAGTAGCCTTAACCTCACCGTTAAATGTTCCCTCTATGTAAAGTCCCTGCTTTTCAAGTACTGAACTTAAAAAGCTTATTCTTTCACTACTATCATGATTCCCTGAAATAGCAAATATTTTAATTCCCATTTCAAGTACACTTGTTAAAAAAACACTTAAAACCTCAACAGCATCTGATGGAGGAACGGACCTATCATACAGGTCCCCTGCTATAATAAGTCCGTCAACTTCTTCCTCTTTAAGTAAATCTAATATACTATTTAATGCATGCTGTTGATCCTGTAGCATTGAAAACTCGTGGATAATTTTCCCTATATGAAGATCCCCAAGATGTACAAACTTCATAAAAATCAACTCCTAATCAATAGATTTTACTATATTAATTCCTGCCCATTCCATTAACTGAATACCCATTAAGTCTACAAAGTCTCCCTTGTGGCTAAATAAATCAAATGTTTCCGTGCAGTTAACAGGCACAGTTATATTTTTGTCCATATTCTTGTTATTAAGGTATGTTTTAAGTCCTAAACATAGCTGCATAACGCAGATATCCGTACAACATCCAACAACAATAAAATTATTAATTGATGGGTTATTATTAAGAAACTCTATAAACTTCTCCTCAAGGAATCCATTAGTAGAGTTTTTCTCAATTAGTCTATATCCTGAAACCTCTTTAATTTCGGTTATTATTTCACTTTCACTACTTCCCTTAATGCAGTGAGGTGGATAGCTTTTAAATTCCATAGCCTCCTCATTATGTGTATCAACAAAGGCTATAATCTCTCCCTTATTCTTAACAAACGCTTCTTGAATTTTAACAATAGGTGATACTATATCCTCAACTCTACTGCTCATTAGCATTCCCTCACGGATAAATCCGTTAATCATATCAACTATTATAAGTGCAGTAGATGTGTAATCTATATCACTTAATTTAAGTGACTCCTTTGATATTATGTTGTCATAAATCTCTCCAACTGCAACACTTGCAGTGTTAATCATTTCTTCCCTGCTTACTCTAATCATTGTACCCTCCTGCATTAACATCTAACTTCTATTCCTTTAGAAAGTAGATATAAATATTTTTCCTTAACCCTTTTTCCTGTTTGCATTTCAAGTGCCCTAGCATATAGGTCTATCTGAACCCTATACTTTTCCTTAATACTTGAAATATTATCATCTGTTACATAATCTGTTTTATAGTCAACTAGTACAAGTCCATCCTCTTCCTCAAAGAAGCAATCTATTATACCCTGAATATCTATTGTTTCATTAACATTACTATATTCACTATATATATCACTTACTGGAATTTTTACATGGAATGGTGCTTCCCTCATAATATTATTTGAATTCATCATTCTAATTCCTAGTTCACTTTTTAGGAATCTTAAAATAGATAGTATATTAATAACCTCAGACTCTTCCTTAGTTATAAATTCCCTATCTACAAGGTCCTTTAGAACCTCTTCTAGCTCTCCCTTAGTAATATCCTTTTTAAGAGGAATCTTTTGCATCATAAAGTGCATTAGTGTTCCCCGCTCTGCTCCTGTAATTTTCTTCTCCTCCTTTAGGAATGAAGGAGTCTTTAATACATATGAATGAAGTAGGTTCATAGACTCTTCCTGGGTAGAGTTAATAATCCTCTTAGCCTCTGTAACAGAAAGCTTAGATGGCACTTTAGCTAATGCAGCATCCTCATACTTATATGAAAGCCTTCTGTCTATTTCATCTACCTTATCCGTTTCATATTCCATATTTAACTCTCTAATAGCCTCTAATGCATCCTCACCCTTTTCAATGTTTTCCTTATGTGAAGACTTAATCTCTTCCTTACGAATAACATTATAGGTGTATGGAAAGTCATATCTATCTATATTAGAAATTATAAGTGGTGCTAACATATCTATATAAGAAGATGATGATAAAACCTTAGCCCCACTAAGTGGTGCATTTTTAGGGAAGCTTGCATAGTAATGAATCTTATCTTCTATCTTCTTAACTGTTCCAGTTATAATAAGCTTCTCCTTAGCCCTTGTAAATGCAACATATAAAACCCTCATCTCCTCAGAGATATTCTCTATTTGAAGCTTTGTTTTAATTGCCTCTTTAATAGCACTTTTGTACTTAATTCTCTTATCAAGTTCTACTATATCAGGACCAAATCCAAGTTCACTATGTAGTAATATACTTTCTCTAAAATCCTGCTTATTAAAGTTTCTACCGAATCCTGAACAAATACATACCGGGAACTCAAGACCCTTACTTTTGTGGATACTCATAATTCTAACAACATCTTCGTTTTCACTAAGCGCCTTAGCCCCTGCCATGTCTTGACTACTTACCTGAAGCTTATCTATAAAGTTAATAAAACTAAATATCCCCTTAAAACTTGTTGATAAAAAGTCTCTAGCCCTTTCAAATAAAACCCTAAGATTAGCTTGACGAACCTCTGCCTTTGGTAGAACCCCAAGATATGCGTAATACCCTGTATCTGTGTATAAATACCATAAAAGCTCATCAACTGGGGTATTCTTAGCCATCTGCTGCCACTTATCTATTTTGTTTAATACATGTATAGCCTTGTTTTTAATACTACACTCTTTAATAGATGCTGTCTTTAGCATGTCATAAAAATAACCCTTGCCTATCATTCTAAGGTCTATTAAATCCTCAGGTGTAAAGGCGAATATAGGGGACCTTAGCACTGCAAGTAGTGGTATATCCTGCAGAGGGTTATCTATTATCTTAAGTAGGGATATTATTGTTTTAATTTCTATAGTATCAAAATATCCTCCACCAGAATCAGAAAAGCAAGGTATACCCTCAAGTGCTAATTCCTCCTCAAATACATCTGCTATATTTCTAGTGCTACGAAGAAGAATAACTATATCCTTATACTTTGCAGGTACATACTCCCTCTCCCCTGTTGACGGGTTCTTTTTATATACGTAAAGTGGTTTATCTGAATTTATCATAGACTTAATCTTAGATGCTACATATCTAGCCTCAAGGGTAATTTTATCAATATCATCCTCATCCCCTTCGTCCTTAACATCCTCAATAAGATCAAGTTCAATGCTTCCTCCAGCTACAAACCCATCTATTAAATCATCATTAAAGTCTGCTCCCTTATTAAGTCTTTCAACCTCTGTATAAGAAAGCTCTCCAACCTCTTCACTCATAATTCTCTCAAATATAAAGTTAACCCCATCTAAAACAGTTTCACGGCTTCTAAAATTCTTATATAGAAGTATTTTACGTCCAGAGAAGCTTTCAGCCTCCTCATCTACTCCAATAAAGTTACTATATTTATTTAGGAAAATCTCAGGCTTTGCTTGACGGAACCTATATATGCTTTGCTTAACGTCACCAACCATAAATCTATTTCCAGCTTCCTTATTAGAAATAGTGTCTAGAATATACTCCTGAACATAGTTACTATCCTGATACTCATCAACAAGTATCTCCCTATATCTTTCCCTATACTCTAGTGCTGTTTTACTAGGGGTAATATTACCCTCTATATTTTCAGTTAAAATATTCAGTGCAAAGTGTTCAATATCATTAAAGTCTATAATAAGCCTCTCTCTTTTCTTCTGAGCAAAAATACTTGAGAATTTTTTAACCATTTTAACAAGTACACCCATAAGTCTATGGGAGGTTTTTATTTCTTGATTTATATCATCCTTGTCCCTATCACATAGTCCCTTAGCACTTTTACAATGATCACTAAAATCTTTTTTAAACTTTGATGCCTTTGTTTTAAGGAACTCATTCTCGCACTTACCTGAAAGTGCAGGAAGCTTAACATCACTTAATGAAAGTGCCAAGCTATCAATATTCTCCGATGAAAGAGCCATATTTGTTATGCTTATTATATCCTTAAATACATCAATATACTTCTTTGGGAACTGTTCTCCCTCCATAAGCATTAGAAGCCTTTCACCTTCCTCTTTATAGGATGCGAAACTTCTCTTAATATCACTAAGAATAATTTGTCCCCAAACAGAATCTGAAAAATTAAAATCATCGTCTATATTAAGCATTTCTATTTTTTCATCTAGCCACATATCTGGAAATGGTGAACTAATAGAAAATGAATAAACTCTTTGAATAAGTTCTTCTATTTTAGAGTCTGACTTACCTGTTGAATAGCTCTCAACAAACTCTAGGAAATCTACCTCTGGTTCATTATAAAAACTATCCATAGTTTCTTCTATAGCTTCCTTCTTAAGTATCTCAACCTCAGTAGTATCACCAACTCTAAAAGATGGGTCAAGGTCTATTAAGTGGAAGTTATTCTTAATTACATTAAGACAAAATGAATGTATAGTTGTAATACTTGCCTTGTTAAGAAGTATTAGCTGCCTTTGAAGGAAGTGATTCTCAGGTTCCTTTTCTATTCTATCTCCAATAGCATCTCCTATTCTTTCCTTCATCTCCGATGCTGCAGCATTGGTAAAGGTAACAACAAGTAGTGAGTCTATATCACATGGGTCATCCTTATCAAGAATTTTACGGATAATTCTCTCAACAAGTACAGTTGTTTTACCACTACCAGCAGCTGCTGCTACAAGAAGGTTACATCCCTTAGTTTCAATAGCATCTAACTGCTCTTTTGTCCACTTAGTACTACTCATTTACCTCTACCTCCCCTTTTATTTTATCCATTGCTACGTCCTTATTAAGTGTCTTTGTAATCTTATATACATTGTCCTTAAAGCTAGTGTCAAACTGACAAATTGAAGAATACTCACACCACTGACAAGGGGTTTCCTCCCCATCCTTATATGGCATAACACTAATATCTCCACTTAGCATTTTAGTGCAAAGACCTGATATAAGATTTTTAACGTAGGTTCTTAACGTCTTAAATTCATCTATTGTTACAGCATTAGTTGTAGCTGTAAATTCTCCATCCTTCTTAACTGCAACAGGAATAATATTAGACTTAGAAGTTAGTCCATGGTCCATTGCAAGGGCAAGGTTCATATCCTTAAGTAGAATACCCTCCATTCTAAATTCCTTCATCATCATGTCCCTAGCCTCATCCTCTGAAACCCTAGACTCACATGTAAGTATAGGCTCATCTAATTTAAAGTAGAACATTCCTCCTGGCGCTGATGGTGTACTTGTTTTCTCATAGCTTTCAAGTATAGCATCTAGATATACAAGTAGCTGAACCTGAAGTCCGTAGTATACATCTGATAGACTTATTTTTCTCTTAGATGACTTATAGTCAACTATTCTTATATATTTCTCGCCATCTAAATCTGCCTCATCAAGTCTATCTATTTTACCTACAAGTTCTACCTTCTCCCCATCCTCAAGTTCTATAACAATTGGTGGGAACTTATCATTCGGGCCAAATCCTTCCTCATATCCAACAGCATCAAAGTCTCCTGACTTAATGTGGTAGGAAATTATATCTATTGCATTAACAATTAATCTTTTTAGCCTTTTAGAAAGGTATTTATATCTTGCTGATGTATTAAGAACATAATCAGGAATCTTCTCTAGCATCTCATCTACTATAAATGCTACAACCTCCTCAATCCACTCCTTAGATACATCACGAATATCTTCTCCTTCCTTCTTTATAACATCTGAAAAGTCCTCAAGAACCTTATGCATAAAGCTTCCTATCTCAAGTGACTTAAACCCAAACTCACGTCTCTCTCGGCCCTTTAGACCATACTTAACGAAATATGAAAATGGACACTTTGAATAGGTTTCTATTTGAGAAACACTTAGTCTACTACTGTTATAAATCTCCTTAATCTTCTCCTTTGGAACCTTCTTAACCTGTGTTGTATAGTGAAGCCCTGAAAGCAAATTGTCTATTCTTTCCTTTTCTCCATTATTAATAAACCATCTGTATGTATCTAGCCACAGGGGATCTATACCTCCCCCTTCATAATACCTTCTAAGCTTTAGTATCATAGCATTGAAAGTAGGTGCCTTCGTTACAATATTTTCAATATCAGAATCCTCTTTATCTACTAAGTCACTAGATATTTTTATTTTAGGAAAAACCTTTTTAAGTCTATGTAAAATTATAGACTGTCTAAGGGTCTTTCCATCATGATCCGCAATTGGATGGGATAATATAAGCTTTTCACTTGCTGATGTTAGGGTTGAATAGATTAGATACTGCTCATTAAATGACTTTTCCCTAGTATCTATATCTATCTTTATACCTGCTAACCTAATTTCTGCTCTTTCTAGGTCAGATATTATACCCTCATCAACTATAGGAGCTGGGAATACTCCATCATTTACCCCAAGTATAATAAGCACCTTAGAGCTTTGGGTTCTCATTCTGTCTACTCCTGCTATTAATACACTATCTATAACAGATGGAACTGAACCTATTGTACATTCTGAGAATCCTACACTTATAAGATCTATAAAGTCGCTAACTGTTACCTTCTCTTCTCCTAGAATCTCAACTGTCTGATCAAGTACCTCAACTAATATATCAAAAACCTGTGAGTATTCTCTAGCTAGTAGGATTTCTCCCTTAGCGTTAAATTCATCTATAATCTCCGTAACCTTTTTGTCTACACCAATTGAAAGTAGGAATTCATAAAGTCCACGGCACATATCACGTGCAGACTCTGCACCTTTTAATATAGTGTGAAGATTATCTAGTGGAGTTATAACCCTATTTCTAACATCATTAATTCTAATAAGTAGAGCCTTCTCCTCCTCAGAATCCTCACCTTCAATTCTACGGTTAGAATATACTGTAAAGGGCTCTTTCCACCTATTTCCCCTAATTCCGTTTTCAATAACATAGTTCTCTAGAATATTAATATCCTCACTACTTACATCTAGAAGACCTGACTTAAGATATGTAAATACACCTTCATAACTCCAACGCCTTTTTTGAACCTCAAGTGCTGAAATTAATAAAACAACTATTGGATTCTTTAAGGCTTCCTTTTTCTTATCAACATATATAGGAATATTGTTTTCCTCAAATATGCTACGAACTAAGGGTTCATATGTATCCATATTTCTAGCTACAACCCCAATGTCCTTATATCTATATCCATTGTCACGTACAAGGGATACTATTTTACTAGCTGCTGATGTAACTTCTGAATATAGATTAGATCCTGTAAAAATCTCTATATCATTTGTTTCATCCTTATATGGAACAAATGGAAATCTAAATGCATACCTTTCAAGATGGGTTAATTCTGTGCTTCCACTATGACGAGTTTCTGCTTCTAGTAAATTTAAGTCCACAGGTTTATTGTATGATATATTGATTTTCTCACATATTTTAAGAAGTCTTTCTTCAAACTCCCTACTACTTGCAAATATATCAAAGCTTCCTTTACTTCCCTTAATATCACCTGTAATAGTAATATTAACTTCCTTAGCCTTAATTAGAATCTTCTCAAGTACATTTAGCTGAATAGGGTTCATTCCCTCAAATCCATCTACATACACTATTGCATCATCTAAATATGTACACTCCTCAATCTTCCTTGATAGTATCTCCATTTCATCCTCTTCATCTATATAGGAATCATGAAGCCTTTCATTAAAAAGTTCTAGTATCTTTGATATATCCTGAAGTTTACCCTTTAATGTATCCGAATCAATCTTACTACTTACCTCTTCAACAACATCACTTTCAACATCGAATCTTTTAAATTCCTTAATTATTGATGATATTGAAGGTATTATTCCTGTTTTAATAGATGACTTTGTGAATATTTGAAGCTTTCCCTTTAGTGAGGATAGAACGTTATAAATAAGCATAGACCTACCACTTGAATTAATATGTCTATGTGAAAGACCTCCAACCTCAGTAAACACTCTATTACCAAGGGTTCTAAAACTTAGAACCTCTGCCTTAAAGTCTCTATCATTATTAACAATACTTAGCATTTTACTTTCACTGCTAAATGTTAACTGCTCTGGAACTAGAAGAATGTATTTACTGCCACGGTTTTCCTCTAGGTCTTTTTTTATGTTATTAAGGCAGTAGGTTGTTTTTCCCCTACCACTTCTTCCAAATATAAATTTCAGACCCATTATAAGCCTCCTAAATTGTAAATTTCATATAATATAATTTTACCATACTATTACAAAAACCATATATAATTAAGGGAATTTATTAATATCTCAAAATATAAAAAATAGCACTAGAATGTATTCTAATGCTTAAATTTTAAAATTAAATTAATGTGTATAAAAACTTTCTATATGGGTAAACTTATTAATGAAACAGCTTCCCATAGTTTTATCCCCAAAGGACATGGATTGATCCCCCATCAATTCATGTCCTTCCCCATTTTAATTTTGAATTTCGTAATTCCACATAATAAGAGCATCCTCACCAGTATCCTGATAATACCCCTTTCTTGTAGCAACTCCTACGAATCCATATTTCTTATATAAATTAACAGCCGGGGTATTACTAACCCTAACTTCAAGTGTCATAGCCGACATATTAGATTCTTTAGCTATTTTCATCATATCTTCAACTATAATGTTTCCATATCCACGTCCTCTGTAATCAGGGTGTACTGCAATATTAGTTATATGTACCTCATCAAATAGCAGCCACATGCCACCATATGCTATAACACGATTATCGCATCTTATAACCCTATACAGTGCATTTTTGTTGTTAGTAAGCTCTAATGTAAATGCATTAACACTCCAAGGTGTCTTAAAGCTTAGTGTTTCTATTTCAACAACATCCTCAATATCTTCTACCCTCATAGTATCTACAATATAATCTTCCAAGGCAATCTACTCCTTACCGTGTTTTTTCTCATACTCTCTTTCTGCCTGTGAGGCTCTTAAGTATAATGGTCCATATGTAAATATATCGTCTGAATGTCCCATTTCTAGCCTCTTAATTCCAAGAAGTCCAAGACTTGATGCCCTAGGGTCGTTATTCATTGAAAGTGCAAACTTAGCCCTTTGCCCTAAATATTCACTAATCTTATCTCTATGAAGATGAACTCCATCTCCACAAAATAATATATCTCCATTAACTGACTTTAGCTTTTCTAGTAATTCATCTATATGAAGTGCATCATAATCAAGAACCATGCTAATCTCAGATTCATCACCTTTATAAAGTCCTGTATATACATTGTCCCTTAATGCATCTAAAACTGGACACACAAGTCCACAGAAGCCTATATTCTGATAAGCAAGTGTATCAAGACATGAGATTCCAAGGAAGCCCTTATCTGTTCCCTGAACAAGTCCCTTAGCAGTTGATGCTCCTATTCTAAGACCTGTAAAGGAACCAGGTCCTCCTGATACTACAACAGAATCAATAGACTTCATATCTATTGAAAGCATTGAAAGTGCGTTTTGCACCATTGGAAATAATACTGTTGAATGTTGAAGCTTATAATTTAAAAATAATTCTACCTCAACCTTATTATCATTAACTATAGCAACTGATGCTACTGAAGTTGATGTTTCTATTGCAATAACTCTCATATATCCTCCATCTAAAGGGCAAAACTCGCCCCAGTAATTTCAATCTCTCTATTATTATCATCAAGTTTTTTAATTACTATATCTATAGTATTCTCAGGTAAAAGCTCCTTTACAATGTCTGACCACTCAATAATGCATATCCCATCACCAAATAGATATTCATCAAATCCGATGTCATACATCTGCTCTATATACTCAATTCTATATACATCAAAGTGATATAAATTAATATCACCTCTATACTCGTTTACAATTGTAAATGTAGGACTTGTAACATAATCATCAACATTAAGTCCCATGGCTATTCCCTTAGTAAAATGGGTTTTCCCAGCACCAAGGTCTCCGTTTAGGGTTAAAATATCCCCTCTTTTTAAGTTCTGTCCTATTTTCTTACCAAGTTCTATTGTTTCATTTTCACTTGAAGTATTATATATCAATTAATTCACCTTCTTAAAATAAGTCTACAAATAATTTTATCATAAACCTTAATTATTTAAAAATAAAAAGGGGCAACTGCCCCTTTAATTAACATTTTGAGTATGAAATTTAAAATAAAACATATGAAAGCAGGCTTTCGTAAAATTATATTCTAGTTCATTAACCTAAATGAAGGATTAAGTCTTAGGTAAATCTCTGATTTGATCTGACTCATATCAACTAGCCCCACCTCAGTATATCTACTGTCTACACTATTATCCCTATTATCTCCCATAACAAAATACTTATTATCTGGAATCTTAATCTCATCTATTTCCATTGTTTCCTGTGGTGGATTAATATAATCCTCTTGAATCTTCTTCCCGTTAAGAATTACATCCATGCCTTTAATACTTATTGTATCCCCAGGTACTCCTATTATTCTCTTTATATAAAGACTTCCATTTGGAGCCTGAAAAACAATAACCTCACCATGTTTAGGATTTTCACCATTATACTTTTTACCAATCATAAGATCATTGTGATGTAGGGTGTTTTCCATTGATTCTCCATCAACCCTAAATGGAACAATATATCTTGGAACAAAGTATCCTATAGCAATTTGAAGTAATATAAAACCTATTATTATCCATTTATAATCATTTAAAAAGCTTTTAATCTTTCCCATATAATTTATGTCCTTCCATTTATATCTTTATAAATATAATATAGCAAAAACATAACTCATTCAAATTTTTATTTATAAATAGTCTTCTTCTTCACTTATAATTCTATATCTACTGGTTTATAGAGTTAATATTAATAAAATAATTATTGCTATTTAACTTTATATTTTCCCTATTCAAAAGTGATGGTACTAGGAATATGCTTTTCCTTCCTCCTAGATTATCCATATGTGATGAATATCTATTTTTAGATGAAGTAATATATTCAATAGGTGCTACCACATTAACAGAATCAATATTTTTTTCTGCTATATTACCTTGAAGAATAAATAAATTTCCTCCCTCATGTAGAAACTCCTTAGATAATTTTAAACTATTATTAAACACTGGTTTGTTTACCTTAACCTTAAATGTTTTTCTTTCCCTGTCCATAGATGATGGGAACCAATGTATAGTATTTGAATTTAAATATGTTCCATTTAGCCTTGAATAGGCAGTTAATCCTTTTTCACTATTAAATATATTAATATCTCCTCCATAAACAATTTCTACAACCCTTGATTCCATAGGTTTTATAGGTTTATTAAGCTTTATTCTTACTAAATTGTTTTTATGGGTAAACTCTAACCTCTCATTATAAGAAACTATACTACCTACCTTAAATGTATTGCTAAGCATTAGATCTACTGTAGACATTGGGGTTTTTGATTTATTCTTTATCTTTATATAACAGCTATTCTCAAAGTTTTCACATAGCTTTATGTTCATATTATAGGCATCTATTACAACGTAATTTTTAATAGTATCTGAATCTTGTCTATCACTTAACTTTGGATAAAGGTCTATATATCTAAAAATAAACAATCCCATAAATATTAATATAGCAATAATAAAATAAATATATTTAATATCCCTTTTATGTTTTGTATAAATTATTGTTAACAGCAGTAACCCTATAAAAAGAATTATTATAACCTTATTAAAAATAAAAACCCCGTCAATTTTACTTATGAAATAATTAGAAAAGAATATAGACTCATATTTTGTAAAGCAGTAAATAGCTCCTAGATAAACAAAGGACATTATAAAACTAACCTTCTTATTAACATAATAGGATAAAAATAAACTAATTACCCCTGATAGGGTTAAAAATACACCATACTCAATTAGTATTTCTACTCCTATAAGGATTAAATACCTATAGGTAAACCCTGAAAAAACAAAATAATGTACTACCATTATTATTATTTGTATTAAGGCCAATGATAGTGCAGTTATTTTTACAACAACTATCTTTAATATAACCTTCTCATATACAGATGCTTTATAAGAATCCTTATCTTCTTCTGTCCTATTAATAAATATTAAATAAACCATGAAACACATTATAGGAAGTAAATACTTATAACTTATATCAAGATAAGCTCTAAATGTATTAACCCTACTCTCGTCTAAATAATATCCATATAGGTTTACAGTAACTAATGCAAATCCTATCCATAGATATATAGCTTTTTTGTATATATCCTTTATATAAAACTTAAATAAAGCCCATATTCTTACCATAACTCCCCCTAAATAATAATGAGGTTTTAATCTATATAAACCGATTTTCTCCATATAGTCATTGTTATAATATATGAATTCTGTATTTATAATTATTATATCTCAACTAGCTAAGGAAAGTGATAAACTATATTTATCTCACTTAAGGAGGACATTATGTTTAAGAAAATATTTTATGGATGGTATATAGTACTTTCAGGATTCCTATTAATGCTTACTGTTTATGTACTTTGTATTAGCTGTTCAAGTCTATTTATAAAACCTGTTTCTCAGTCGCTTAACTTCTCACGTGGTGAGTTTTCTTTCTCAACTACTATTCTAATGATTAGTTATATGATTTTCTCTGTTATAGTAGGCAAAATATCTAAACCTAGAAATATTAAAGGAATTATAATTATTTCTATTTTACTAACTTCACTTAGCTTTTTAGGATATTTTATTTCGACTAATATATTTATGTTTTACATATTTTCATTTATAGCTGGTATTGGTGTTAGTGGAAGTACTATTATTCCTATATCAATACTTATAACTAACTGGTTCCATAAAAAAAGAGGGTTAGCACTTGCCCTTGCTCTAACTGGAAGTGGTGTTGGAGGGGCTATTTTTAGTCCTGTTATAAATTCTATTATTCAAAATCATGGCTATAAATATGCATATTTAACTCTTTCAATAATATTACTTCTTCTTATTATTCCAGTAGCTATTATTGTTAAGCCATCACCTGAATGTATTAATCTTAAGCCTCTTGGATATGACTCTTCAGTTAACCTAGGTAAGTCTAATAAAGAGGGGATATCCCTTAAGGAAGCTCTTAAAAACTATAGATTATATATATTTATAGTTTCCTTAGTTATAGTTGGAATAATTGGAAACGGTGTCTTAATTCACTTTTCTGCAGCCCTTACAGACCTAGGATATAGTGAAACATTTGCAGCAAACTGTCTATCTATTGGTTTACTTTTACTTGTTATAGGTAAGATTATTCAGGGACAAGTTTTTGATAAGTTTTCTATGAAAATTTCCCTTATATATGGCTGGGTATTCTTTTCATATACTGCATTTGGACTTTTATTTATTAATAATCCTATTATGCTTATTATTTATATAATAGCATTTGGTCTTGGAGAAGGATTTGTTGTTGTAGCACCACCACTTATGACATCATCCTTCTTTGGAGAAAAGGACTACTCCTCAATATATGGAGTATCTAATATGGCTGTAGCACTTGGAGGTGCAATAGGTACAAGCTTATCTGGTATAATCTACGACTACTTTGGTAGCTATAGCTTTGCATGGAAGCTTTATTCTGCTTTAGCTCTTATTATGCTTATAATATTTTTAGTCCTATCATCAAAAAGTAGATTAAAATAACATAATCTAAAACTAAGCATGAAATATAAAAAGTGGACAATACTCTTGTCCACTCAGATTGTTCAGAAATAAATATTCTTTAAAATATTTATTTGTCTTATAAAGAAATTTAAATCCATGGTCAAGGGGGGACCTGTACCAACCCTGACCATACCTTTCAAGGGATCAAGTGACGCTACAGCGTCGAACAGTAGCTTTAGCACCCCTTGGCAAAACTCATAAAAACAAATTTTTTATGACAGGCTGCTGACTTTGTCAACAGCCTAAGTGTGCAGTAATGATTACTTTCCTATTATGGTCGCTGCTATGCATAGCTGAATAAACATCATAACTGGAAGACCAATTGAAAATTTAAGGTCATTAACCTTATGTCTATAAAGCCTCATACCTAGAAATGATCCAAGACTTCCACCAATAAGTGCAATTAAAAGAAGCGTCTTCTCACTAATTCTCCACTTCTTCTTAATGGCACGTCTTTTGTCTATATACATAGTTAAAAACCCTAAAACATTAATTAAAAATAAATAGTTATATACAATTCCCCTCATTTTACCACCTTTAGAATTTTTATATATTATACCATATTCTACTCCATAAATTCCTTAGAATATACTACAGTCCCATTTACTCTATCTAAAGAATTCTCATTAAGTTCAAGTGCCATAAAGCACTCATCTGGAACCTCAAAAGGAGGATATATTTCATAGTCACTCGCCTTATTAAATCCAAATCGTGGATAATATTCAGGGTGACCTAATAATATTATTGAATCGTAATTAAGATTCTTAGCAATCCTTATAGACTCCTTAATAAGTCTACTTCCAATTCCCTTTCTTTGATGGGATGGAATAACTGAAACAGGTGCTAGTGCTAGTGCCTCTACACTTCCTGATTCACCTTTAATATTAATCTTAGTTAGCATAATATGACCAAGAATAACCCCTTCACATTCTGCTACAAGTGATAACTCCTTAATAAAAGCATCACCTTTTCTTAATCTATTAACTAATAAATGTTCCCTATGGTCACTATATTCTTCATTTTTAAATGCTTCTTCAATTAAAGATTCAACATCCTTATAATCTTTTTCTTCTTCTTGTCTAATTATTATATCCATAGCTACCTCCTATCGTTATATTTATTATACCCTAAAACAGTAAAAAGGCTGCATATGCAGCCCTTATATAAATAAACTTGGTTGTTTTCTTTTAATGCATTTCTCTTCTAAGAAATTTACAAAGTATGTATATGTTTCATTATCCATGTATTTAGCATTAGCCGGGCATCCCTTTATACATGCACAGCACTTAATACACTTATCCTTATCTGTTAATCTAGGATTCATCTCATCAATAGCATCTACAGGACATAATTCTCTACACATCATACAGTCAATACAATTATCCCTTGTACAAGGAGAATACTTAGGTGATTCTTTTCTCTCCTTAAATGGAAAATTCCCATCAACCTTAACCTCAGTTAAATTATTATCTAAAATACGCTTTTTAATACGTTCTCCAAATTCGTTCATATCTTTAATATCATTACTATCTGGTCTATTTTCCCCTACCTTCCTAGTGTAAGAATGCTCTCCTAAAAATGCAGCTGCTGCTATAACCTTAAACCCATTTTCATGTAAGTAAGTTGATAACTCAAGTAATGAATCCTCATACTCCCTATTTCCATAATTAACCACAGCAATTACAGGCGTGTTATTACCTTTTAAGCTAAGTAGCCCACCCTTAATAAGTGGAATTCTTCCTCCATAAACAGGTACCCCTACAACCACAATATCATTACTATTAAATTCTAGAGTCTTACCTCTATTCTCGCTTTTAGTTAAATCCTTCTCTACATATCTATTACTAATAGCTGAAGTAACTGATATAACCGATTTTTTAGTATTACCTGTTGGACTAAAATAAACGCAGTGTACATTGTTTAATTCCATAATTATCTCCCCCTAATAAAAAACTAACTACTACTAATCCCTATAATAATTATACACCTAAAAAGCCTGCAGACAAAAAAGCCATATCAAATAAATTTGATATGGCCTAATATACTAATTAGCTATTAAATTTAAGCTCTAGGTACTCGTTGTAAGTCATTTCCTTGTCAATTAGTCCATCAGCTGTAAACTCAATAATTCTATTTGCAATTGTTTCAACAAACTCATGGTCATGTGATGTAAATAGTATTACACTGTTGTATGCCTTAAGTCCATCGTTAAGTGCTGTAATAGTTTCAAGGTCAAGGTGGTTAGTAGGTTGGTCTAGCATAAGAACGTTAGCTCCACTTAGCATCATTCTTGATAACATACAACGAACCTTTTCTCCTCCTGATAGAACCTTAGCTTGCTTAAGAGCTTCTTCCCCTGAGAATAACATTCTTCCAAGGAATCCTCTTATATAGCTCTCAGCCTTTTCTTCTGAGTATTGACGTAGCCAATCAACTAGGCTTAGGTCACTATCATTAAAGAATGCTGAGTTGTCATTTGGGAAGTATGAAGAAGTAATCGTAATTCCCCACTTAAAGCTTCCTGAATCTGGCTCCATTTCACCAGCTAGTATTTTGAAAAGAGTTGTATTAGCAATTTCATTACTTCCTTCAAAGGCAATCTTATCTCCCTTTGAAACTCTAAAACTTACATCGTTAAGAATCTTAACACCGTCTATTGTCTTTGAAAGGTTTTCAACAACAAGAATGTCGTTACCAACTTCTCTCTCAGGCTTTAGTCCAATGTATGGATACTTTCTGCTTGATGGCTGAATGTCATCAATAGTTATCTTCTCAAGAAGTTTCTTTCTTGATGTTGCCTGCTTTGACTTAGAAGCATTAGCACTGAAACGTGCGATAAAGTCTTGAAGTTCCTTAACCTTATCTTCCTTCTTCTTGTTCTCGTCCTTCATCATTTGAAGAGCTAATTGGCTTGATTGGTACCAGAAATCGTAGTTACCTACGTAGATCTTAATCTTACCAAAGTCAACGTCAGCAATTTGCGTACAAACCTTGTTTAGGAAGTGTCTATCGTGTGATACAACAATAACAGTTCCCTCAAAGTCTACTAGGAAGTTCTCAAGCCAAGCAATTGACTTAATGTCAAGGTTGTTAGTAGGCTCGTCAAGAATAAGAACTCCTGGGTTACCAAATAGAGTTTGTGCAAGAAGAACCTTAATCTTCTCAGATCCTGTTAAGTCTCCCATTATCTTATCATGCATATCTACTGGGATACCAAGTCCTTGTAGAAGCATTGAAGCCTCTGATTCTGCTTCCCATCCATTCATATCAGCAAACTCACACTCAAGTTCTGATGCCTTAATTCCATCTTCATCATTAAAGTCAGGCTTTGCGTATAACTCATCCTTTTCCTTCATGATTTGGTATAGACGCTTGTTACCCATAATAACAGTATCCATAACGCTATACTCATCGTATGCATGGTGGTCCTGCTTAAGAACAGATACACGAACATCCTTAGGTATTGAAACTTCACCAGTATTGGCTTCAATTTCACCTGATAATATTTTTAGGAAAGTACTCTTTCCAGCTCCGTTAGCTCCGATAACGCCGTAGCAGTTACCAGGAGTAAACTTTAGGTTAACGTCTTCAAACAGCTTTCTTCCGCCGTATCTTAAACTTACATTAGTTACAGTTATCAAATTCACTCATCCTTTTCTTTACTTAAAATCTCTATGAATTGTATCATAAATTCTAAAAACTTTCATCTCTTTCAAGTAGATTATACCTTATTTTATCAATTGATTCACTTGAAAGTTTAGCTTTACTTAATAAATAGTAGTCAATAGTACCATAGTTATCCTTAATATAATCTATTGTTCTTATCATCCACTTTGGGTTCACCCCTACAACAAGACCTAATTCCCCTACGCTATTACAAAGCTTATTTATTCTTTTTCCGTAGTTTTTTTCGAATGCTTTATATATATTATCATAATTATAATTGGATAGGGAATAATCTCTAACAATAGCATCCTCGTCTATTCCAATTATCATAAGTATTAATGCTGTAAGTATTCCTGTCCTATCCTTACCCGAAGTGCAGTTATACATAAGAGGCAGGTTATTATAATCTGAAATAACCTCTAATGCCCTTCCATAGGACTTTGCACAATGTTCTACCTGATATATATAGTCATCTGAAAATATTCTATCTAATGAGTTCCTACTAAATAGCATTGCCCACTTAACCTTATTTGAAACCTTTTCAAATATAGGTATATGAATATATTTAACATTACTAGGTAGCTTATTAGGTCTGGTTTCAAATGCTCTATTTTCCCTAAGGTCTACTGAAGTTTTAATTCCTAGTTTTTTTATTTTCTCTAAATCATCTTCACCTGCAAAGGAAAGTCTATCGGTTCTATAAATAAGTCCACTTGAAACCTTCTTACCACATCTTGATTGTATCTTACCAATATCCCTCATATTATGAATATTATCAAGTATAACTATTCTTTCATCTACCCTATCTTCCTTATGTATAAATGTGTTCTCCACTGGACTAAAGGGTTTAACTCCTACTCCTCCAAGTCTTATAAAAAGCAAAACCCCTACTAAGAAAACAACTATTCCTACTATGAATACCCCCACTTATTCACCCCACTTTACCTATAATAATAGGGACTTAGTAAACTAAATCCCTATTTAAAAACCTTTTTTATAATCTAATTAAGACACTATTATATCTTATAGATATCTATTTCTCCTGAGAACTCCTCAGTTAACTTTTGGAAGTGGTTAACACTTTCAGTTAGGTTCTTAATTTCATGTGTATATGTTGTAACACTTGCACTTACTTCCTCTGAAGAAGCTGAGTTCTCCTCTGCAATTGCAGCAAGTGATTCTATCTTATCGTATATATTTGAAGTTGCATCTATTTGTAAACTTAATCTTTCAGCTGTTTCAACTATATTCTCAGTAACCCTTTGAATATTACTATTAGCTGTACTACTTTCATCTACTGCAGATGAAAGTATTCTATTTTCCTCACTAAGTATTACAAACTGCTTTTCAACATCTTCAACAAGTGATTCAATATCTCCTACAAACTGATTTAGGTTTGAGTTTATTCTACTTACAGCATCACTTGACTGTTCTGCAAGCTTTCTAACCTCATCTGCAACTACTGCAAACCCTCTGCCCTGTTCTCCTGCTCTTGCTGCCTCTATTGAAGCATTAAGTGCTAATAGATTAGTTTGTGATGCTATACTATCAACAAGGGCAACTATACTTGTAATACCCTCTGCCTTATTCTTAAGTTCTACACTATTATTCTTAACTCCCTCAAAGCTACTTAGAATATTTTGAAGTTTATTTGCCGTATCCATAACACTATTAAAGCTAGCTTCAATAGTTTTCGCTCCATCCTCAAGGTCGTTTTTATTTTGTCTTTCAATATCTACAATATGTTTAATTTCCTCAATACTTGTATTAAGTAGTGCAACGGAACCCTCAGTCTCTTCTGCTTGAAGCATAGAAGCATCTGCAAGCTGTTCTACTACACCTGATATTTCATTTGATGCCATGTCCATTCTTGAAGCTATATCACTAAGACCCTTGCTAAATGTATTCATCTCATCAGTCATGCCCTTAAATCCAACAAAATCAGCACGAACCTTAGCCTTATACTCTCTAAGTACTCCATAAAGCTCCTCAAAATCATCATTTGTCCTCATATCTATATCTTCTGAGTAACAGTTTCCCTCAAGTTCTTCTAATTGCTCACCAATAAACTTTAAAGGTGATTTTGCAAGTAAACTAAATGATACTGCAGGTGCAATAAATGCACTAACAACTGAAGCTACTCCCATAGCCCATCCACTTAAGACAAGTGCACTTAATCCATAAAGAGCTAGGAATATAAGTGTTGATAGTAGTGAAACCTTAATGCCAATGCTTTTTATAAATCCAAGTGACATTATCTTATTAACCTTAAATGTCTTCTTGTAGTAAATCTTATTAGTAAATGTAAGTCTAAGCTTTAGATAATCACTTCTTCTTTCAACCTCTTCAACCTTAAGATTCTCATTAAAGTGTTTAGATGCACCACTAAGTAAGCCTTGAAAATAGTCAAACATCCCCCTATTGGATGAATATGTAAACTCAGCTTCATAATCTGATATAGGCTCTATGTTAAGTATAGGAGGTCTAGCCCCTGGAATTTTCTTAACAACAACCACATGTACATCATACATAGATCTTAAGAAGTTATATAAATTATCATGCTTGAAAAAAGCTGGATAGTCTCTTAAAAACGATTCAACATTTTCCTCCCCAATCTTATTCCATAATGACTTAATATCTATTCCCTTAGATGAAGATACAGTTTTCATAATAGTTTGCACCTTAGCATCATCTATATCTTCAAATGGTGTAAACACTTTATCTCTAGGCATACCTGCACTTTCTAGCGATTTGGCTACTATTTCACTATCATACATTCTCTGGATAGTTTTAAGCCAAGTTCCAACAACTAGTGCTTTCATTTAATCCCCACCTTTTTTGTTATTTCATACTAATATATATTATGATAAATAAATTATTCCATATTATCAATAATCTTTAATAAATTATCGTCACTTTTATACAAAATACTTATGACTTTCATAAAAGTTTTTTTAAATTTTTATAAACTTATCACTTTTATTGTTCATATAATTATTTATTTCCGATAATAGTATATAGTATAAATATTTACAGTTAGGAGAATCTTATGCAAAAGTTTAACCTTTTCGAGCTAATAGATGCTATTTCTATGTCAATTGACATAGCAGAATCTACTATATCGAAGGAAAAAGAATTTCACAGGGAGAACTTCTATAGTTCACCAAGCCTTGCTAACCACAAATTTTTTAACCATTCAAAGCGTACATGCTTTGTAGCACTTAAGATTGCAGAAAAAATTTCATATAATGATAGGTTTTTAGAAGATGTTTACATCTCCTCTATGCTACATGACATAGGTGTTTGCTGTAATCTAGTAGAATCACACACAACTCCTGACTTTATAAAAACCCATACAGAAAAAGGTTATATGCTAGTATCTAAACTTCCATTTAATAGTGAAGTTAGTGAAGCAGTTAAATACCACCATGAAAACTATAACGGAACAGGTCCATATGGAATTTCTGGTGCTTCACTTCCCATTAAAGCACAGATTATAAGACTAGCAGATGTATTTGAAATATTATACAACTCAGATGAAGCTAATTATCTTCAAAGGGATAAAATAACTAAGTGGGTTATATCCAATGAGAATATTATTTTTTCTAGTAAAATAGTTAAGGCTTTTCTAGATGTTCAGTCAAATGATTGTTTTTGGTGGGATTATGAAATGCTAGGATTTACCTCTGCTAACTTCGATGTTCACTTAAAGGTTAAGAGCCTTCCAATAACAATAGACGAACTTCGTGATATTGCATATGTATTTGCTGATATTATAGATAATAAAAGTAGCTTTACCTATCAGCATTCATATAATCTTGCAGATCTTGTGATTAAGCTTTGTGACTTTTTAAATTATGATTACGAAAAGAAAACCCGTCTTGAGATTGCAGCACTACTACATGATATAGGAAAGCTTGCAGTTCCTGAGACTATACTTACAAAAAATGCTACACTTAATGATTTAGAATTCTCAATTGTTAAGTCCCATGCATATTATACAAGAGTAATACTTTCAAAAATTAATGGACTTGAAGACATAGTTGATATTTCCTCTAACCATCATGAAAAGCTTGATGGCACAGGTTATCCACTTGGACTAACAGCTAAGGATCTATCATTTGATTCACGTATGATGGCAATTTGTGATATATACGATGCACTAACAAGTACTCGGCCATATAAGAAAAACTTTACTAAGCAGGATACCTTTGCAATAATCGATAAAATGGCTAATGAGGGCAAGGTTTGTAAAAAAGCCCTATCTATTTTTAAGGAGTGTTTTGATGATTAAACTGGGAACAAAACTTTGTTCCCAGTCTGTTAACCAAGTCAACAAACTATTATAAAAACTTATTCCTTATTTTATCTTTTTTAGAAAAGACCCTATTCTTTTGAATATATTCCACGATATATAAAATAGTGATTATTTTTTAATATTTTTTATAGTGTCCACTAAATTTTTCACTATATTGGATAATAAGTGGAGAGGTGTTAATATGAAAGCTACAAAAATCAGTAACTTAACCGACAAAGATGTTTTAGCTTTAGATATTTCTACTAATGATGGTTGTGTTGTACTTTCAAAAGGAACAGTATTAAGTAAGGATTATATAAAAAAACTTCATTCCTTTGGAATAAAAGAAGTATATGTTGAGGATGAACTTGATTATAAGGAAGGTAGTCGTCCTAAGGTAGACATGCCTAAGGCACGGGAAATAACCCTTCAAAATTATCGTCAAATATTTTCAGAGGTAGCCAAGGAAAATACCCTTGATACAGAAAAGTTATTCGAATCAACTACTAGTATAATATCAGCAGTGCTTTCAAAAATTGAAGATGAAACACTTGATATTCTATATACTGTTAATCCGTATTTCTGTCACTATACACATGCACTTAACACAGCCGCATTATCAATATTTCTAGGTATAAAACTAGACTTATCAGATACCCAATTATCAGAACTAGCATCTTCTGCCCTATTACATGATGTTGGAATGTATAAACTTCCAGCTGATGTACTTGAAAGGGAAGGAAGCCTAACCGATGAAGATGTGGCTATCGTAAAAAAACATACTATTTATGGATATGAAACAGCTGAATCTGCAAAAACTTTAACAGACTCAATAAAGAAGGCAATACTTCACCATCATGAAAAATTTGATGGAACAGGATATCCTTTTAGACTTAAAGGAAAAAACATCCCATTATACTCAAGAATTATTGCTATTGCAGACATTTTCTGTTCACTAACCACTAAGACAAGCTATCATAGTGGATATTCCTATCCTGAAACATATGAATTTATATTAGCAAGTTCAGGTAAGTATTTTGATCCAGATATTGTAGATATATTTAGAAAACATTTTGTTATGTACCCAAATAATACAAAGGTTACTCTAACTAATGGTCAAAGTGGAACTGTAATTTCCCAAAATCAAGGTTTCCCTGATAGACCAGTTTTAAGAATAACTAAGGACAGTAAAGGTATAGAGATTCTTCCTATTACTGTAAATCTTATTAAGAAAACTAACTTAAAAATAGACAGAATCTTGACTTAAGTTACTAGTCAAGTTTTCCCCACATTAAATTAGGCTATCTTGCATGCAAGATAGCCACTTTTTTATGTTTAAATTATGATCTAATCAATATTCTTAAGTAAAATTCGGATCTTTATTAACCTTTATCAAGGCTTAAATTATCAGTAAACCTATTTATTATCTGCATTTTGGAGCAACTATAGGCTCTACCTTCTTGTATATTAATAATACTACAGCTGATACTACTATCCCCTTTAATAGGTTAAATGGTAGTATGCTATATAAGATTACTGTTTCAAGATTTGTTACAAGTGATGTAACCTGTGATGCCATCTCTATTACTCCACTTATTGGAATACCAAGTGCTGATTCATATAACGGAATTAACACATAGTAATTAAATATACAAGCAACTAAGCTCATTACTATTGTTCCTGCCGCTACCCCTATTGTAGCTGACTTTATGCTCTTTGACTTTCTGTAAATAACTGATGCAACATATACAAAAACAGCACCAACTATAAAGTTCGCCATCTCTCCAATACCTGCTGTACTTGAAGTTAGTAAGTGAATTAAATTTTTGATAAGTTCTATAGCAACTCCTGCAAGTGGTCCTATAGCAAATCCACCAATAATAGCTGGTATATCACTTAGGTCAATTTGAAGGAAAGCTGGGAAAATTGGCAGCGGAAAATCTAGCATCATAATAATAAATGCTATAGCTGATAAAATTGAGATTTTGATAAGTGTGTCTGCCTTCATCTTAGATGAAGAGCAACACTCCTTTGAGTAGCTTGGCTCTTTTTCTGTGTTCATAATACCCCTCCTAGTTATACAGGGCCAAGGGATAGCATAAAAAAATGCTCCCGAAATAATCAGGAGCACAAAAATACCTATGCTGTTCTTCTTTCATCCAGACTATACTGTCGGCTTCGGAATCTAACCGAATCATGCCTTACGGCTCGCGGGCTTTACCGCCGGTAGGGAATTACACCCTGCCCTGAAGATTACATGTATATAATATCAAATTATTCTATACATTACAAGATGTATAAGCTATTTTTCCATCAACAATTGTATACTTTACGTTTGTTCTAGCATCTAATGGGTCTCCATCGAAAATAACAATATCTCCATCTTTACCTATTTCAATGCTACCAACCCTTTTGTCTATACCAAGTATCTTAGCTGGGTTAATAGTTATCATCTTTAGGGCATCCTCATTAGATACCCCTTCCTTTACGCAAAGTGCTGCACATACACTTAATCTATTAATAGGAACCTCAGGGTGATCTGTTATAACCCCAACAGTGAGTCCTACATCATTAAGTGCTTTAGCAGTGGCAAATGTAAGGTTTTTAACCTCATCCTTAGACCTATCTGTAAGTGCCGGGCCTACTATAACATCAAAGCCCTCTTCCTTAAGGTCATTTGCAATTAGGTGTCCATCAGTACAATGGTCTAGTGTTGCCCTTAGGTTAAACTCCCTAACTATTCTAATTGCAGTAAATATATCATCTGCTCTATGAACATGAATCTTAAGAGGTATTTCCCTATTGATTAGAGGAAGAAGGCTCTCAAGCTTCATATTAAATTCCATGTCATATATATCCTTTGCAAATTCTTTTCTTTCGCTATACATCTTAGCCTCAGTTAATATTTCACGTAGCATTGCAGCTATAGACATTCTTGTTTTAGGTGCTGTTCCATTACTACCATAGTTGGTCTTTGGATTTTCACCAAATGAAGCCTTAATAGCAGCTACCTTCTTAAGTGCCATATTATCTATTCTATAGCCATATGTTTTCATTGTTGTAAAGCTTCCTGCAAGTACATTGCTACTTCCAGGTCCTGTACAAACAGCTGTAACACCACCCTCTAGAGCATCTCTAAATCCCCTATCCATAGGGTTAATCCCATCCAGTGCCCTCAGATGTGGTGTTAATGGGTCTGTTGTTTCATTACCGTCACTTCCAGATTCACCTATTGAATCTTCAAATATCCCTACATGACAGTGGCAATCTATAAGCCCTGGGGTTATAGTATATCCCGTAGCATCAATAATTTCATCTACATTTGTAGTTACAATACATTCTGCAATATCTGCTATCTTTCCATTTTTAATAAGGATATCTCCCTTTTCGTATATCTTACCTGTAACAGTAATTATTTTCCCGCCTTTAATAAGAAGTTTTCTACTTTCCACTTTAATTACTCCCTTTTTAACTTAATGCTTCATAAACTATTTTTCCGTTACCTACTACATATAAAACCCTACTCATAACTTCAAGTGGAGTACCATCTATAATTTGAATGTCAGCATCCTTTCCTATTTCAAGACTTCCTACTTTTTTATCTATTCCAAGTATCTTCGCTGGATTAATTGTTATAGACTTTAAAGCATCAATATATGAAAGCCCGTAACGTACACAAAGCCCTGCAGAAATCCCTAAATATTCAATAGGGGTAACTGGATGGTCTGTTGTAATAGACGTTAATATTCCCTTATCTATAAATTCCTTAACTGTATAATTAGATTTATTATGGGTTTCTTGTTTTTTAGAAAAACTCATAATAGGACCTATAACAGCACTATATCCCTGCTGCTTAATCTTGTCACTAAGTTCTATTCCCTCTGTAACATGTAAAAGATTAACCCTTAGATTAAATTCCTCACCTATTCTAAGAGCAGTAAATATATCATCTACTCTGTGAACATGAATAGATAATGGCATATCTCCTTCAACAACAGGAACTAACTCCTCAAGTGTTATGTCAATTTCATTATATTCTTTTCCCTTAGAATTGACTGCTTTTTTTAGGGAATATATTTTAGTTTTTCTAAGAGAATCACGTAGTAGATGTGCTATACCCATTTTAGTAATGGGACATCTTCCCTTTAATCCATGTATTCTCTTAGGGTTTTCCCCAAGTGCAGCCTTCATAGAGTGTTTCTCCCTAACTATAATATCATATGGAGTCTTCCCATAGGTCTTAAGTATACAACTAGTTCCTCCTATAACATTACCGCTACCTGGTCCTGTTGATACTGTTGTTACTCCATTTTCTAGTGCCCTCTTAAAGCTAGGATCACTAAAATTAACACCATCTATTCCTCTAATATAAGGAGTTATAGGAGATGATGTCTCGTTAAGATTACCTGAATTCACTCCACTAGGCTCCTCTATTCCAATATGACAATGTGCTTCTATAAACCCTGGAAGTACATTTAGTCCCCTAGCATCAATAGTAGGATACTCTCCTAATATATTATTTCTAATATCAACTATTTTACCCTTTTCAATTAGCATGTCATGTTCCTTTAGAATGCCTCCTGTTATGGTGTATATATTTCCGTTTTTTATTAGAAGACTACTATCTTTCACTTAAATTCCTCCCATTATATCCCTTTCATAGTTAGAGATATTCTTTGTCTTTCAAGGTCAACTTCAAGTACCTTAACCTCAATAACGTCTGAAACCTTAACAATATCAAGTGGGTGATTAACCTTCTTAGTTGACATTTGACTTATATGAACTAACCCATCCTGGTGAACTCCGATATCTACAAATGCTCCAAAATCCGCAACATTTCTAACCGTACCCTTAAGTACCATACCTGGCTTTAAGTCCTTCATTTCAAGGACATCTGACATAAATACAGGTCCCTCAAGTGACTCTCTAATATCTCTTCCTGGCTTTTGAATTTCTTTAATTATATCCTGAAGCGTAATTAATCCAATTTCTATTTCCTCTGATAATTTATTAAGTCCGTATTCATTTGCTCTTTCTTCAATATCTGAAAAATTACAATTTTTAGTATCCTCCTTACTATATCCTAAGATACTAATCATATTTTTTGAAGCCTCATATGACTCTGGGTGAACAGCTGTATTATCAAGGAATTCTTTGCCTTCACTTATTCTTAAGAAACCTGCACACTGCTTAAATGCCTTATCTCCAAGTCTTTTAACCTTAAGAATTTCTTTTCTTGTTTTAAATTTACCGTTTTCTTCTCTATATTCAACTATGTTCTTAGCAATTGAAGCGTTAACTCCTGCTATATGTGTTAATAGCTCAGCTGATGCTGTATTTAGGTCTATTCCTACACTATTAACACAGTCCTCTACAACCCCTGATAATGCCTCGTCAAGTCTTTTTTGAGTAACATCATGTTGGTATTGACCAACCCCTATTGATTTAGGGTCAATCTTAACAAGCTCTGCAAGGGGGTCTTGAAGTCTTCTACCTATCGATATTGCTCCTCTAATAGAAACATCAAAGTTAGGGAATTCCTTAGCTGCAAGTTCAGATGCTGAGTAAATAGAAGCACCTGCCTCTGATACTACAACATAACATAGTTTTAATCCCTCTTCTTTTTCAATTTCCTTAATAAGTTCACATATAACCATTTCTGACTCACGTGAAGCTGTTCCATTTCCAAGTGATATTATTTCAACGCTATTCTCAAGTATCATCTTCTTAAGAACATTTTTACTATCTGCTCTTTTTCCCTGTGATGCTCCATCATTAACATATGCAACGCCACTGTCTATAACCTTACCTGTTTCATCAACAACTGCAAGCTTACATCCTGTTCTAAACCCAGGGTCAAACCCAAGTACAACCTTTCCCTTAACAGGTGATTGCATAAGTAGTGACTTAAGGTTTTTAGCGAATACCTTAATAGCACCCTCCTCAGCCATTTCCTTAAGCTCTCCCCTAATTTCACGCTCTATAGAAGGTGAAATTAATCTATTATAACTATCCTTAACTACATTCTTAAGTATAGCTGTTTCCTCACCATCTCTTTTTATAAGGTCCCTTTCAATTACAGATATTATCTTATCTTCAGGTGCTAGTATTTTAACTGAAAGTACCCCTTCCTTTTCTCCTCTATTTATAGCAAGAACCCTATGACCTGGTATTCTACTTATGTCTTCCATATGATCATAATACATTTTGTAAACAGGATTCTCTTCACTGTTTTTTGTTTGTATTTTACCATTTATGAATGTAAGGTTTCTAATTCTTTTTCTATAATCAGCATTATCTGAGATTCTCTCTGCTATAATGTCTGAAGCATAATTATATGCATCCTCAACTGTGTTAACACCATTATCCTCTGATATAAATTCTGCTGCCTTCTCACTTAGGCTGTAATTAAAGTCCTGAGCAAGTATTATATCAGCTAAAGGCTCTAACCCCTTCTCCTTAGCAATAGTTGCTCTAGTTCTCTTTTTCGGCCTAAATGGTCTATATATATCATCAACCTCTGTTATTGTTTTAGCCTTTGAAAGTGCAAGTGATATTTCCTCTGTAAGGTTACCACCCTCTGAAATAAGTCTTTCAACTTCTTCCTTCTTGTCCCTAAGATTTCTAAGGTATAAAAGTCTATCGTTTAGAAGTCTTAGAACTGTATCATCAAGTCCCCCTGTAACCTCTTTTCTATATCTTGCAATGAAAGGAATAGTATTTCCCTCATCAATTAGCTTAATAGTGCTTTCAAGCTGATTCTTTGATACTTTAAGTTCTGCAGATAAAATCTCTATAATATTCATATATCCTCCTAGTTAGAACAACTCGTCCTAATTTTAACTAATGTTCTATGTAATCTTACTATAAATTAAAATCCATAAAAAAGAAAACATAACCTAATATCTAAAATTCGATAAAAAGCTATGTTTTCCCTTTTTATTTCTTTATAACAGGGTCTACCTTAGGCCCTGAATTCTTTTCTGTTTCATTGTACTTACTGTTAAGTATTACTATATCAACTCTTCTATTTTTGCTTCGTCCTTGTATAGTAGAATTGTCTGAAACCGGCCTATATTCACCATATCCCATTGCTGAAATTTTACTTGGTGCAATTGAAGAATTGGCTACTAATATTTCTACCATATTACTGGCTCTTACAGATGATAACTGCCAGTTAGATGAGAATCTAGTGTTCTTTATCGGAACGTTATCAGTATGTCCCTCAACCCTAATATAGTTAGGCATCTTTTTTAATATGTTACCTATTTTAACTAATGTTTCAGCCTGAGGTGGCCTCACAGCCGCACTACCTGAATCAAATATTACTGTATCCTGAAGACTTATAACAAGTCCTCTTTCATCTATATTAGTTTCAACCTTATTAGATAATCCTTCACCTTTAAGGTATTCATCAACCTCTTTCTTCGCATTTTCCATTTGCTTTGCTTCTGGTATTACTACTATTCCACCTTCACTTATTGGAGGTTTTTCAGTTCCTATAGGACTCTTCCCTCCCCCTGTAAATGCTACATTTAGAGAAGTTGCAAGCTGTTGATATTTCTGTATATCCATTCTTCCCATAGAATACATAATAATAAAAAATACCATTAGTAGAGTTATAAGGTCAGCGTAGGTAATTAGCCATCGTTCATGATTAACATGACTCTCTTCCTTTTTCTTTCTAGGCATAATTAATCCTCCTTATTCTCCTTAATTGCGTTAAGTTCATCCTTATCAAGGAAACTCTTAAGCTTTTCTACTAGAGTATTAGGGTTTAGTCCTTCTTGAATAGATATAATAGCCTCTATTATCATTTCATTTTGTTGTTCTTCAATATTATTAATAGCCTTTAGTCTTCCACCTATTGGTAGATATATAATATTAGCTGTTGCTACCCCATAAAGTGTTGCTATAAATGCAACTGCAATTTGAGGGCCTAAAGTGTCTGGATTTTCAAGGTTTCCAAGTACGTGAACAAGTCCCATAACTGTCCCCATAATTCCAAGCGTAGGTGCATATCCACCTGCTGACTCGAATATTGCAATTCCTGCCTTATGTCTTTCTGATATCATATATGCTTCAGACTCTAGTACTGTTTTAACAGTTTGTGGTTCTACCCCATCTACTACTAGCTGAAGTCCCTTTTTTATAAATGGATCAAGAGCTTCATCTGAACTAATAGTTTCTTCTATACTTAGTAATCCATCTTTTCTTGTTCTTATAGATATATCCTTAAAATATAGTATAAGTTCTGACATGTTTTTGGTCTGCTCCTTGCCAAATGCAATCTTTAAAATAGCAGGTACCTTTTTTAGTATGCTAAACGGGAAAGAAAGTGCAACTGCCCCTATAGTTCCCCCAACAACAATAACAGCCGCTGTATATTCAAATAATGCTGTTAGATGTCCACCTTCAAGTAAGAATCCAACAATCAGCGAACCCATTCCAATTAACAAACTCACTAAAGCCGCTATAGACAAATTAACCCCTCCAAACTTATTAGTCTAATTATTCAATCTTCTTTAGTAAGTTTTCGTATTTATATGGGCAAAACTAAAGGTAGCCTGCATAGCTACCTGTAAAAATTATATTAAAACATATCTTTCTTCGCTAATATCCAGTAAACTATACCACAACATACTGCCATTGAACCCATTATTATAAAGAATCCATATGGATTATCAAGTAGTGGCATCCACGTAAAGTTCATACCATATATACTTGCTATAATAGTCGGTATAGTCATAATAATAGTTATTGAAGCTAAGAACTTCATAACTATATTAAGGTTGTTTGATATTATAGATGCAAATGCATCCATAGTACCTGATAGAATATTACTATATATACTAGCCATCTCAATGGCCTGTTTGTTTTCTACTATAACATCCTCAAGAACATCCTGGTCCTCAGGGTATTTTTGCATAATGCTAAGCTTTAGCATCTTCTCAAGTGTAACTTCATTTTGGCGAAGTGATGTTGAGAAGTATACCAGTGACTTTTCAAGTGATAAAAGCTGAATAAGCTCCTTATTCTTCATTGACTTGTGAAGTCTTGATTCTATAACATTACTTGTTTTGTCTATTTGTCTAAGATAGCTTAAGTAGTAAGTTGCTATTCTTAGAAGTATTTGAAGTATAAAACGAGACTTCTTATATGTGTAGAAGTTCTTAACCTTCTTATGCATAAAGTCCTCTATAATTCTACTATCTCTAAGGCATACTGTAACTATATAACTATCATTAAGAATTATTCCAAGTGGTATTGTGTGATACTGAACTGAGTTATTTTCAACATCCATAAAAGGAATGTCTACAATAACAAGATGCTGATCTTCTTCAAAATCAAGTCTTGAAGTTTCCTCCTCATCAAGGGCAGCCTTAAGAAATTCTACATATAATCCTGTTTTCTCTGAAACAAGAACTAATTCTTCCTCACTTGGGTTCTTAAGGTTAATCCAGCTTCCATGCTCTATAGTATCGATTTCGTGTGTTCCATTTTCTGTTGTTTTGTAAATTTGTAACAACCTAATCGCTCCCTTCCTAGCCTTACCTCAGACTAGGAATTAGCCTAAGACAAGACCTATTCAGTTATATTCCTTAAACTAGGCCCTTCTTCCATTAAAAACACCTCTCTAATAATTTATCTACACCAATTAGTTTACTTTAAAACATATAATAATACAACATTTATTATAAATGTGCTACTTAGATGGGGTAGATGGGTTTCCTCCAACTTCATAAGGATTAAGGATAATAACAGGTTTTGCAGGGGCAACAACCTCAGGATATTCTTCTTCAAATGTTGGTCTTCCACATAGACCTGTAATACCTACAATATATCTTCTTTGGTTCATTAGGCATTCAAGTTCCTTAATCTTTCTATTCAAAAAATCAAATGAGGTTCTAAGAACCTTCTCATACCTATGAATTGTATCCCTAATATGTTTAAAATCATCTCTTTGGTCATGTCTTCCTTGATTAATCCCATTGAATATCTCAAGTAAATCTGAAAGAGCTCCTACCTTATTAAAACTTGTAATTGTATAATTACTTGAAGGTGAAAATGGTGTTATAAGAAGCTGTTCTAATAAACATTTAATAATATATTGGATTTCTCCCTGAATAACAGCAATATGATACTCAAGGTCAAGTTCTATACTTTCTACTATTTTAACAATATTAGTCTTCATCATATTACGAAGACTATACACAATATAATACTTAATCATAGTTACACATTCTGATGAATCAAGTGTTCTTTTATTTTGAAAGTCAAATAGGCAAAAATTAATATCAAATAACAATTGGCTTATCTCTTCCTTAGTAAATTCACCGAAATTCTGCCTTATAAAATTATAATAACCATTTGCCATTAATATATTCTCTGCCTGCATCTTCCACTCAGGATCATCAATACATCCTATAATTTCATATATACTAACCCTATACATTAGAAATTTAAATACCTTCTCTACAATTTTAGGTTCAATTTTCTCAAGTATTAGGGCTAATTGAAAGTCCCTTACATCTACATCAATATAGGGAGGAGTATAATCTAAATTTCTAATCCAGTTCCAAGTCTTAGTTATAACCTTTTTTCGGGAGCAGCTATCACATGGGTCATTAACAAAATGTCCACCTTTTATAGTATTATTACACCCATCTGCAACAAACTCCTGAAAGGAGTCACCTACATCTCCTTCTTCACTATCTAATTTTTTAGAGGCTTTTGCTATATCATTTAGGAGCTTATTTATTTCATTATCTAAGTCATGATTATCGTTAGACATTTTATCACCTCTTTTCCCTACATACTAAATTATATTTAAAAGGAATAATATTATGAGAGTTTTTACTCTTATCCCCAAAATAATAAGCATAAAAAGTTATTAACTTTTCTTCAACAGGGTTATTCACAGACTTATCCACACTTTCTGTGGGTAACTCTGTGAATAAATGACTTTTATTCCTAATATATATAAGTGAGGTGATTTCATGAAAAAGCATTTTATGTTTAAAATAATTCTTCCCACAGTATTAACTTTTACATATTTAGCTATAGTTTATTTGCATCCATACTTTAATACAATTTCATTTATGAATAATATAAAAACACTATCATCTCCTGAATATAAGGGAAGACTTACAGGGGATACCGGTGCAGAAAAAGCTGCTAAATATATAGAAAGTGAATTTAAAAATATTGGTCTTACTCCTATGGGAGATAACAAAACCTACATACAAAAATTTAAGCTAAATAACGTTCAACTAAATGGAGCATGCTCATTTAAAGCATACGATGCTAGGGGCAACCTACTTAAAAGCTATAAATATGGAATCGATTATAAGGAAATTGGATTTGGAAAATGTACAAGCGGTACTGTAAAAGGTCAAATCTCCTCAAAAATCTCAACCAAGGCACCTATTTATATGTTTAAAGAAGAAATGGTAACTGAAATAGATGACATTTATAAATTAGATGATGTATTAATAGGCCATTCTATTAAGGCTGTAATATACACCACCGAATCCCAGTTTGACTTTAGAACACCATATAAACTACAGAAAACCTATAAGGGTGGCATTAATAAGATTATGGTAAACAAGGATGTTTCTAATGAAATTGAAACCCTTAGCAAGGCAGGAGCTACCTTTGAAATAACAACTAATACTGATAACAAAACAGTTACTGGTAACAATGTTATAGGAATGATTAAGGGGCGTAATAGCGCACTTTCTCCACTTATTATATCCTCACATCTTGACCATGTTGGATATGATAGTGACGGAAGAATCTACCCTGGTGCACTTGATAATGCCTCAGGAACTTCATTTGTAATTG
>NZ_JAVWJB010000007.1:0-79852 GCF_036639235.1 Clostridium sp.
TAATGATATATTGAAGCTCTAATTTGCTAAGTCACTTATTGCATCCCAAAAGTCATTTTCATGGACTATAGTAATATTACCGCCAGCTTTTCTTAAGCTTATAGCTTTTTCAACTTTTCTTCCATAGCAAGAAAAGACCCAGCAGGGGTTACCTTCATTGCCTACAATTAGATAGTCAGTATTCTTTAAAATATTATTATGCATAGCGCCATTAAGAACAGATATAATTTCGCCTAAACTTTTTCTATCAGTTTTAGAAGATTTCCCAGTAAAGCAAAAGTTTTTCCCTTCAAAATTCACTTCTGGACATACTGCACATATTCCTCCAATATTAAACTCATCCCTAATCATAGCTAACTCGTCTTGATCAACAGCTACAAGTGAATCTATATCTACAAATTCACTAAAAAACACCTTTAGAAGATTTTTTTCGGCATCTGTTATAATACCATCATCAACTATTGATAGAATTATAGAATACAATTCATCATAAGGATATATACCAGTTAGATGATCATTTTCATTAAGCCAATCTTTCAGAGAAATCACCTCATCATCTGATATTTTCCCATCAGAAATAATACCATGCATAATACCCTGAAGGATTTGAATATCAGAAGTTATAAGGTCAAAGTATGGTTTGCTATTTTTAATATTATTAACTACCCATAGAATATCCTCAGCTTCATCTGGAGTAAGAATACTATCATCAAGAGCAGATGTAATTATTTCTAAAAGCTCATTATATGGTTTTTTAGATAATATATTGGAGTAATCATTTACCCATAGCTTAAGGGCAGCAATTTCGGTAGAGTTAATTTTATCGAAAAGTATTCCATTAATAATTCCTTCAAGAGAGTTTAGTGCTTTATGTAGTTCAGCTTTAGTAGTGAATTTTTTGAATTCTAAAGAATCATAATCTCTCATAATTTACTCCTTTACATATTCGTTTAATATTTGTTTTTTATAAAAAATTAAAGTCTTATTTTTTTAAAGCTTCCAAGAAATGATTTTCTTTAAGGATATTAATATTACACCCTTCTTTAATTAATTGAGATGCTTTTATCTCTTTAGTACTACGACCTTTGTATCCAACTATAGATTCATCTTGTTTACCCACAATTAGATAATCAGTCTTTTTACTTACAGTACTTTTTAAAATACCTCCAAGATTAACAACAGCACTCATTGCATCTTTTCTTGATATAGCTTTTAAGTTCCCAGTAAAAACAATGTTTTTATTATAAAATTCATGGGAAGAGTCTATATTTTCTACTGTAGCAACTACCTCCGATATATTAACGTTATTAAATTTACTTTTTCCCTTAGTTTTATTAGGAAAGGTGGTTCTTTCTTCAAGGTCAATAAAGTTCTTAAAAGGTAAACTAGCATATGTTCTGCAAAATGATTCAAACGACTTTCTGTTAGTTTTAGATATAGAAGCGAGTACTAAGCTAGCACAAGACTTTGAATCATCTAGTGCATTATGGTGATTAATAATATCAATATCAAAATGTTTACATCTTGATTCAAGAGATCGACCAATATTTTGTCCACGACATGCTTTAGTAGAAATAGGTATGCTACAGATATAAGTAAAATTAGGTATTGATATGTTGTATCTTTTAAGACAATTTTTTAATACACTCATATCAAATGAAGCATTATGAGCGATAATAATATTACCGCTAAAATACTGCTTTATATTCTCCCACACTTCTGGAAAAGATGGGGAATCTATGATATCAGCAGGAGTAATGTGATTTATTTCCATATTCTCTTTTGAAAATTCCATAGTAGGTGGTTTTATAAGAGAGTAGAATTCATCTACTATTTTCAAGTCACGAACGCCAACTATCCCTACTGAACATGCACTATCATAATTGTTATTAGCAATTTCAAAATCAATAGTTATAAAGTCAAATAACATATTAATCCTCCTAAATATAGTCCTTTATTAAATAAAACAAACATAAAAACTTAATAGTTTGTATTTTGTGATAAGTTTTACTTAAGTTTAATTTATCTACAATATTAATTGTACTATATTATGTATAAAAGTAAATACTTGTAATAAAAAGATATACTTCCCTATTAGATTTCGCTAATATCAAGATTAATTCTCCTCTTTTTTTCTTTAGCTGTTAAGTATATAATATAATGAGTGAAATATAGGTGTATTTAGATTTAAGAAAGGTGGATTAACTTGATTCAAATAGATAAAAGAAAGTCACATAGCAGTGATAAGCTATGTAATTCATGTAGTAAGCTTTATTTTATAGAGACTTGGGGATGCCAGATGAATGAGGAAGACTCAGAGAAGATGGCTGGTATGCTTGAGGGGATGGGTTATTCTAAGACTGATACCCGTGACGAGGCTGATGTTATTATATTTAATACTTGCTGCGTTAGAGAGAATGCAGAGCTTAAGGTTTATGGTAACTTAGGTGAGCTTAAGCATTTAAAAAGTAAAAGACCGGATATTATTATTGCTATAGCAGGTTGTATGATGCAGCAAAAGGGTGTTCCTGAAGAGATTAAGAGAAAATACCGATTTGTTGATATTATATTTGGAACTCATAATCTTCATAGGTTCCCAGAGCTTTTAACTAATGCTATTCAAGGACATAGTATTATTGAAGTTTGGGATGAGGCTGGAGAGATTAGGGAAGATATTCCTATAAAGAGGGAAAGTGAACTGAAGGCTTTTGTTACTATTATGCATGGATGTAACAATTTCTGTACTTATTGTATAGTTCCATATACTAGAGGCCGTGAGAGAAGTAGGTCTGTAGAGGCTATTATTGGTGAGATTGAAGGGCTTGTTAGTGAAGGTTATAAGGAGATTACTCTACTTGGCCAAAATGTTAACTCATATGGTAAAGACCTTGAGGATATGACATTCTCAAAGCTTTTAAGAAGAGTTAATGAGGTTGAAGGTCTTGAAAGAGTTAGGTTTATGACTTCACATCCAAAGGATTTAACACTGGATGTTATTGAGGCTATTAAGGACTGTGACAAGCTATGTGAACAGGTTCACCTGCCAGTACAGTCAGGAAGTAGTAAGATATTAAAGCAAATGAATAGAAGATATACTAAGGAAGACTTTATATCACTTGCTAATAAAATAAGAGAGATTATTCCTGGTGTTAGCTTTACAACTGATATTATTGTAGGGTTCCCTGGGGAAACTGAAGAGGACTTTAACGAAACAATAGATCTTGTTGAAACAGTTGAGTTTGATTCAGCATTTACTTATATCTATTCAATTAGAGAAGGTACTCCTGCAGCTAAGTATGATAATCAGGTAGAAGATGCGGTTAAACACGAGAGATTTAATAGATTAGTAGAGTCAATGAATAGAACAACGGTTAAAATAAACAATACTTATAAGGATAAGATTGTAGAGGTTCTTGTTGAAGGTGAAAGTAAGAATGATCCTACTAAGCTTTCTGGAAGAACTAGAGGTGGAAAGCTTGTTAACTTTGACAATGGGGACAAGTCTATGGTTGGAAAGCTTGTACTAGTTAAAGTAACTAAGCCTCAAAAGTGGAGTTTAGTTGGAGAATTTATAGAAGTAGTAAGATAAAAAGTATAAGTGCCTTTGAAAAATACTCAAAGGCACTTGATTTTTCTAAAAGGAGTGATAACTATGGCACTAACCCCTATGATGCAGCAATACTTTGACATAAAAGAAAACTATACAGATTGTATATTGTTTTTTAGATTAGGGGATTTTTATGAAATGTTCTTTGAAGATGCTGAAACTGCTTCAAGGGAATTAGAACTTGTTTTAACAGGTAGGGACTGTGGTCTTGAAAAAAGAGCTCCTATGTGTGGTATTCCATTTCATTCAGCTGAAGGGTATATTGCAAGGTTAGTTGAAAAGGGCTACAAGGTTGCTATATGTGAACAGGTTGAGGACCCGTCTAAGGCTAAGGGAATAGTTAAAAGAGATGTTATAAAAATTGTAACTCCAGGAACTTTAATAGATAGTAATTTACTAGAGGATAGAAAGAATAATTATATAGCCTCAATTTATGTACTAGAGGATAGATTTTCACTTGCATTTTGTGATATTTCAACAGGTGAGTTTTTATCTACTAGTGGATTCGGAACATATTTTAAGGCACTTGATGAAATGTCTAAGTTTACACCATCAGAGCTTATTCTTATAAATACTAAGTATTCTAATAAGGTTTTACTTGAGAAAACAATTAAAAATAGATTTAAGACACTTGTTAATAATATTGAAGAGGGTAGTTTAGAGAATGCGGATAATACTTTATTCAATTCTTTAAATGAGGATGAGACAGTAGCCTCTTCATATTTATATAGTTATATTCAAAGAACTCAAAAGAGTAGCTTAAACCACATTTTATTAGTTAATAGATACTCTATTGAAAACTATATGATGCTAGATTCCTCTTCAAGAAGAAATTTAGAGCTTACTGAAACTATTAGAGGAGGCTCTAAAAAAGGTTCATTAATTGGGGTTCTTGATAGAACTAAAACTCCAATGGGTGGAAGACTACTTCGAAAGTGGATAGAGGAACCATTAATAAAAATAGATGAGATTAACCTAAGACTTGAGGTTGTTGAGGAGTTTATTGATAATCTTAATGCAGCAGGAGACTTTAAAGAGTTTTTAGGTGGAGTTTATGATATTGAGAGAATTACAAGTAAAATATCCTCAGGCTCAGTTATGCCAAAGGATCTTGTGTCACTTAAGGGCTCACTTGAAATGCTTCCACTTATTAAGGAGTCCCTATCTAAGTGTAAATCAATGGCTCTACTTGAAATGCATGATTCATTTGATGATTTAAGTGATATTCATAGGATTATAGATGATTCTATTATGGATAGTCCATCTATTCAAATAAAGGATGGAAATATAATTAAAACAGGTTACTCAGAAGAAGTTGACTCTTTAAGAGAGGCAATGGATATGGGTAAGCAGTGGATTATGGATATAGAGTCCCGTGAGAAGGAAGAAACAGGAATCAAATCACTTAAGGTTAGCTTTAATAAGGTCTTTGGTTATTATATTGAGGTTACAAAGTCGAATTTATCACTTGTACCTGAAAATAGATATATAAGAAAGCAAACCCTAGCAAACTGTGAAAGATATATTACTGAGGAACTTAAAACAATCGAAGAGAAGGTTCTAGGTGCTGAAGAGAAGATAAAGGTAATTGAATACGATATATATACTGAGATTAGGGAAACCTTATCAGGTCATATAGAGAGAATTCTTAAAACAGCTAAGACTATAGCAACAATAGATGCATTATTATCATTTTCGGATGTTTCATTTGAAAATGGGTATATTAAACCTATTGTTAATGAAGAAGATGTTATAGATATTAAGGAAGGGCGTCACCCAGTAGTTGAAAGGGTTATAGATTCTTTATTTGTACCTAATTCAACTCTACTTAATAATCAGTCAGACAATATATCTATAATTACAGGACCTAATATGGCAGGTAAGTCTACCTATATGAGGCAAGTAGCATTAATTACCCTTATGGCACAGATAGGATGCTTTGTTCCAGCAGAAAGTGCTATTATAGGTATTGTAGATAGAATATTTACAAGAATAGGTGCATCAGATGATTTATCACTAGGTCAAAGTACCTTTATGGTTGAAATGTCTGAGGTATCTAATATATTAGGTAATGCAACTAAGAAGAGCCTTGTTATATTAGATGAGGTAGGACGTGGAACTAGTACCTATGACGGTCTTAGCATTGCCTGGGCAGTTGTAGACTATATATCCCGTAAAATAGGGGCTAAAACATTGTTTGCAACCCATTATCATGAACTTACAGAACTTGAGAATATTATCTCAGGAGTTAAGAACTACTCTATATCTGTTAAGGAACATGGAGAAGATATTATCTTCCTTCGCAAAATCGTTGAAGGTGGTGCAGATAAGAGTTATGGAGTTCAGGTTGCAAAGCTTGCAGGACTTCCAGAAGAAGTTATAGAACTTTCTAAGGCGCTTCTTATAAAGCTTGAGGAGAATCATATTGGATGTAGACCATCAGCTAGGGAAGAGGATAAGCCAAAGGATAAAAGACAAATATCATTATTTGAAATGGATAGTGAAACAGACATAGAAACTGCTATAGATGTTGATGATGTTATAACTAAAAAAGAAAAGCAAGTACTTAAGGAAATCGAGAATCTTGATATTATAAATATGACTCCACTAGATGCTATGAATTATATTTATAAACTAAAGGAAAAACTTAAAAAATAGATAGGTGATGTTATGAAAATTATTAATGTCCTAGATGAAAAAACAATAAATAAAATAGCAGCAGGTGAGGTTGTAGAGCGTCCTCTTTCAATAGTTAAAGAACTTGTAGAGAATTCTATAGACTCAGGTGCTACTGAAATTACTATAGAGGTTAAAAAGGACCCACTTTCATTTATTAGAATAACTGATAATGGATGTGGTCTTAGTGAAGAGGATACTAAGGTAGCCTTTTTAAGACATGCTACAAGTAAGATTACTTCTATTAGTGATATAGAGTGTATTAATAGCCTTGGTTTCAGAGGAGAGGCATTATCTAGTATAGCTGCTATAAGTAAGGTTGAGATGATTACTAAACAAAAAGATTCTCAAGTAGGTACTAGAATATATATAGAAGGTGGCAAGGTAATAGAATCCCATAGTGCTGGGAGCATTAATGGCACAAGTATAACTGTTAGGGATATATTCTATAATACACCTGCAAGACTTAAGTTTTTAAAGTCTACATCTAGGGAACTTTCAGCTATAACAGATTTAGCTGAAAAAATAGCATTATCTAATAAAATGGTATCTATAAGATACAAAATAGATGACAAAATAATTTTCATTACAACTGGAAGAGGAGATCTTAAGGGAACAATAAGAACATTATTTGGAAAGAAAACCTACGAAAACCTTATGGAGGTTAATTACTTTGATGAGGATGTTAAGGTTGAAGGTTATATAGGTAATTCTGCTATTACTAAGGGTAATAGAACAAATGAAATTATATTTGTTAATGGAAGAATAATAAAAAGTCACCTTATATCCTCTGCAGTAGAGAGGGCATATAAGTCTATGCTACCTATTAATAAGTTTCCGTTTTTCGTACTTAATATTAGTGTAGACCCTAGATTTATTGATGTTAATGTTCACCCAACTAAGGCTGAGATTAAGTTTGAGGATGAACAGCTACTTTATAAGAAGCTATTTAAGGTTATTAAGGTTGTTCTTCAGGATGAAATAGATATAGAGGACGTATATAAAACAGAAACCTATAAGGATAATGTTAATTATGTTCAAGGAAGTATTAACTACAATGCTGTAATAGAGGCTGTGCCAGATGCGGAGCCAATTGCTACAGTAGAGGAAGCTAAAAGATCCTCAATATCTACTAATGATTATATAAATAGGGCTGAATATAGGAAAATAGAAGAAGAATATATAAAGCCTATTAGCAGTGTAGAGAATATATCTAATAATATATATGTTAAAACCTTAGAATATGAGGAAAAGCCTCTTCAAAAAACTGAGGTTATAAATAATAACACTGAAAACAAAGGCTTAAGTGGGGTTTTTAAGGAGTCAGAACAAATGTTCGAACAAGCTAAAACCTCTACTAATGAGCCTATATATGTATATGAACAGGTTCCAAGTCCTGAAGAAAATAATAGACTTCCAAAGCTTAGAATAGTTGGTCAAATAGGGCTTACCTTTATTATTGCTGAGGGAAATGATGGAATGTATATAATAGATCAACATGCTGCACATGAGAGGATCTTCTATGAGAAGTATCAAAGTGAATTTGAAAAGTTCTCAATTAAGTCACAGCCCTTACTTGTTCCACTTGTTGAAACCCTTTCAATTAGTGAGAAGCAGATAGTTATGGCTAATATCGAAATGTTTTCAAGAATAGGATTTACTATTGAGGACTTTGGAGGAAATGCTATTTCAATCAGGGAAGTTCCTCTTCTATATGGTAATCCTAGTTCTAAGGAATTATTTAATGAGATATTAGATGATGTTTCTATGCTTAGTGACAAAAAAAGCTCCTGTATAGATAAGATAATATATTCAATGGCATGTAGGTCAGCTGTTAAGGCAGGAGATTCTCTTAAGGAAGTGGAGATAGAAGTATTACTTAATAATCTATCTAAATGTAATAGCCCATATACATGTCCACATGGAAGACCTACTATTATTAAAATGGGATTAACAGAACTTGAGAAAAAATTTAAAAGAATTCAATAGGTGAGATATATGAAAAAGAATTTAGTAATTATAGCAGGACCAACTGCTTCGGGGAAAACTTCCTTATCTATAGAAATTGCTAAAAGAATTAATGGGGAGATAATATCTGCTGACTCTATGCAGGTTTATAAGTATATGGATATAGGTACTGCTAAGATTTCAGAGGAAGAAATGGATGGAATTAAACACTATATGATAGATGAGGTTACTCCTGATGTTGAATTTAGTGTTGCATTGTTCCGTGAAAGAGCAGGAAATTATATAGATGATATTATATCAAGAGGTAAAACCCCAATTGTTGTTGGGGGAACAGGCCTTTATATTAATTCTTTAACATATGCACTAGACTTTTCAGGACGAGAAGAGGATGCAGAGTACAGAAAGCAGCTTGAAGCTATAGCTGAAGAAAAGGGAAATGAATATCTTCACAGTATGCTAAAGGATGTTGATGAAGAGTCTTATAAAAGATTATACCCAAATGATATTAAGAGGGTTATAAGAGCACTTGAGGTATATAAAATTAAAGGAAAAACAATATCTGAAATCCAAAAAGAATCTAAGGAGAGGGATATTGATTATAATTTATCATACTTTGCACTTAATATGGACCGTGAAAAGCTTTATGATAGAATTAACCAAAGAGTGGACATAATGTTTAATAAGGGACTTGTTGAGGAGGTTCAAAAACTTCTTAACATGGGTTATACAGAGGATATGATTTCTATGCAGGCAATAGGCTATAAGGAAGTTATAGATTACCTTAATGGGAAGATGTCGCTAAATGAGGTTATAGATTATATTAAGCAAAGCAGTAGAAGATATGCAAAAAGGCAGTTAACATGGTTTAGAAAAGACAAACGTATTAAATGGATTAATACAGATGAACAAATAGAAAAAAATGACCTAATTAAAAATATTCTGTCTTGTATTGAAGGAGATTTCAAACAAATATAGAATAATGTATAAAAGTACTATATTCTGGAGGATGATACCCATGAACAAAACTTCAAATAACTTACAAGATGTATTCTTAAACCAAGCTAGAAAAAACAAAATTCAGGTAACGGTACATATTGTAAATGGATTTCAACTAAAAGGTTATGTAAAGGGGTTTGATAACTTTACAGTTATTCTTGAAGTAGATGAAAAGCAAACTATGGTTTATAAGCATGCTATTTCAACTATTACACCGGCTAAGCCTGTTCTTTACAATAACCAATAGATATTAATAGAGAGTTATAAACTTTAGTATTAATAAATATTCCCTTCTACATTTATTGAGTGTAGAAGGGTTTTAGCTTTTATGCTAAAATTATTTAGATAAAGCGTATTACTAGGAGGATAAAATGTTATCAGTAACTAAGGACTTTTTAAAGACTAATTTTAATATAAGCGATGAAGTACTAAATATTTCAGAGAAAGCTCTTAATGATATAGAGCCTGTATTTAAGGATATAGATGAAATAAGAGAATACAACCAAAATAAGGTGTTAAAGGCAATGCAAAGTGTACGTCTAAGTGATAACCACTTTACCCATTCAACAGGATATGGATATGGTGATATAGGACGTGAAGCACTTGAGGCTATTTATGCTAAGGTTTTTAATGCAGAGGATGCATTAGTTAGACCAAATGTTATATCAGGAACACATGCTATAACACTTGCTCTAACAGGTAATTTAAGACCTAATGATAAACTTATGTACATAACAGGTACTCCATATGACACACTACTTCAAGTAATTGGAGTTGAAGGTGAGAATTGTGGTTCACTTAAGGAATTCGGTATTGGATATGAAGAGGTTGCACTTGTTAATAATAAGATAGATATTGAAAAAAGCGTTGAAATGCTTAAAAATGACCCTTCAATTAAAATTGTAGGTATGCAAAGATCAACAGGCTATGGATATAGACCTTCATTTACTATTGAAGAAATTAAACAAGCAACTGAGGCTATAAAGGCTGTTCGTGAAGATGTTATAGTGTTTGTTGACAACTGCTATGGAGAATTCCTAGATGTTCTAGAGCCAACTGATGTTGGGGTAGACATGATTGCAGGTTCACTTATAAAAAACATAGGTGGCGGAATTGCACCAACAGGTGGATATATTGTAGGTAAGAGTAAGTATGTAGAGCAGGCTTCTTATAGACTAACTTCTCCAGGAATTGGGAAGGAAGCAGGGGCAACTCTTGGTGCTATAAGATATATGATTCAGGGATTATTCCATGCTCCACATGTAACAGCAGAGGCTCTTAAAACAGCAATATTCTGTGGAAGAGTTATGGAGATATGTGGCTATGAAGTATGTCCTGGTGCGTTTGACAAGAGAAGTGACATTATCCAGGCTATAAAGTTTGGTAATCCAAAGGATTTAATTAACTTCTGTAAGGGAATCCAAAAAGGTTCCCCAGTAGATTCATTTGTTGAATGTGAACCATGGGAGATGCCAGGTTATACAAGTGAGGTTATAATGGCAGCAGGTGCCTTTAATCAAGGTTCTTCAATAGAACTTAGTGCAGATGGACCTATAAGAGAGCCTTATATAGCATATATGCAGGGTGGACTTACATTTGACCATGGTAAAACAGGTGTTATGATAGGTCTTAGTAACGTACTTAATAATAAGTAAATCTAAAGCCTAAGTGGAATAATTCTATTTAGGCTTTTTTCTATGTAACTATGGTAAATTTACCAAATATGTATTAGAATAATTAGTATTGAATATTAGATATGAAATCATAACTAATATTAAGTAAACTAGAAATTTAAAGTGTGGAAGGTGACGGATGTTAAATATATATAAAAGTCTATTTAACAAGGAAGAATTATTAGAGGGAAACTTTGGAATAGAAAGGGAAGCACTTAGGGTTGATGGTAATGGATACTTAGCACTAACTAAGCATCCAAAGGATTTTGGGGAGAAAATAGAAAATCCTTATATTACAACTGATTTTTCCGAGAGTCAAGTAGAGATGGTAACTCCTATATTTTCATCATTAAAGGATACCCACGATTTTCTTGAAGTACTATATGATATAGTAGCTAATTCGCTTGAAGGTGAGTATTTATGGCCACAGTCAATGCCATGTTATATTAAAGATGAGGGAGCAATTCCAATTGCTGATTTTGGAGATAGTATTGATGGGACTGAAAGATATAACTATAGGGCATCACTACTAAAAAGATACGGCGGCAAAAAGCAGCTTATTTCTGGTATACATTATAATTTCTCATTTAAAGATGAGTTTATAAGAAAGATTTATAACCATTTAAATACAGGAGAGAGCTTTAAAGTATTTAAGAATAATTTTTATCTTAAGATAACAAGAAATTATTTAAGATATAGATGGTTTTTAATTTATCTACTTGGTGCAGCTCCTGTTATACATGAAAGCTATAAAAGCGTATGTAGTAATGACTTAAAGCTAATTAACAGTGAAGATTATTCAACAAAGGGAGCAATTTCTTTTAGGAATACTGAATGTGGCTACGAAAATAAAGTAGATCTTTATCCAAGCTATAAAAGTGTAGAATCACACATTAAAAGCGTTATTAGCTTTATTGAGAAGGATTATATAGATAATAGCAAGGAGCTTTATAGTCAGATAAGACTTAAGGCAAAGGATAATACTAGGTTATTTGAATCTCTTCTTGAGGATGGAATAGATTATCTTGAGGTTAGAAGCATCGATATTAACCCATTTGAAAAAACAGGTATAAGCTATAATGACTTAAGACTTATACATTTATTTATTCTATATACTACAGTCAAAGAAGAAAAAAGCTACAAGATGTGGCAGGAAGAGGCTCTATACAACCAAAGGTTAATAGCAAGACATGGATGTAGTGATGTATTCCTTAAAAAGGACGGAGAAAAAATCTTAGCTAAGGATTATCTACTTGAGGTAATAAGTGAAATTGAAGAGATGAATCAATATCTTGAACTTAAAGAGGACCTTGTTATAGATGAGGCTAAGAACAAAATTATTAATCCATCTACATTGCCTTCTGTTAAGGTTATTGAAGAAAGTATAAATAAAGGGTATTTACATTCTAATATATCACTTGCTAAGGACTATAAAGAAAGTAGTTATAAGAACCGTTTTAAAATGGTTGGATATGAGGACTTAGAACTTTCAACTCAAATTCTTATGAAGGAAGCTATAAAAAGGGGAATTAAGGTTGATATTATAGATAGAACTGAGAATTTTATTACACTTTCAGATAAGAATAAAATAGAATATGTAAAGCAGGCTACAGAAACATCACTTGATAGCTTTGCAACAATTCTTATGATGGAGAATAAGGTTGTAACTAAAAAGGTTCTTCGTAAGCATAATATTAGGGTTCCAGATGGATTTGAATATACATCAATTGATGATGCATTAGGGTCTATTTATAAGTTTACTAGAAAGCCTATAGTTATAAAGCCAAAGGGAACTAATTTTGGAATAGGAATAAGTATTTTCCCAGATGGTGCTAATAAAGATGACATTAAAAAGGCTTTTGAAATTGCTTTTAGTAAGGATAATACTGTTCTTGTAGAGGAGTTCATTAAAGGGAAAGAATTTAGATTCCTAGTTGTTGAAGATGAGGCAATAGGGGTACTTAATAGGGTTCCTGCTAATGTAATAGGAAATGGAGTAGATAGTATTACTACCCTTGTAGAGGAGAAGAATAAGAGTTATCTTCGCTCAAAGGGATATAAAACTCCACTTGAGAAAATTGAAATAGATAAGCATGTTGAATTATTTTTAGCCCAGTTTGGCAAAACACCGAACTATGTACCAGCTATGGATGAGGTTGTTTATTTACGAGAAAACTCTAATATAAGTACAGGTGGAGATAGTATTGACTATACAGATGAAATGCCTCAAAGGTTTAAAGATATAGCAGTTAAAGCATCTAAGGCAGTTGATGCTACTATATGTGGAGTAGATCTTATGATAGAGGATTTTAAAGACGAAAACTCAAATTATGCAATTATTGAGCTTAATTTTAATCCTGCTATTCATATTCATTCATTCCCATATAAGGGAGTAGAGAGAAAAATCGCAGAAAAGGTACTTAAAGCCCTAGGCTTTATAAAATAAAAATAAACGATAGTAATTTTTTACTATCGTTTATTTTTTTTAGAATTTTGGATAACCTATATATAGTTAAGTAATTATATATTTCTTAAAAGTAATAATATGGTTTGAACATTGTCGAATTATGTAGTAAAATGTTCGAGTGGCCAATAATAATTGTATACATGGGTTCTAAAATATATGTGTATGTTCAAATACACATTTAAATAACTAGATTAGGTTTAGGAGGTACACAAATGAAGAAAATGAGTTTTTCAGCTAGAATTTTCACAGGACTTATTCTTGGTGTTGTTCTAGGGTTAGTAATTAATACATTCCACTTCGATGGATTTTTAAGAAGTGTTATATCACCAATAGGAGCCATATTCCTTAACTTAATGAAGATGGTTATAGTTCCACTGATTCTTGCTACACTAATTAATAGTATTACAGGTGTAGGGGATATGAATAGACTTGGATTCCTTGGACGAAAGGCTCTTACATACTATATAGGGTCAACGTTAATAGCAGCTTCTATAGCTATTACACTTGCTATGCTTATTAAGCCAGGTGTTGGTATTAATATGCCTATACCACAGGGGCAAGTTACTGAGGCATCATCTATTGCTAAACTTATAGTAGACATAGTCCCATCTAACCCTATTAAGGCACTAGCTGAAGGTAATACACTTCAAATTATTGTTTTTGGTGCTTTCATAGGAATAGCTATTAATATAATAGGTACTAAGGTAGATAACGTAAAGCAGCTATTTGTTTCATTTGCAGAAATCATGTATAGAATAGTTGGTATTATAATGAGGGTTGCACCTATTGCTGTTTTTGCATTAATTACAGAAGTAGTAGCAACTAATGGGTCTGCTATCATTTTTACACTATTTAAACTTGTAATGGTAATACTACTTGGATGTTTAATTCAGGTAATAGTAGTATTCTCAATAGCAATTAGAACCGTTGGAAAGATGAGTCCTGTTAAGTTCTTTAAAGAGATACTTCCAGCACAGATTTTTTCTTTCTCAACTGCAAGTAGTGCAGCAACACTTCCAATTTCAATGAAGTGTATTCAAGAGGGAATTGGTATAAGTAAGACAGTTTCTAACTTTGTACTTAATTTAGGTTCAACAGTTAATATGAACGGAGGAGCAATATATCAAGCAACTTGTGCTATTTTTATATCACAAATTTATGGTGTAGAGTTAAGCTTTCCACAGCTTATAATAGTTATGATTACAGCAGGTCTTGCATCAATTGGTGCAGCAGCAATACCTGGTACTGTTATTGTTATGATGACAATGGTTCTATCAGCTGTAGGTCTTCCACTAGAAGCTATAGCATTAATTGCAGGTGTAGATAGAATTTTAGATATGATAACAACACCAGTTAATGTTACAGGAGATCTTGTTGCATGTGTAGTTGTTTCAGCTCAAGAGAAGAAAAAGAACCTTAAAAATGAAATTAAATAAATTTTTCCAATAGTTCCAGTGCAAACTGGGACTTTTTCTATATATTATTCATATTTATGTACGATAACCAATATTAGATAGTATGATAATATTTAGATAAGGTTGTGGGAAAAATGAATGATGAGCAAATAAGAGCTATAAAACAGATCACTTCAAAGAATCAAGAGTTTTTAGATACTATTGAAGAGTACTATAATAGCATAAAAAACTATTATAAAGACTATGAAATATTAATTAAGGAATTCCAACAGGAAATGGAGAAAATGGAGCAGGCGAGTTCAAGAGAATATATAGAACCGTACTGTAATGCATACTATCTAGAAAATAATGAATTTGCACCTTCAGTTGGAAAATGTATTAAGGACAGTGTATACATGACCTTAAATGAAGGATGGGGGTACTTAAAAGAACAATATCTTGAAACAATAAGACTTAGATACTACAACATCTTTTTAGAACTTGAAAAGATAGTTTTAGACAATAGTTATAAATTTCTTGATATATATAAGCAAATATATGCCTATAATAAGGTATGTAAGTATTTTGATGAAGTAGATGAACTATATATAAACCTTTTAAATCATGTTAATCTTGAATACAAGATATTAGATGATAGTATAGAGTACACGGTTAATAAGCTCCGCGCAGGGCATAAAAGCATTAAAAAGTTTACACTTCCAGTTCATACAGAGCTTAAATTACAATATGAACCAATATTTATTCAAATGAGAATGCATATAGAGTCACTTCAAGCTATAAGGGACTTTTTAATTAATATTGTATGTATGTTACCTTTTGCAAATAAAAAATAACAACCAGCTTATGCTGGTTGTTTTTTGTAGGAAAACTTATATATTGTAGATCTTATTAATTCATGGTTCTAAAAAGTCCAATTGCCTTACCTAAAATAGCACAGTCTTTAACTATAATGTTATCCATAGCTGAGTTCTCAGGCTTTAATACAATATGATCCTTTTCTTTGTAGAAGCGCTTAACTGTTGCACTATCTTCAATTAAAGCAACAACAATTTCTCCGTTATTAGCAGTAGAAGTGGACTCAACAATTAAAAGGTCCCCATCATTAATACCAGCTTCTATCATACTAGAGCCTTTAACTTGAAGCATGAAGGTTTGCTTATTGCTCTTAATATACTCCATAGGTAATGGGAATGTATCTACTATATTCTCAACAGCAAGAATAGGTTCACCAGCAGCAACTTCGCCAACTATAGGAACATGTACCATTTCTTTACGAAGCCTTGCATCTTCAACAATTTCAAGTGCACGAGTCTTTACAGGGTCTTTACGAACAACACCCTTTTTCTCAAGGGAATGTATAACTCCATGAGCAGAAGATGTACTCTTAAATCCGCAGGCAGCACAGATCTCTCTAACTGAAGGTGGGTAACCCCTATCCTGTATTGAATCTCTTATATAATCTAGAACTATTTGTTCCTTTTCGCTTAGACCTACATTAGACATAGAAGATCTCCTTTCTTTATTTTAAACTATGTACATTCAATTATTTAAGTAATTATATCATAGATATAATTCTAAATCAAAACTTACGTTCTTTTTTAGTGTAGTATAAATAGTTTAGAAAAAGTATTTACACACACATTTTCAAAGTATAGCAATGACCAATCAGTATGTTTTATTAGAATATTAATAATATTCAAATATTATTAATATATTTCTAATAATTTTAATATTGTGAATAATATTTACATAATAAATATTATGTAAATTAATAAAATAAATATTATTTGGAAAAATAAAACTAGTAGACAATATACTTAACCTTTATTAAAATAGATGTATTGATTATTTAAGGGGAGTGTGTACTATGGAATTTAATAATGAGTTAGATATTTGCGACTTAGATCCATCTAAAATCTGTGATAGCTGCGAAAAATGTCTTGGAATAGACACTAAAGACTATAGAGAAATTAGAATTGATGGGGTTGTAGATGAAGATACAGCAAGCCTTAACGAGTTTGATGAGTATAATATTTTTAACCTTGAAGAAGTGGAAGAAGAAGATACTGATGCAACAAATGAATATGAATTTATAGAGGATATTGAGGAAATTCGCGATATACTTTACGAGGAAAATGAAGAAAATTCAAATAACCAGGATGCTTAATTTGGCATACCTGGTTATTTTTATGCTATGTAGTTTACATAATATATATTAAGTAAACTACTTTTTTTCTATATTTATATTAAGATTAGCTAGTGGATTAGATTTAACTGCTGTACGTAATTGATCATCGTCAATATGGGTATATATTTGGGTTGTAGCAACACTTTCGTGACCAAGTATCTGTTGAAGCGCCCGTATATCAACCCCTCCATGTTTATACATAAGAGTTGCAGCAGTATGGCGAAGCTTATGTGGCGTATATTTATTTGAATCAAGTCCTGCGTACTCAGCATATTTTTTAACTAATAGTTCCACTGTTCTTTTGTTAATTCTCTTTCTTTGCTCACTTAAAAAAAGAGCATCCTCAAAGCCTGGAAGTGGCTTTAAACGTATAGATAGATATGCTGAAATCGAGTTTAGACATATAGGGGATAGGTATACTGTACGTTCCTTATTACCCTTTCCAATTACCGTAAGTATATCACCTTTTATGCTGCTAATATTAATACCTACAAGCTCTGAAAGTCTTAAACCGCAGTTTAGAAATAGGGCTAAAATGCAAAAGTCACGTTCCTTATTTCTACCTACAACAGTACCAAAAACAGATTCAAGTAGGTCCTTACTTTCATCTAAAGTAAGATAAATTGGATGTCTTTTCACACTTTTGGGAGACTCTAAATCCTTAGCAGGATTGTCTACTATAAGCCTTCTTTTGTTTTCTAAATAATTAAAGAACCCCCTAATAGAAGCTGTTTTTCTAGCTCTTGCAGCAGCAGAATTATGACGGGTATTATTAACATACCCTATAAAGGAGTATATGTCTGATAATGTAATGCTTTTTATAAAGTTATCATCAACATTTTTTACACACACATTTTCAAGTGGAGTTTCTAGAGAATTTCTAAATTTATATACATACTTAATAAAAAGTCTTAAATCGGTTTTATAACCTTCAACAGTATTTGGAGACTTACCTTTAATAGTAGACAAATATCCTAAATACTCATTAAGTATATATGGAATTTCATTTGGATCATTGTTTTCCATGAAAATTATCCCTCCTTCATAGTAATTTTACCAAACATTTCGCTAAATATCAATTTAGCGAAATGTTTTATAGGCTTTTTAACGAATATATTTATGTTTTAATGTATTTGTATGTATAATAGGTAAATATAGAATACACCTTAAATATAAGCTTTTTACTTACATTAAGGTGTAATTACTCAATACATTATATCAACTTAAATAATATTAAGGTTTATATGTTTTTAAAGGTTAATATTATAAGGTTAATTAAAAAATAATAACCAATGCTTCAATAGATTCTGGGAAATATTTTAGAAAATTCTGTTATGATTATTTCCCAAAATCAATTACTTTTTCTTATTATTACGCACGTTGTCTTTACCTATGTTTTTAACAAGTAATAATAATCCCAAAAGAAATAATACTATAAATATTAAAAAGAAAATAAACCTTACAATCATATAAATTACCGTCCTTATCTTATGTTAGAAATATCAAGATTTTTCTTGTATGTATTAATAACACCTTCTATTACAGCGGATCTGAATCCTTTTTCCTCTAAGGTTCTTACCCCTTCAATAGTAGTCCCACCAGGTGAACACACCATATCCTTTAGGGTTCCTGGGTGCATAGAAGTATCTCTACAAAGCTTACCACTACCAAGTACTGTTTGAGAAGCTATTAAATATGCTTCAGACCTAGGGATTCCTAGTAGTACAGCTGCATCTGCAAGTGATTCTATCATCATAGAAACAAAGGCTGGGCCACTTCCTGAAATAGCGGAATAAGCATTAATAGTATCCTCTTTTTCCACTACACTACATCTACCAAAGCTATTAAGAATACTTAGGGTAAACTCCTTTTCTTCTGAGCTTATACATTCATTGAAGTAAACAGCGGTAAATCCTTCTGTACAAAGGGCTGGAGTGTTAGGCATAGTTCTAACAATTTTACATTTACCTAGTATATTTTCTACATTTTCAACCCTATATCCTGCTGCAATTGTGATAATTACTGTGTCTGGTGTTATATAATTTTTAATCTCTTCAAGTACTATATCGTACACATTAGGTTTAACTCCAATAATTATGTATTTACAGCTCTTTGCAACCTCTATTGCCGAGTCCTTAATTATAATATTTGTACCATTAAATCTATCTTTTGTAGATGGATTTTTATCAAAAATATGTATAGATTCTTGGGAAATATTATTGTTTATCATACCTTGAATCATGGAAAAACCCATATTTCCCGCCCCAATAAAGCCTATCATAGTAAAACCTCCTAAAGTCTATTTATATTAATTATAGTATATTAAATGAAATTTACATAGTATTAATTGACCTTTTATAGGTATAATATACAATTAACCTTAAAAATTGGGATAATACTCCAAACATTTTTCTACTTTCATATGATAATGATAATCATAAAATAAGAATAATAATTTATATATTATAGTTTAATTTTGTAGAATAATATTAAAATTATAAATATTTTGTAAAATCAAATTAATAAGTCATATTAATTTTTTCAAAAAGTGTGTGAAACATAGAAAAAAGGTGTAGCAGAGAATATTATAAGATTTCCCTTCTACACCTAGTATTTAAACCTCTATATTTACATTTATTTCAACATCGTTAGAATTTATAATAGGGTTAATGCATTCTTCAATAAATCTTTCTACCTGATAAGGCGAAAGTCCTATATAACTTTCAGGCTTTAGAACTTCAAGCAACTCACTCTTAGTTAAATTAAATTCCTTATCCATACATATCCTATCGATTAAATCATTCTCAAGACCATCAACTTTAACTACCTTAGCAGCTTCCATAGAATGGATTCTTATTTTTTCGTGAAGATACTGTCTATCACCCCCTTTTTTAACTGCATGCATTAATATGTCCTCGGTAGCCATAAAGGGAATTTCTTTCATTATATGATCTAAAATAACTTTTTCGTAAACAACTAGTGATGAGGATACATTTATATATAGATTTAGTATTCCATCAAGTGTTAAAAAGCTTTCAGAGGTTGAAATTCTCTTGTTAGCAGAATCATCAAGAGTTCTCTCAAACCACTGGGTAGAAGCAGTTATAGCAGGATTAAGGGTATTAACTATAACAAGTCTTGAAAGTGCACCTATTCTCTCACATCTCATTGGATTTCTCTTATATGCCATAGCAGATGATCCTATTTGATTTTTCTCAAATGGCTCTTCTACTTCCTTAAGGCTTTGAAGAAGTCTAATGTCATTGCTAAACTTATATGCACTTTGAGCAATACTACTTAATGCAGACAATACGTTGTAATCCTGTTTTCTAGGGTATGTTTGACCTGTAACTCTAAAGTACTTATCTTTAAAGCCCATTTCTTCGCATATAATACTGTCAAGTTCCATAACCTTGTTAATATCTCCATCAAAAAGTGTAAGAAAACTTGCCTGGGTTCCTGTTGTTCCTTTTACTCCAAGCATCTTTAGATTATCTATAGTAAAGCATAAAGTTTCATAATCAATTAGAAGGTCCTGAAGCCAAAGTGTTGCCCTTTTACCTACTGTGGTTAGCTGGGCAGCTTGAAAGTGTGTAAAGCCAAGTGTAGGCAGTGATTTATATTTAAGTGCAAAGTGGGAAAGGTTCTTCATTACTTGAACTAGCTTGTTCTTAATGATTATTAAAGCTTCCTTCATAGCTATAACTTCTGCATTATCACCTACATAGCAGCTTGTAGCTCCAAGATGGATAATTCCTGCTGCACTAGGGCATTCAAGAGAATATGCATATACATGGGACATAACATCATGTCTTGTTTCTTTTTCTCTTTGCTTTGCAGCTTCAAAATTAATATTACTTATATTATCTTCTAGTTCTTTAATTTGTTCTGGAGTAATATTAAGACCTAGCCTTGCTTCTGCCTTAGCAAGTGCAGTCCACAGCTTTCTCCAGTTAATAATTTTATATTCTTCTGAAAATATGTAAGACATTTCAGGGCTTGAATACCTTGATATTAATGGGCTTTCATATCTATTGTACATAAAAATCTCCCTTCAAATAGAAATAAAAAAAGGCAGTGAAAGTTCACTACCTTTAGTATTCTATTTTATAAAGTTTTCTATTCTATTAAGGCCTTCTTTTATGTTATCCATTGATGTTGCATATGAAAGTCTAATATAATCATCACTACCAAATCCAGCTCCTGGAATGGCTGCTACCTTAGCACCGTCAAGTAATGCATCACAGAAATCAACAGATGTTTTGATTTCAACGCCATTAATTACTCTTCCCTTAATTCCAGTAATATTAATCATAACGTAGAATGCACCCTTTGGCTTTCTACATGATAATCCTTCAATTGAATTAACCTTATCTACCATAAAGTCTCTTCTCTTTTCGAATTCACCCTTCATTCTATTAACTTCATCTTGGCTACCTGAAATAGCCTCAACACTAGCATACTGTGCAATTGAATTAGGGTTTGATGTTGCATGTGATTGGAAGTTAGACATTATCTTTGCTATGGTACTATTACAAGCAGTATAGCCAATTCTCCAACCAGTCATAGCATAGGATTTTGATACCCCATTTACAACAATAGTTCTATCCTTAATTTCATCTGATAATGATGCAATGCTTACATGTACTACATCTTCATATACTAGCTTTTCGTATATTTCATCTGATATTACAATTATATCATTTTCAATAGCAAGTGCAGCAATTTCTTGAAGCTCTTCAAGTGAATATACTGAACCTGTAGGGTTGTTTGGACTATTAAGTATAATAGCCTTAGTTTTAGATGTAATAGACTTCTTTAAGTCTTCTATTTTGTACTTAAATTCATTTTCTTCTGGTGTTTCAATATATACTGGTACTGCACCAACAAGCTTTACAAGCTCAGGATAGCTTACCCAGTAAGGAACAGGGATAATTACTTCATCACCTTCATTACATATTGCAAATAATGCATTATACAGTGAGTGTTTAGCTCCATTTGAAACAACTATTTCATCCTCTTTGTATGATAAGTTGTTGTCCTCTTTTAGCTTTTGGCAAATTGCTGCTTTAAGCTCCCCTATACCTGATGCAGGTGTATATCTTGTTAATCCTGAATCAAGTGCCTTTTGAGCCGCATCTATTATATTAGGTGGTGTATTAAAGTCAGGTTCCCCCGCACCAAAACTTACAATATCAACACCTTCAGATTTTAACTTCTTAGCCTTTGCTGTTATTGCTAGAGTTACAGATGCAGATATATCTTTTGCTCTTCTTGATAGTTCCATAATAAAGCCAAACCTCCATAAAATTATTTATATATTATATTTAATGTGTTCTGTATTATTGTAAGAGACTCTTCAAGCTGTGGCTTATATATTAACTTAAGCTTTTCGTAATGCTTTTGTCCATTTTCTGTAATCTTATAAAGCCTCTTAGTCTTCTTATCTGGTTCTAGCCACCAACCCTCTATTAAAATATCTTCTTCCATATTTCTAAGAAGGGGGTACATCATACCAGGACTCGGTTTCCATTGATAGTTCAAACTTTCTTCTATATTATCTATAAGTTCATTACCGTAGCATGATTTTTTAGATAAAAAGTGCAATGTAAAAAGCTTAACTAAGGTTGTTGTATTAACCTTATTAGGAAGAGGCCTATTTCTATCTCTACCTGTCATAATTATCTCCTTAAATTAAGTTTTTTAAAGTCTACTAAGGAAATTCCTTTAGTACCTATAATAAACTGTCCCTTATCGTCTGTTGATTCGTGACAGTCACTTCCACCTGTTACTACTAAATTATTCTTAATTGCTATGTTAAGTAGTATGCCCTCTTGAACTTTACTGTGAAGAGTATGATAAACCTCGATGCCTTCAATTCCCCATGAAATCATATCTTTGATCATTGTAGTAACTGATTCATTAGATAATCCTGTTTTACATACATAAGGGTGTGCAAGTATTGGAATTCCACCTGATTTTTTAATAAGCTCAATACCATCCTTTGGATGAAGTTTGAATCTATCAATACAAGCTGGTTTACCATTACCAAGTAACTTTTCAAATACAGCATATGTATCTTTAAAGTAACCCTTTTTAACTAAACATCTTGCAATATGTGGTCTTCCAAATGAAGCATTTTCTTTAACCTCTTCCATAACATCTTCAATAGATATATTATAGTTCATTTCATTAAGGCGGTGAACCATTTTCTCTCCTCTGGTTAGACGAAATAGCTTAATTTCATCTAATGTTTTGTTAAGTTCTATATTATCATAGTCTAGAAAATACCCTAAAATATGAATCTCGGCTTTATTATAAATAGTACTTAACTCAATTCCTGGAATAATATTCAGTTCATTTTCCTTTGAGAAAGCAGGATCTTTAAAAGCTGCAACTGTGTCATGATCAGTTATTGCAATTCCTGTAAGATTATTAAGTTTTGCTATATTAATTATTTCACCAACACTTAAAACACCGTCTGAATAAGTAGAGTGAATGTGTAAATCATAATTTGGCATATTATCACCCTCTTTATATATTTAAAACACATAGTATAATCATATACTAATTTTAAGTGCTAACATTCCCACTATATTCTATTTTCATCCATGAATCCTAGTATGTCAATATGAACTTTTATTTTTTATTAAAAAAGAGAAGGATAAACCTTCTCTTTTTAAAACTATCTCTCTGCAACAATAAACTTGATACCAGTTTTTTGTTCATTATCAATTATTATTTCAGTAAATGCAGGAATACATACTAAGTTACTTCCCGTAGGTGCTAAAAACCCCCTAGCAATTGCAATAGCCTTAACTGCTTGATTAATAGCAGCAGCTCCTATTGCCTGTACTTCAGCGCTGCCTTGTTCACGTATTGAGGCTGCTAATGCTCCTGCGACTGAGTTTGGATTTGACTTTGATGATACCTTTAAAATTTCCATGTATATTACCTCCTAGTTTATAAAAATACTGCCACCTAGAAGATATTCGACATAATATAACTTTTTCCTTCTTTTTATTATAAAAAATGGCAAATATAAAAACGGGACATAAGTCCCGTTTGTTATCTATTTTGCGTATTCAATTGCCCTAACTTCTCTAATTAGGTTAACCTTGATTTGTCCTGGATATTCAAGTTCACTTTCGATTCTCTTTACAATATCTCTTGCCATTTGCATAGTTTCAAGATCAGTTATCTGTTCTGGCTTAACCATTATTCTAACTTCACGTCCTGCTTGTATAGCATAAGACTTTTCAACACCGTCAAATGAATCGGCAATTTCTTCAAGCTTTTGTAATCTCTTTATATATGCTTCAAGAGTTTCTCTTCTCGCACCAGGTCTAGCTGCGGAAATAGCGTCAGCTGCTTGAACTAGAACAGCTTCGATTGTTTGAGGTTCAACATCAGCATGATGTGCAGCAATTGCATGAACTATTGTAGATGACTCACCAAACTTCTTAGCAAGATCACTTCCAATAAGTGCGTGTGGTCCTTCCACCTCATGATCAACAGCTTTACCAATATCATGTAATAATCCAGCTCTTTTAGCTAGAGTAACGTCAGCTCCAATTTCAGCTGCCATAAGACCTGCTAAATTAGATACTTCGATTGAGTGCTTAAGAACATTTTGTCCGTAACTTGTTCTATACTTAAGTCTTCCAAGTAGTCTTATAAGTTCTGAATGAAGTCCGTGAACACCAGTTTCAAAGGTTGCTTGTTCACCTTGTTCTCTGATTTCGTTTTCTACTTCTTTTCTTGCCTTTTCAACCATTTCTTCAATTCTAGCAGGATGTATTCTTCCATCAGTGATAAGCTTTTCTAGAGCAATTCTAGCCACTTCTCTTCTAATAGGATCGAATCCTGATAGAATTACTGCTTCAGGAGTATCATCTATAATAAGATCTATTCCTGTTAAAGTCTCAAGTGTACGAATATTTCTTCCTTCACGACCAATGATTCTTCCCTTCATCTCGTCGTTTGGAAGTGCTACTACAGATACTGTAGTTTCAGCTACGTGATCAGCAGCACATCTTTGAATAGCACAAGTAATAACTTCACGTGCCTTCTTATCTGCTTCCTCACGGGCCTTTGATTCAATATCTTTAATCATAATAGCTACTTCGTGTCTTACTTCTTTCTCAACGTTACTTAAAAGTATTTGTTTTGCCTCATCAACAGTTAATCCAGCAAGTTTCTCTAGTTCTTCTACTTGCTTTTTGTATACACCATTAACTTCTTCTTGAAGCTTCTGTACATCTAACTGTTTCTTTGATAAATTTTCTTCTCTTTGTTCTAGTGATTCAACTTTCTTATCAAGAGTTTCCTCACGTTGAATTAATCTTCGTTCCATTCTTTGAAGTTCGTTTCTTCTTTCACGAACTTCTTTTTCGTATTCGACTCTAAGTTTATGAACTTCTTCCTTGGCTTCAATTATAGCTTCCTTCTTTTTAGAATCAGCTTCTTTCTCAGCATCAGTAACCATTCTCTTTGCAGTTGCTTCTGCATTGTTAAGCTTACCTTCAGCGATATTCTTTCTGATTATGTATCCAATAATAAGGCCTATAATAACTCCACCAGATATCATTAACCAAGTTGCTGCATTAGGAATAAAAAACACCTCCCTTAATTGAGCAGAAAATACCTGGGCTCTAGAAACTCGTCTCTTATTCTTTAGAAGCATAAAATAATGAATTTAATCATAATTAAACCATTATTTGTATTTATTTTATTATAGTTTTAATCTTATGTCAAGTTTACAAATATTCTATTAACTAATTCAAAATCTTTAAAAGCCTAGATATATCAATTGATTTAAAATTTGTAAGAATTTTCTTTTTATTGTTATTTTCTATTTTAAAATAAAGAATATGTATGTAGTTAATAGTGAAACTTTATTCAGTATTAAACTAATTTTTACATTTCTAAATGTTTTTAATTAGATTTAGAATAATAGAACTTGAAAATCCCCTTGAACACAAATATCTATATATTTTTTCCTTTTTCTTCGGATCATTTTCTAGGGTCTTAAGTTTTTTTTCTAATAGAGACTTAGCTGAATTATATTCTATCTCTTCATCAAAGTCTAAGTTATCAATAATGTTTTTTGAAATACCTTTTTGTTTAAGTGAATATATAATCTTATTCTTCCCTTGTTTTTTATATTTTTCAAGATATGTAGTTTGATTTTTTGCATATTTTTCGTCATTAATAAAGTTATAGTTATGAAGTTTTTCAATAACATATTCAATAACATCATCACTATACCCTTTTTTAGAAAGCTTATTTTTTACTTCTTTAGAAGTAACATCTCGATAGCTAACTATATCAAGTGCCTTATTGTAGGCTTCAATCTTAGATTCTTCCGTAATTATACTAAATAGCTCAGATGGATTAATATCCATCTCTGCTTTAAGCTTATTCTTTACAATTATATCAATTGAAACCTTTAATTTATTTCCATCTTCCATTTCAAGTATATATTTGTCGGTCCACTTATCCTTATTAATAGATAATATAATCATAATTACTCCTTAAAACAAAATTAAGCATTCAAAATGAATGCTTAATTAAAAATATTACTTAGTTTCTGATTTAACATCTATTGTAGCTGCTACCTGTTGATCTGAAACTGGTAGGTTATGCTTTTGTCTAATCTTAGTATCTATTTCAATTGCAATAGCTGGATTTTCCTTAAGGAATACCTTAGCATTTTCTCTACCTTGACCAATCTTCTGGTCATTATATGAGAACCATGCACCGCTTTTTTGAATTATTTCATTAGCTACACCAGCATCAAGAATTCCACCTACTCTTGAAATACCTTCACCATACATAATATCAAATTCTGCTATTTTAAATGGAGGTGCTACCTTGTTTTTAACTATCTTAACTCTTGTTCTATTACCAACAATTTCGTCACTTTGCTTAATAGAATCAATTCTTCTAACATCAAGTCTTACTGATGAGTAGAACTTAAGCGCACGTCCTCCAGTAGTAGTTTCAGGGTTACCAAACATAACTCCAACCTTCTCACGAAGCTGATTAATAAATATAGCAACACAGTTTGACTTATTAATAGCACCAGCAAGCTTTCTAAGAGCTTGTGACATAAGTCTAGCTTGAAGACCAATGTGTGAGTCACCCATCTCTCCTTCAATTTCAGCTTTAGGAACAAGTGCTGCAACTGAGTCAACAACAATAACATCAACTGCTCCACTTCTAACAAGTGCTTCAGCAATCTCTAGAGCTTGCTCTCCAGTATCTGGCTGTGAGACTATAAGATCCTCAGTATTAACTCCAAGGTTTCTTGCATATTGTGGGTCTAGAGCGTGTTCTGCGTCAACAAAGGCTGCTGTTCCACCGTTCTTCTGTGACTCAGCTATAATATGTAGGGCCACAGTTGTCTTACCTGAACTTTCAGGTCCGTATATCTCAACGATTCTTCCCTTAGGTACTCCCCCTATTCCAAGAGCAATATCAAGGTCTAAAGATCCTGTAGAAATAGATTCAAGATTTAGTTTTGAATCCTGTCCAAGTTTCATAATAGAACCTTTACCGAATTGTTTCTCTATCTGTCCAAGGGCAAGTTCAAGTGCTTTTTGTTTTTCTACGTTCATCTAATCAATCCTTCCTATCAACCGAACACTAGTTCTTTTTTTATATTATAATATGTATTACTAGAACTGTCAAAGACTATTTTTAAAATTTTACCAATCTATTTAAAATCATAGCCATATTAAATTTATTTATACATTACCCCCTATTTTTATATAAAATAGGGGGTAACGGTTAACTTTTAGTATTTAGTACTTGCTTATTTTTAATGATATAGTCTACACCAGAAATAACGGTAGTTATTAATGCTATTACAACTAATACATTGTAATAAGGCATATTAACTAGTGAAGCTACCACCGCTACCATTTGGGTAACTGTTTTAAATTTTCCCCATTTGCTAGCTGCAATAACTATACCGTCACTTGCAGCAACAGCACGAAGCCCTGTTATAATAAGTTCTCTTGCTATAATAACCATAACAATCCAACCATCAACCCTATTAAGCTCTACTAGTGATATTAGGGCTGCTATAACCATTAACTTGTCTGCTAGTGGGTCTAAAAACTTTCCGAACTTAGTAACCTGATTTCTACTTCTTGCTATATATCCATCGAGCCAATCCGTAAACGCTGCGAATATAAATATAGATGTAGCAACTAAAGTATGGTATTTAAAGTTACAGTAAATTAAAACTAAGAATAATGGTATTAATATTATTCTAAAAGTTGTAATTTTATTTGCTAGATTCATTATCAACATCTCCTATTAAATCATAAGTATATGCTTTTTCTATTTTTACACTTACAATATCTCCAGGATTAATTTCAATAGATGAATTTACATAAACATTTTGATCTATTGAAGGTGCATCCTGATATGTTCTACCATAATATTGATTATTATCACTTTTTCCTTCAATTAATACCTTCATAACAGTTCCAACAAGCTTCTTGTTGTTTTCAAGAGAGTTAACTGATTGAAGTTGCATAAGTGTATTTTTACGCTTTTCTTTAGTTTCTTCATCAAGTTGATTATCAAGTGTAGCTGCATGTGTTCCATCTTCAGGTGAATAAGTAAATATACCTACTCTATCTAAAAGATTCATCTTAATAAGCTCCTTAAGCTCTTCAAAATCTTCTTGAGTTTCCCCAGGGAACCCAACTATTAATGATGTTCTAACCACAGCATCTGGCATCTTGGTTTTTATTTTGTTAAGAAGAGTTAATATCTCGTTCTTAGAGGTAGTTCTTCTCATTCCCTTTAGAACATTATCACTAATGTGCTGTATTGGAATATCAAAATATCTACAAACCTTTGAACTGTTTGCTATTGTATCTATAAGCTCATCAGTAACATCTTCAGGATAACTATATAGTATACGTACCCATTTAAGATCTTCTATTTTTTCAAGCTCTTTTAGAAGCTCTGGTAACTTTCTTTCTCCATAAATATCCTTACCATACTTTGTTGTATCTTGAGCAACTAATATGATTTCTTTTACGCCCTGCTCTGTTAAATCACGAACTTCCTGAATAATACCATCCATTTGTCTACTTCTAAATCTTCCACGTAGTCTAGGTATTATGCAGTAACTACACTTATTATTACATCCCTCAGCTATCTTTACATATCCATAGTGTGAAGGAGTAGATAAAATTCTTTTCTCGTAGTCAAGATCATAATTAATGCTTCCTGTTGAAACAATTCCACTTTCCCCATTTAGAGTCTTGGTAACTATTTCAGCAATTTGACGATAAGTACCTGTTCCCACAATAGCGTCAATTTCAGGAATTTCACACATAAGATCATCTTTATATCTTTCCGCCATACATCCTGTAACTATTACAGATTTACAACGTCCTGAATCCTTATTTTCAGACATTTCAAGTATAGTATTTATAGATTCCTCCTTAGCAGAATCTATAAACCCACAAGTATTAACAATTATTACATCTGCTGTTTTAGGGTCAGTTACTAACTTGTGTCCTTCTTTTGCTAATATGGAAAGCATTATTTCTGCATCTACTCTATTCTTATCACAGCCTAATGAAACCATACCTATATTATAGCCCATGTCAAATCCTCCTAATGCTTATTTCCTTGGAAATATTCTGTTTTTCCATAAGATAACAAGCTCTTTCTTCTTTTTGCTTAATATTTTAAATACTAACAGTATATGATATTATGCGACAGTACATCTTAATAAATAATATCAAATTTGCGATTTAACTACAACTATTAGAAGTCTATTCATCATAATTTGATAGGTCATCCTTTGAAATAAGCACCTGTCTTGGCTTACTTCCTTCCTGGGGACCTACTATTCCTCGTTGCTCCATTGACTCTATAAGTCTAGATGCTCTGTTAAATCCTATTCTGAGCCTTCTTTGCAGCATAGATGCTGATGCTTGACCATAGTCAACAGCTACTTGAATTGCTTCATTAAGTAGCACGTCATCATCTTCATCTATATGCTTAGATTCAGGCTTAATCTTATCGATTTCTTCAATAGCTTCTTCTGAGTATTCTTCATCTGAGGATTCTTTAAGGAAGTTAACTATATTCTCAACATCCTCTTCAGATATAAATGCACCCTGTACTCTAATTGGCTTATTTTCACCTATCGGAAGAAATAGCATATCCCCTCGTCCAAGAAGTTTTTCTGCACCGCCCATATCAAGGATTGTTCTAGAATCTGTCTGGCTTGATACTGCAAATGATATTCTACTTGGTATATTAGCTTTAATAACCCCTGTAATAACATCCACAGATGGTCTTTGCGTAGCTATAATTAGATGCAGACCTGCTGCTCTAGCCATCTGTGAAAGTCTACAAATTGAGTCTTCAACATCTGATGGAGATGCCATCATAAGATCAGCAAGCTCATCAATTATTATAACTATTTTAGGCATTTTCTTACCTATGCCCTTTGTTTTAACTAAATTATTATATCCATCAATGTTTCTAACACTATTTTCAGCAAATATTTTGTATCTATCATTCATTTCATTTACTGCCCAGTATAAAGCTGATGCAGCTTTTTTAGGATCAGTTACAACAGGAATTAGTAGGTGTGGAATTCCATTATAAATAGAAAGTTCAACAACCTTAGGATCAATCATTATCATTTTTACATCCTCAGGAGATGATTTATAAATAAGACTTGTTATAAGAGTATTTATACAAACACTCTTACCTGATCCTGTAGCACCTGCAATAAGTAAATGAGGCATCTTTCCTATATCAGTTACCATACACTTACCTGTAATATCTTTTCCTAGTGCAAAACTAAGATTTGAACCAAATTCAATAAATTCGTGTGATTCAATTACTTCTCTAAGGGATACCGGTGATACATTTTTGTTTGGAACCTCAATTCCAACTGCTGCCTTACCTGGTATTGGGGCTTCAATTCTAACTGATGAAGTTGCAAGTGACAATGCTAAGTCATCAGAAAGATTAACTATTTTACTAACCTTAACACCAGGACTTGGTTGAAGTTCATATCTTGTAACCGATGGTCCACGCCTAACTTGCATAACTTTTGCATCAACATTAAAACTTTGAAGAGTATCCTCAAGTAATTTAGCATTTTCAAGAAGACTTTTCTTATCATCCTGATTATTAGTTGAATTTATCTCACCAAGTAATTTAATATCAGGAAAAATATATTCCTTTTCTATTATTTCCGTATTAATTGACTCAATAGAATCTATTATTGTTACTGCTGATTCCTTTTCTACTTTAGAAGTTTTAACTTCTTTCTTAGCTGAAACATTTGAATCCATAACAGTATAGAAAGGCTTACTTATATCCTCTTCCTTTTTATCCTTTTCAAATGAATCAAATATTTTAATATCCTCATCAATCGAGGCTGATTTTTCATCTTCATCAATTATAATACTAGATGGCTTATCTTCAGTTTTATTAGGAACTTTTTCCTTAACCTTTTTAGCTGCTTCTGCACCATAATTAAATGTGTTTCTAATCTTATCTATGATTATGTATAAAATATCTACTAATGATACCTCTGTAATTATAATTGTTAAAATAATTCCTATACATATAAGTATTATATATGTTCCAACACTACCAAACATTAAAATTAGTGGAAGAGCTATTAATTCAGATATTATACCTCCCCCCATTTTTTCCATTCCAAGCTGAGCTGAATATGTTAATTTTTCTATAAATCCTACCTGACTTTCCCCTAGGGAATAACCAACATGTATCATTGTAATAATTGTTATTACAAACAAACTTATACATATAAATTTCTTTTCAATTAACATATATCCTTTTTTTAGTATAAATAAAATTGATGTACCTAGCATTACAATAGGTATTAAATAGGAAGTTATACCAAATAAGCTGAATATTAAATCTCTCATCCATACACCAATAAGCCCTGATGGCTTTATATATATACTAAATCCTACTAATATTGAAAATGCAAACAGAAAAAGTCCATATATTTCTGTTTTATATCTTTCCGTAATAGAATCCTTTTGTTTTTTATGTTTATTATTTCTTGGCAAAACAACACCACCCTTAGCTTAATTCTTTAGTCAACTTGAAAACTCCTTTTATAGCTAAATATTTTATAAATAACATAAATAAAAAACTTTGTTAACATATTATATATTAACAAAGTTTTTGTAAAGTTTATACCTCTTTTTTTTCCTCTATTAATTCACGAAGCTTATTAAGTGCCTTGCCTATTCCTCCAACTTCTTTAATTATACCAAGTTCTGTGGCCTTCTCTCCAATAATAATAGTACCAACATCATTTAAAAGCTCATCTGTTTGCATCATAAGGTTATATAGCTTATCTTTAGATATATTTGAATTACGTGTAATAAAGCTAATAATTCTATCCTGCATCTTATTAAAGTACTCAAATGTTTGAGGGGCACCTATTACAAGCCCATTCATTCTTATTGGATGTATAATCATTGTGGCAGTAGGCGTAATATATGAATAATCTGTACATACTGCAAGAGGTACCCCTATACTATGACTACCTCCAACAACAAGTGATACTGTTGGCTTTGTTAATGAGTTTATCATCTCAGATATAGCAAGCCCAGCCTCTACATCACCACCTACAGTATTAAGAACAACTAATACCCCTTTAACCTTAGGGTTTTGTTCAGCAGCTATAAGTTGAGGTATAACGTGCTCATATCTTGTAGCCTTAGTTTGTGGTGGAAGAACATTATGACCTTCTACTTGACCAATAATATTAATTGTAAATATATCATCACAGCCATCTGGTATAGCTGCATTTCCTAATTGCTTCAAATTTTCAAGCTTTTCGTTGTTTTCTGCCTGTTTGTCTACAGGATTTTTTTCCTGTTCATAATTATTTTTGTTTGAATCTAATACCAAGTAAAACACCTCATTTTATTTTTAGTATTAGTTTCTTTAATTTATAAAATAATATGCTAAAAAGGATAGGAAAATATTTTCCTATCCTGATTTTTATTTTTCTAGATTAAATTCATTGTGAAGACTATTTATAGCACGGTGAGTATCTTCACCTTTAACTAGACACCATATTGTCATATGTGAGTCAGCTGTTTGAAGAACTTCAATTCCGCCTTTATTAAGTGCCATAAGAATTCTAGACATAACACCTGGAATTCCCTTCATACCACTGCCTATAACTGATACCTTACTACAGTTTCTAATTATATTGTAGTTAAGTCCTCTCTCTTTAAGAAGGTTATTTACTTTTTCCGTATCATTATCATCTATAGTAAATGCTTTATAGTTTGGAAATACATTAATAAGATCAATACTTATTCCCATTTCTGCAAGGGTAAAGAATAGTTCGTTTGAGTTATCAGCTCCATTGTCAAATCTTATACTTACCTGTGTTCTACAAGGCATATGAGTAACACCAGTAATTATGTGACTTGAGTTAATTTCTTCCTTCGAAGATATTATTGTTCCCTTAGCATCGGACATAGTGTTTTTAATGTAAACAGGTATATTGCCCCTCATAGCATATGAAACTGCCCTTGGGTGAATAACCTTAGCACCATGATCTGCTAACTGGAATACTTCGCTGTAGCTAATACTATCAATTATTTTAGCATCATTAACTATTCTAGGGTCTGCTGTCATGATTCCATCTACATCTGTATATATTTCTATTGCTTTAGCCTTTAAAGCCTCTCCTATAACAGTTGCAGAGGTATCACTTCCACCACGACCAATAGTAGTAAGTTCATTATTCATTGTAGCCCCTTGGAACCCAGTTATAATAGGTATGATTCCAGCAAGTAATAAGTCATATACTTTTACAGGGTCTACCTTAATGATTTCAGCGTTACCATAGTTATTATCTGTTATTATTCCTGCTTGCCCTCCAGTTAGAACGCGTGTTCTAAGACCCTTTTTATTAAGAGTATCTGATAGAACAACTGCAGAAATTATTTCACCACAGCACATTAAAAGGTCTTTTTCCTGAGCAGATGTAGATTCTTTAACATCTACTAAAGATAAAAGAGTGTCAGTTGCATAAGGATCTCCCTTCCTTCCAATTGCAGATACTACAACCACAGGTAAAAATCCATCATTTGAAGCCTTTTCTATTTTAGAAGCAACAAGTTCTCTAGTTTCAGCCGTTGCTACTGACGTACCTCCGAATTTCTGTACTAATATATTCATTTTTATCCCCCTTATTGCTACATATATTTCTACATACTAATATATTATACCCTCTTATTGTAAAATTGTGAAAATAAATTTTATATTTTATGGTCAAAAATTAATGTTCTATCACAAACCTTCATTTTTGCTGTCCATGGAAGGAAAATATTCCCCGAATCTTTAAATGAGAAAAAAGATGATTTACTTTCATATGCTTCAAGTCCAATTAATTCTCCATTATCTCTTGAGAATATCATATCGCATTCACCTATAAAACCATATTTTTCTCCGTTATATATGTTTATTATTTCAAGATTAGTTATTTCTGAAAGTCTTTTACTCATAATATACCTCCTAAAAACAAATATAGTTATGTATATTAAAAAACAGGTGGTTATAGACCTGTTGATCCAAAACCACCTGCTGCTCTTTCAGTATCATCTAGTTCTTCAACTTCAATGATATCTGGAGTCTTTATTTTATTAATAACCATTTGGGCAACTCTGTCCCCTCTTTTAATGGTAAAGTCTTCTGTTCCAAAGTTAATCATTATAAGGTTAATTTCACCTCTATAATCACTATCTATAGTTCCAGGAGAATTAACAAGTCCAAGTCCATTTTTAATTGCAAGACCACTTCTAGGTCTTACCTGTGCTTCATATCCACTTTCAATAGATATTGCTATTCCAGTTGGAATTAGTTTAATTTCACCCTTTTTAATAATAGTGTCACCTTCTACTGCTGCATATAAGTCCATTCCTGCAGCACCTTCAGTCATGTACTTTGGAGTAGGTAAATCCTTTGATATTTTCTTAATATAAAGCTTCATAGTAATATAGCTATTAGATAGCTACCTCCTTTGTTAATTTAATATGTAAGATTCAAATTCATCTGTAGTAATATCTTTCCCAACTACCGCAGCAGATATTATGCCATCTTCAAATACATAGTCAATAACCTTATCTACATCTTCCTTAGTAATATTGTCTATTTTCTCAAGAGTTTCAGCAGGAGTTTTTGTTTTGCCAAGTGTAAGCTCTGCTTTACCCATGCCAAACATAAGATTTGAAACTCCTTCAAGGCCTAATATATAACTTCCCTTAAGTTGTTCTTTAATCTTGCTTATTTCTTCTTCACTCATTTTGTTTTTGTGTAAAGACTTAATCTCTTCTCTAATAAGTTTCATAGCATCTTCGAGATAAGCTGGATTACATGCAAAGTATATACTAAATATTCCACAGTTTTTGTAAGATGATGGGTATGAATAAATAGTATACACATATCCCTTTTCTTCTCTTATAATTTGGAATAACTTAGAACTAGTTCCACTTCCAAAGAAGCTATTAACAGCAAGTAGGCTATATAGTCCCTCATCTCCTGATTTAAGCCCTTTAAGTGTTAATGTAACATGTACCTGCTCTATAGGCTTATTCTTAACTAGAATGTGATTTGAGTAGCTAGGTGTATCATCACATTGTAATGCATTGTTAGATTTTCTGAAATTATTAAATTTCTCTTCAAGTTCACTAATTAATTCATCTTCTTTAAAGTTACCAGCTACTGAAATAATTGTATTATCTGTAGTATATCTTTCATTATAATAATCAAGTATACTTTCACGAGTAAATCCTGAAACTGTTTCATATGTACCAAGTATAGGATATGCAAGTGGATTTTCTCCCCATATACCCTTTGACTGAAGATCTGAAACAACATCCTCTGCAAGATCTTCATACATACTTATTTCTTCAATAACTACAGATTTTTCTTTCTCAATATCTTCCTCTGTAAATAAAGGATTTATAACTATATCCGATAAAACATCTATTCCATTTTTAAAGTGATTATCTAATAACTTAACATAGTAGCATGTAGACTCTTTAGCTGTAAAAGCGTTAAGCTGTCCACCTAAAAATTCTATTTCTTCAGATATTTGTTTTGAGGATCTATTTTTACTTCCTTTAAAAAGCATATGTTCTATAAAATGTGATATTCCGTTATTAACCTTATTTTCATATCTTGAACCACTTTTAATCCATACTCCGATACTAATTGAATTAACATATGGTATATGTTCAAATATTACCTTAATTCCGTTGCTTAATATATGTCTTTTGTACATACGTACCTCCTAAGCGTTATATTGCATAAATCGATTATAAAATAAGTACCTACTTAAATCAACAATTATTATTACTTAATATTAAGCAATTCAGTTACTGTTATTATCTCATAACCCTGTGATTTTATGTATTTCACAATAGAATCTAAAGACTTTTCTGTTATATCCTTTGGATGCATTAATATTATACCGCCTTCAGTAAGCTTTTTTGAAACTCTTTTTAGTATAAGGTCTGTTGATGCATCTTTCCTCCAGTCAATAGTATCAATATTAAATGTTACTAGTTTATGGTCCGCTTTTTGAATTACCTTTTGAGTATTTTCATCAAAATCACCAAATGGTGGTTCAAAAAGTGTAGTTTTAATACCAAGTTCCCTATTTAAAAGGTCTTCAGTTAGTTTTATTTCCTTAATATTATCCTCTAGACTAAGCTGTGTAGGCCTTTTGTGATAATAACCATGATTTTGTATATCATGTCCATTATCAAGTATTTCTTTAACTACAGGTATGTTTTTCTTAGCCCATACTCCACCAATAAAAAAACTTATCTTAATGTTATTTTCTTTTAGAGTTTCAAGCATTGATGGAAGTAAGTCTTCCCCCTCATATACGTTACATGCAATGGCTACAACCTTCTTATCAGTATCCACCTTATCTATAGGTGTTATTGTGCTTTTGAAAACACTTTTACTATCTCCGTATATAATCCCTAAAAATAGCATAAGAGCCATACCTAAAGCTAGGAACATAGTCTTTTGTAATATCCATTTTTTTATCATTTTACACCCTTATTTAAAATGCTATACATGTTATTTTATTAATAACTTACCTATAAAAGAACATAAAAAAAAGGCTTTTAAAAGCCCTTTTAGGATTATTCCGTAGTTTCCTTTTCTTCTGTTGTTTCTTTCTTAATAGCATCTTTTCTTGAAAGGTTAATTCTTCCTTGACCATCAATTTCAGTAACCTTAACAAGTATTTCGTCGCCAATGCTAACAACATCTTCAACCTTATTTACTCTTTCATGAGCAAGCTTAGATATATGAACAAGTCCTTCCTTACCAGGTAGAACTTCAACAAAAGCACCAAATGCAGTTATTCTGTTTACCTTTCCAAGGTATATTTCACCTGCTTCTACTTCCTTAACTATTCCTTCAACAATTGCTTTAGCACTGTTTCCAGCTTCAGTATTAGGAGCACAGATAAATAATCTTCCGTCATCTTCAATATCGATTTTAACGCCTGTTTCAGCTATTATCTTATTAATAGTCTTACCACCTGGCCCTATAATATCTCTAATCTTATCTGGGTGGATGTTCATTGAGATAATTCTAGGTGCGTATGGTGAAAGATCACTCTTATGAACCGGAATAGCCTCAAGCATGTTATCAAGAATTGTAAGTCTAGCAATTCTTGCCTTCTCTACAGTTTCCTTAATAATATCTTCTGGAATTCCCTTAATCTTTGTATCAACTTGGATTGCAGTAATACCCTTAGTAGTTCCTGCTACCTTAAAGTCCATATCTCCAAAGAAATCTTCAATACCTTGAATATCAGTTAATACTTCATATTCACTAGCATCATCATTAGTTACAAGCCCCATTGCTATACCAGCAACTGGTCTCTTAATAGGAACACCAGCATCCATAAGTGCTAGAGTACTTGCACAAACACTTGCCTGTGAAGTTGAACCGTTTGAGCTTATTACCTCTGATACAAGTCTTATAGTATATGGGAATTCTGATTCATTTGGGATAACTGGCTCAAGCGCTTTTTCAGCAAGTGCTCCGTGACCAATTTCACGTCTACCAGGTCCTCTCATAAATCTTACTTCACCAACACTATATGGTGGGAAGTTGTAATGATGCATGTATCTCTTTGATTCTTCTTCACTAAGTCCATCAATAACCTGTACATCACCTAATGCTCCAAGAGTAGCAACAGTCATAACTTGAGTTTGACCTCTTTGGAATACACCTGACCCATGAGTTCTTGGAAGTATGCTAACATCACTTATAAGTTCTCTTATTTGATCAAATTCTCTTCCATCTGGTCTAGTCTTTTCCTTAATAACCATAGTTCTAACCTGCTTCTTCTGCATGTTATAAATTACGTTATCTATATCTTTAAGGTTATCTGGATAAATTTCTTCAAACTTAGTGAAGATCTTATCTTTAATAGCATCAACCTTTTCTTGTCTTTCTTCCTTATTTGAACATCTCATTGCATCAAATAATTCATCATATGCAAAGTTCATTACAGCTTCTTCAATTTCCTCTGGAACCTTGTATAGATTTGGTATGTTCTTTTCCTTACCAACAGCAGCTATAACTTCTTCTTGGAATGCAATTGATTCTTTACATCCTTCAAATCCAATCATAATAGCTTCATACATAACATCCTCTGGGATTTCGTCTCCGCTAGCTTCAATCATCATTACTCTTTCTTTAGTAGCACAAACAGTTAAGTGAAGGTCACTTTTTTCTCTTTGCTCAAGTGTTGGGTTAACAACTATTTCCCCATCAACTCTTCCTACAAGTACGGCACCAAGTGGTCCCTCAAAAGGAATGTCTGATATTGATAGAGCAAGTGATGCTCCATTAATAGCTAGAATTTCAGGTGAGTTGTCTGAATCTACTGAAAGAACAGTACAAACTACCTGTACATCGTTAAAATATCCCTTAGGGAAAAGTGGTCTAATAGGTCTATCTATTGCTCTTGCTGATAGAATAGCCTTTTCTGAAGGTCTACCTTCACGCTTTATAAAACCTCCTGGGATCTTACCAACAGCGTATAGTCTTTCCTCGTAGTCAACACTTAAAGGAAAGAAGTCTATTCCATCCTTTGGCTTTGCAGAAGAATTAGCATTTACAAGTAAATATGTTTCACCATAGCTTATAAGTACAGAACCATTTGATAACAGGGCATACTTACCAACTTCAGCCTTAAGCTTTCTATTCACAAAATTAGTTTCGAATATTTGGTGCATTAAGCAGCCTCCTTTCATTAACGAATTAAAGTATCATTATTATTATGAATACTTTTTATAGATTTTAACACTATGTATAAAAATATTATATCATATCATCTTTGTCTAATGACTAAATATTTTGCTGAAATAAAAAAAGATAAAATAATAGAGCGGATTAACCGCCCTATTAATTACTTTCTTATTCCTAGTTCAGCTATGATAGCACGATATCTTTCAATATCAATCTTCTTAAGGTAGTTAAGAAGACCTCTTCTAGCTCCAACCATCTTTAAAAGACCTCTTCTTGAGTGGTGGTCCTTCATATGACCCTTAAGGTGACCAGTTAAATCGTTGATTCTTCTTGTAAGAATAGCGATTTGAACTTCTGGTGAACCAGTGTCTCCTTCGTGTCTTTGGTGCTTAAGAATAATTTCTTGCTTAATTGCTTTTTCCATTGTTGTAACCTCCATTAATTTAAAGTATCCCCTTATGCCATGAAATTCGTTTGGAGAGTCGAATAACTTAGCATAGGTTCTAAAATATTATACCAAAGACATTAGTTATTGTAAATATTATTTTTAAAGTACTCCTTAGCAGTTTCAATATCTATTGTAACTCTATCTATAAGGTCTCCAACAGAAGCGAATTTAGTCTCATCACGTAGATACTCTAAAAACTCCACTTTAATCTCTTTACCATAAATATCTTTGTTAAAATCAAATATATTTGTTTCCATAACCCTAAACTTACTTTCAACAGTAGGTGTATAACCTATATTGGTAATAGATGGATATATACTATTATCTACATGTGCAAGGGTTATGTAAACGCCATTTTTAAATGATAATTTATCATCTATTATAACATTAGCAGTAGGAAAACCAATAGTATGTGCTAGACCCTTTCCACATACAACCTTTCCAGATTGGAAAAGATTATACCCAAGTAGTCTATTAGCCTCTTTAATGTTTCCAGTACTGATTTTTTCACGAATAATTGTACTTGATATCTTTTGGGATACAAATGAAACCCTTTCAACAACATTAAGGTCGTAATCAAGCACATCTTTTGATTGATGAAGAAGTAGAGAATTACCACGTCCTTCTTTTCCAAAAGTATAGTTATAACCACAAACAATAACCTTAGCCTTAAGATTATTAACAAGCCCCTTTAAAAAGTCCTTATCTTCAAGGTCCCTAAATTCACTATTAAAATTAACAAAGTACAAATAATCTACTCCTAAGGTTTCAATTATAGATGCCTTCGAATTGTTATCAGTAATAATCTTAGGTCCACCTGTCTCAAACAGTATACTTCTTGGGTGTTTGTTAAATGTTAGTACTGCACTTTTTATACCTTTTTTCTTAGCTATATCAACAGCTTCACGTATTATGGCTTGATGGCCTCTATGTACTCCATCAAAGGTTCCAAGTGCAACACATATTGGTTCACTAGAACTTAATTTTTGAAAATCTCCGTTAATTATCTTCATCTTATTACCCTACCCAGATCTAAAACATTAGTTTATCAATTTTAAATGTACTCCCTTTAACATGTCCAATACCTAAAAAAGTATTTGGCATTAAAAATCCTTTAACCTTCTCACCTTCTTTTATAGGTGAATCTAAAGTAATCTTAACAGGATTTCCATTTAAAACTTTATCCCTATGTTTATTATCAATAAAAACCGAGTCCATTTCAAGTCCATATTCTATAGGATATAAAATATTTTCTATATTCTCTAGAGAAATGTCCTTAAGATTCACTGCACTTTCAATGGTAAAAGGTCCTGTTTGACTTCTAAGTAAAAAACTCATATACCCGTAGCATCCAAGCATATCACCAAGATCCTTACATATACTTCTAATATAAGTTCCCTTAGAGCATTTTATTTTAAGAGATATACGAGGAAGTGAAAAATCTAAAACTTCAATAGAGTGAATTATTACCTTTCTAGTTGGAACAACAAACTCTTCACCCTCTCTTGCTAAGTCATAGGCTCTTTTACCATTAATTTTAATAGCTGAATACTTAGGGGGAATCTGAGTAATTTCCCCTTTAAAGTTATTAAGCTTATCCATAAACATATCATATGTTACATGTGAATAATCACTAAAATCTTCATGTAAAAACTCACCATACTTATCATAGGTATCTGTTTCATTGCCAAGTGTAAGTTCACAAATATACTCTTTACTTTGGTCTGTTAGGTACTGGGCAATTTTAGTTCCTTGACCAAGACAAATTGGTAAAACCCCAGCTGCTCCAGGATCAAGTGTACCAGTATGTCCAACCTTTTTCATTTTAAGAGTTCTTCTGACATATGAAACAACATCATGTGAGGTCATTCCAGGTGGCTTTAATATGTTAAGTATTCCATTCATCCTTTAAATGATCTCCTTTATCTTAGAAAGTAAACTATCTATTACAAAATCAATATCTCCACTTATAGCACAGCCGGCAGCTCTTATATGACCACCACCACTAAAGCTTTCCGCAACAAATCTAACATCAGCATAGTTTTTTGAACGTATACTTATTTTATATAGATTATCAGACTTTTTCTTAATTAAGACTGATACTTCAACAGTATCAATATCTCTACCTATATTAACAATATCTCCAGTTTCATTTTCATCCACACCTGACTCTTTAATAATTTCATCAGATAAATAGATAATTGCTAGCTTATCATCAAAGTAAAACTTAAGCTCATTAGTAGCTAGTGCCGTAAGCTTAAGCTGCTGCTTTGTTTTCTCATCTAAAAGCCTATTATATATCTTTGAATGATCTATATTAAATTCCATAAGATTAGCTGCTGAAATTAAAGTTGATGGAGAGGTATTGGAATATTTAAAACCCCCTGTATCAGAAACAATTGATGTATAAAGACATATTGCAACGTTTCTGTCTATTGGAAGTTCCCCCTCTTTCATAATACTAAAAAGCATTTCACCAACACTTGATATTTCAGGACACACATAATTATGTGTTCCATAATAGTCATTTGACTTATGATGGTCTATATTAATTACAGTTGTTTCTTTAAGTAAAATATCTGAAAAACTAAGTCTTTTAGTGTCTCCACAATCAAGTGCAAAAACTACATCATACTTAACACTCGGAGCCTCTGTAATAATATTACTTGCACCCTCTAAAAAGCTAAGTCTTTTTGGAACCACATCATTTAAATACACATTAACGTTTTTGTTAAGAAGTTTAAGACAGTTATATAGACCTAACATAGAACCCATACAATCTCCATCTGGAGACGTATGGGATACTATTGCAAAGTTATTATTTAATTTAATAAGGTCTATAATGGTTTTTACACTAGTCATTCTTCTTTATATCAGAAAGAATTTTATTAATGTGTAAACCATGTTCTAAAGACTCGTCTATTTCAAACAGAATTTCAGGTGTATATCTAACCTTAATCTTGCTTGCAACTTCACGTCTAATGAATCCAGCAGCACTTCTTAAGCCTTGTATACACTTAACCTTAGCTTCCTTATCACCAAATACACTAATATATGCCTTAGCATATCGTAAGTCTTTTGTTACATCAACCCTAGTTACTGTTGTAAGCATTGGTACTCTAGGATCCTTAATATTGTTTTGTATAATATCACTTAGAATCTTTCTGATTTCCTCAGAAAGTCTAACTGTTCTATTAAATGCCATATACTACTTCACCTCTTATTTTCTTTCAATTTCTTCCATAGTATATCCTTCAATAACATCGTCTTCCTTAAGGTCATTAAACTTTTCTATTGTTATACCACATTCGAATCCAGTAGCAACTTCCTTCGCATCATCCTTAAATCTCTTAAGTGATGAAAGCTTACCTTCAAATATAACAATACCATCTCTAATAACTCTAACGCTGTTATTTCTATTTATCTTACCATCTTCTACATAGCATCCAGCAATTGTTCCAACACTTGATACCTTAAATGTAGTTCTAACGTTAAGTTTTGCTGTAATAACTTCCTTATATATAGGGTCTAGCATCCCCTTCATAGCAGCAGTTACATCGTCAATAGCATGGTAGATAACTCTATACGTTTTGATTTCAACCTTTTCTTTTTCAGCGAGTACTCTAGCAAGTGAATCAGGTCTTACATTAAATCCTATAATAATAGCATTTGATGCTGAAGCTAGTGTAACGTCTGTTTCAGAAATAGCTCCCACTCCACCGTGGATAACTCTAACTCTAACCTCATCATTTGATAGCTTAACAAGTGATTGTCTTACTGCCTCAACAGAACCTTGAACGTCTGCCTTAATAATAATGTTAAGATCCTTAACTTTACCCTCTTGTATTTGGCTAAATAGCTCTTCAAGTGAAAGCTTAGCAGTGCTTGCATAGAACTTTTCCTTGTTCTTGTTTTCAACAATTGTAGCTACTTGTCTAGCAGTCTTTTCGTCTTGAACTGCATAAATAATATCTCCACCGCTTGGAGCATGTGAAAGTCCTAGTACCTCAACTGGCATTGAAGGTCCTGCTGATTTAACATTCTTACCCTTGTCGTTAATCATAGCTCTAACTTTACCGTAAGCTGAGTCAACAACAATTGAGTCTCCAACCTTAAGAGTTCCATTTTGTACAAGAATAGTAGCAACAGGTCCTCTTCCCTTATCTAGTTGAGCCTCAACAACAATACCCTTAGCAAGTCTGTTAGGATTTGCCTTAAGGTCCTGCATTTCTGACATTAGAACTATCATTTCAAGTAGGTTATCAATACCATCTCCTGTTTTAGCTGAAACAGGTACACAAACAGTATCTCCACCCCAATCTTCTGAAACAAGCTCATGCTCTGTAAGTTCTTGTTTAACTCTCTCTGGGTTAGCAGCTGGTTTATCCATTTTGTTAATAGCAACAATTATAGGTACTCCTGCCGCCTTAGCATGGTTAATAGCCTCAGCAGTTTGTGGCATTACACCATCATCTGCAGCAACAACTAGTATTGCGATGTCAGTAGCCTGAGCTCCTCTAGCTCTCATTGATGTAAACGCAGCGTGTCCTGGAGTATCAAGGAATGTTACCTTTTCCCCATTAACGTCTACTGTATATGCACCAATGTGCTGAGTGATTCCACCTGCTTCTGTTGAAGTAACCTTAGCACTTCTAATATAGTCAAGTAGAGATGTTTTACCGTGGTCAACGTGTCCCATTACTGTAACTACTGGTGGTCTTTTTACAAGATCCTTCTCATCGTCTTCAAAGTCATTTACAAGAATTTCTTCTTTTTCTTTGACTTCTTCTATTTCTAATAATAAATCATATTCTTCTGCTATTTTTTCAGCAACTTCAAAACTAATTTCATTATTTACATTTGCCATTACGCCCATAAACATAAGCTTCTTAATAACTTCAGCTGTTGGCTTGTTGATTCTTTCACAAAAATCCTTAACTCTTATGCTTTCTGGAATGGTAATTATTCCTATATCCATCTTATCCTCATCCTTACTTGAGGGATATTCATCCCTCTTATTTTTTCCCTTGTTTTTCTTTTTAGAAAATGATTTTTCTTCTAATTCATGCTGTTCGTATTTTTCATGTTCTTCGAATTTACTAGCTGGTTCAGCTGAATCTTGTGAGTCAGTTGAATCCTTATCTTTTGATTTTTGAAGTTCCTCTAAGAACTCAGTAACTATTGAAGCCTCATCGCCTTCGATAACACTCATATGATTCTTAACTTCAATACCAAACTCTTTATTTAAAAGCTCGATAAGTTCTTTACTACTCATTTCACTTTGCTTTGCCAGTTCATATATTCTAATTTTTGACAATACATTCACCCCCATTTTTTATGTGAGAAGCTTTCTCTTTAAACGCTTTTGCAAAACCAGCATTTTTTATACCGAGTACACTTCTTGGAGACTTTCCTATAGCATAACCTAGATCATCTTTATCACCAATAATAAGATATTCAAGGTTTTTTCTAGATGCAAGTGCTGTAAACCTATTCTTAGTGTTATTACTTGCATCCGCTGAAATAATCAGAAAAACAACGTTATTTTTTTTGATCTCAATTTCTACAGTATCATCACCTGAACAAAGATTTCCTGATTTTTGCATAAGACCTAAAAAGCTATAAATCTTATTCATTAGAAATCTCGCCCATTAATTGTTCATAAATCTCAGGTGATATACTAATTCCAAGTGCTCTTTCAAATTTTTTTGCTTTAAAAGCCTTATCAAAACACTCAGTACATTTACATATATATGACCCTCTACCAGGAGCTTTCCCAACTAGGTCAATTTTAATTTCATTTTCTTTATTCTTAACAACTCTAATAAGATCCTTCTTAGCCTTCATTTCTTGACAGCCAAGACACATTCTTGTAGGAGTCTTTTTTATCTTCACTATATATCCTCTCCTTCAATAACTGGAACTTCAACTTCTTGAGATTCAGTCATAGAAACAACCTGATCATTAGTAAAGTTTTGACATTCTGCTGCCTGTGATTCACTCTTAATATCAATCTTCCAACCTGTAAGCTTAGCTGATAGTCTAGCATTTTGTCCTTCTTTACCTATAGCAAGTGATAATTGGTAATCAGGTACTATAACCTTAGCACTCTTCTCTTCCTCATTAACACTAACACTTACAACCTTTGATGGGCTAAGTGCATTTGCAATAAATTCAGCAGGGTCTTTGCTCCACTTAACAATATCGATTTTTTCACCCTTAAGCTCTGAAACTATGTTTTGAACTCTCATTCCACTTGGTCCAACACATGCACCAGTAGCATCAACATTCTCATCCTTTGAGAAAACTGCAATTTTAGTTCTTGATCCAGCTTCTCTTGCTATGCTTTTGATTTCAACTATTCCATCAAATATCTCTGGAACTTCAATTTCAAATAGTCTCTTAATTATTCCAGGATGTGTTCTTGAAATAACTATATTAGGTCCCTTTGAAGTCTTCTTAACTTCAACAACATAAAACTTAAGAATATCTCCGTGTTTATATATCTCTGATGGCATTTGCTCAGTTGGAGTTAGGAAAGTTTCAAGTCTTCCTATATCAACTAGTATATTTTGCTTTTCTTTCTTTTGAACTATACCAGTTATAATATCATTTTCCTTTTCAACTAACTCTTTGTATATTACGTCTCTTTCAGCTTCTTTAATCTCTTGGATAACTCTTTGTCTAGCGTTTTGGGCTGCAACTCTTCCGAATTCTCTAGGATTAACTTCTATATCAACTACATCATCTAGTTCATATGTAAGATTAATTGCCTTAGCGTCCTCTAAACTAATCTCAAGCAGGTTATCATAAACATCTTCAACAACCTTCTTTTGAGCGTAAACATGTGTTTCTCCAGTTTCTTTGTTAATTGTAACCTTAGCATTTTGTGAAGTTCCGTAGTTCTTCTTATATGCTGAGATTAGTGATGATTCTAGTGATTCGAATATTATATCCTTTTCAATTCCTTTAAGGCTTGCTATTTCAAGTAGTGAGTCTATAAACTCATTGTTAATCATTTTTAAATTCCTCCCAAAATTTTAAAAATCATTTAGTCGTACAGAAGCTACTAAACTTTTATCTATTTCGATGTTATTATTATCGATTGTAATTATTATATTATTGTCAGTGTATCCATTTAGAATACCGTCAACAAACTTCTTATCCATAAACGGTTTGTAGAATTTTATTTTAATTTTCTTACCATTATATTTGATAAAGTCGCTTTCTTTTTTAAGTGGTCTATCAAGTCCTGGTGAAGAAACTTCAAGATAGTAAGACTCTTTAATTGGGTCTACTTCATCTAATTTATCGCCTACTGCTCTACTTACAGCTGCACAATCTTCAATTTGAATACCGTTTTCTGAATCTATATAAAATCTTAAATACCATTCGCCATCTTCTTTAATATATTCTATATCAACTAATTCATATCCAAGTGATTCAACTAATGGTGCTGTAAATTCTTCTATAGTTAGTTCTAAAGATTTCTTGCTCATTTTGGCCCTCCCATCTTATATTTATTATTTGTATAAACACATAGCTTATATTCATGAAAACATAAATGAAAGAGTGGGTTTCCCCACTCTTTATTCATTAAGTATATATGCTGTTTATAACATTATAACATTAAGTGTTTTTTTTTACAAGTTAAAATAAAGATAGCTGGCTTGTGTCAGGAAGTCCCTCAAGACATCCATGCTCGTTCATTATCTCTATAACTGTTTTAGATATCTTAGTTCTAACTCTTAAATCTTCTTTAGAAATAAATTCACCATTACCGCGAGCCTCTACAATACTCTTTGCAGCAGTTTCTCCAACTCCTTGTAGAGCCCTAAATGGTGGTAGTATTCCCTCATCAGTTATTTTGAATCTAATACTATCCGATTTATATAAATCTACCTTAAGCATTTTAATTCCCCTTGCAAACATTTCATTTGCAATTTCCATAACAGTTAAATACCCCTTCTCTTTTTGGGTTAGGTTATTACCCTTAGCTTCAACTTCGCGAATAGCCTGAAGTACTGCATCCTGTCCCTTAGATACTATGCTTGCATCAAAGTCTTCAAGTCCACGTACACTAAAGTATGTAGCATAATAAGCCTGTGGATAATACACTTTAAAATAGGCTATTCTTATAGCCATCATAACGTAGGCAACTGCGTGTCCCTTAGGGAACATATACTTAATTGTATTACATGAATTAATATACCACTCAGGCACATTATTCTCCTTCATTTCCTCTATATCCCCGTCACGAAGTCCTTTTCCCTTTCTAACTCTCTCCATTATGGTAAATGCATTTTTAGGCTTAACACCCATAAGCATTAAATAGTTCATAATATCATCTCTGGTACAAATTACTTCTTTAAGTGTTGCATACCCATCACGAATAAGATCCTGTGCATTATTTAGCCAAACATCGGTACCATGTGATAATCCTGAAATTCTAACTAATTCTGCAAAGGTATGTGGCTGTGTATCAACAAGCATCTGACGAACGAACTTCGTACCAAACTCAGGTAGGCCTAAGGTTCCAACTTCACATGTAAAATTATCCTTGTTAACATTAAGAGCCTCTGGAGAAGTAAATAAGCTAAGTACCTTCTCATCTCCAAGGGGAATCTTTGTTGGGTCAAGTCCTGTTAAATCTTGAAGCATTCTAATTACAGTAGGATCGTCGTGTCCTAGTATATCTAGCTTCAGTAATCTACCACTTATAGAATGATAATCAAAATGTGTAGTTATAATATCACTATTAACATCATCAGCAGGCCTTTGTATTGGGCAGAAATTGTATATATCATTATCCCTTGGAACAACCATTACACCTCCTGGATGCTGACCGGATGTTCTTTTAACTCCAGTACATCCCTTAACAAGCCTTTCAATTTCAGCTGCTGTAGATGGAATTTCTCTTTCGTCTAAGTAATTCTTAACATATCCAAATGCTGTTTTTTCAGCTATTGTTCCAATAGTACCTGCCCTAAACACATATCCTTCACCAAATAATTCTTCAGTGTATTTATGTGCATTTGGCTGGTATTCACCTGAAAAGTTAAGGTCTATATCAGGTTCCTTATCACCCTCAAAACCAAGGAAAACCTCAAAAGGTATTTCAAATCCATCCTTAGTAAGTGCTGTTCCACATTTAGGACAGTCCCTATCCTTAAGGTCAGCACCTGAACCTATAGAACCATCAGTATAGAACTCAGACCATTTACAATTACTACATACATAGTGTGGTGCTAATGGGTTAACCTCTGTAATATCTGTCATTGTTGCAACTAATGATGATCCAACCGACCCTCTTGATCCAACTAGGTATCCATCATCAAGTGATTTCTTAACAATTTTATGAGATATAAGATAAAGAACCGCATATCCATTACTTATAATAGAGTTAAGCTCCTTATCAAGCCTTTTTTGAACTATTTCAGGTAGAGGTTTTCCATAAATGCTATATGCCTTATTTAAAGTCATATCTCGTATCTCTTCATCTGCCCCATCTATTTTAGGAGGAAACGTTCCATCTGGAATTGGCTTTATGCTCTCTACCATATCTGCTATTAAATTAGGGTTTTTTATAACAACATCATAACAGGTTTCATGACCTAAATAACTAAATTCATCAAGCATTTCCCCTGTTGATTTATAGTACAGTGGGGGCTGAGAATCTGCATCATTAAATCCCTTACCTGCCATAAGTATTCGTCTATAATACTCATCATGTTTATTAAGGAAATGTACATCTCCTGTTGCTACAACCAACTTATTAAGACTTTTTGCTATACTTACAACTTTTTTGTTTAATTCCTGCAGACCCCTTTGATTTGGTACTATACCTTTTTCAATAAGGAACTGATTATTTCCAACTGGTTGTATTTCAAGGTAATCATAAAACTCTGCAATTTTCTTAACAATATCCTCAGGCGTATTATTAAGAACAGCCTTATATACCTGACCTGCTTCACATGCTGATCCTATAATTAAGCCATTTCTATTTTCTATAAGAAGACTTTTAGGTATACGGGGTCTTTTATGGAAATACTTCAGATGACTTTCAGAAACCATTTTATATAAGTTATAAAGTCCTTCATAATTCTTAACAAGAATTATAGCATGGTGTGTTTCTGCCTTTTTAATATCAAACTCACTTAAGTATATATTGTTTACTTCACCAATAGTGTTTATATTCATCTCTTTAAGCATATCTATAAACTTAAAGAAAATACCAGCAGTAGCTACTGCATCATCAACTGCTCTATGATGATTTTCAAGACTAATGTTAAAGTATTCTGCTAATATATTAAGCTTATGCTTTTTAAGGTCTTTTAATAGCCACCTTGAAATTGTTAGTGTATCAACAACAGTATTTTTAAATTCTAAATTAAGTCTGTTACACTTTTCTATAATAAAACCTGTATCAAACTTCGCATTGTGTGCAACTACAGGACTATTTCCTATAAATTCAAGAAACCTTGGCATAACCTTATCTATACTTTCTTTATCCCTAACCATTTCATTTGTAATACCTGTTAGCTTTGTTATTTCAAATGGTATAGGCTTTAGTGGATTAATCAAAGCTGAAAAGGTATCTATAATCTCTTTATTTTTAATCTTAACAGCTCCAATTTCAGTAATCTCCTCTGTTGCCTTGTTAAGCCCAGTTGTTTCTATATCAAATACTATATACTCATCATTAAGAGAATATTCTCTTGGACCACATATTAATGGTTCACCATCATCAACTAAATATGCCTCTACACCATAAATAACCTTTATGTCTCCAGAGCTTGATGCATCCATAGCCTCTGGGAATGCTTGAACAACGCCATGATCTGTTATTGCAATTGCTTTATGACCATATTCCTTAGCTCTTTTAATAAGCATAGATGCTGAACATACCCCATCCATAGAACTCATTTGTGTATGAGCGTGAAGTTCCACTCTTTTTTCTTCACTTCCATCATCTACCTTAGGTTTTTCTTCCTTTGATACAAAATTAGCCATAATAATAGTTTCCTTAGAGAATGTATCAAATGTAACTCTACCATGTACAAGTACCATTTGTGCTCCCTTAATATTACTTATAACATCACTTGCAACCTCTGGTTTTAAGAAGGCTTTTATGTTAACTGAACTTGTATAATCTGTTACGTTAAACATAAGTAGCACCTTGCCACTTTTCAGTTCCTTAGTATCAATTCCAAAAATTTCGCCGCGAACAGTTACTACATCCTCTTCATTTAATGCATCTGAAATACTTGTTTTAAAGTATTCCTTCGGGGATCTACCGTAAATAATATTATCTGAAGCTACCTTAGCAGCTGAAGCTACCCTAACAGTTTTAGGCTTTTGAATCTTTTCATCAGAAGTTTTTTCTTCTTTAACAATTGGAGCCTTAATAGATTCTATTTTACTATCTTCAATAGCTTTAAATTCTTCATAATTAAAGCCAGAGTTAATAACCTGAAAATCTATATAAGTAAGCTCTCCAAATATTTTTTGAATATGCTCTTTAATTTGTTTGTCTACTCCCCTATCCTTTAAAAGCTTAGTTACAAATTCACTTTCTACATAAATAGTAATATTTTTATCCTTAAGCTTAAATTCAGATACTTGAAGAAAACATAATATGGTTGGATTTTGTTTAAATATTTCGTGTATAAAGTGTTTAAATCTATTATTATCACTAACTATTTCCTCAAGTGTAACATTTGGTTTTTCATTACTTTCAATATGAACGTTAATGTTACCATTAATAGATAGTGAATACTTAAGTGCTTCCTTAATAGTCAGTAAAATATCCTCATTAAGATTACAAAGAGTGGAAAGAACAACATTCCACTCTTTGTTTGATTTACTTATATATATCTTTTTAATGAAAATATCTTCTATAATATCCTTTAAGGATGCATCATTAAAATTATAATCCTTAGTAATTATAGTACTTAATGACTTTTCCATATCCTCCTCCAGATTATAAAAGGTTAATTTCTTCTATAAGGGTTTCAAGTAGCTTATTCTCAGGAACCTTTTTAATTATCTTTCCTTTTTTGAATAATAAACCCTCTCCCTTTCCTCCTGCAATTCCTATGTCAGCTTCACGTGCCTCACCAGGTCCGTTAACTGCGCATCCCATAATTGCAACCTTAATATCCTTATCTATACCTGCTAAATACTTTTCAGCTTCCTTAGCAATTCCTATAAGATCTATTTGGGTTCTCCCACATGTTGGGCAAGATACTATTTCAAGACCTCTTTTTCTAAGTCCTAATGATTTAAGTATCTCTATTCCCACTTTAATTTCTTCTACCGGGTTATCAGTTAAAGACACACGTATAGTATCTCCAATTCCCTGTGAAAGCAAATGCCCAAGTGCCACTGAAGACTTAATTGTTCCTGAAAAAATAGTTCCAGCCTCCGTTAGCCCAAGGTGTAATGGATAATCAGTTTTGCTTGCTAATAACTCATAGCTTTTAATGTTATCAACTACATTTGATGACTTAACAGAAATAACCGTATCATAAAAGCCTTCCTCTTCAAGTAGCGCAGCATTTTTAAGTGCGCTTTCAACTAATCCTTCTGGAGTAGGTTTTTTATATTTTTCAAGAATTTCTTTCTCAAGTGATCCTGCATTAACTCCAATTCTTATAGGTAGATTACTATGCTTAGCACTACTTACTACTTCTTGAATTTTTGTCTTTGAACCAATATTACCTGGGTTTATTCTAAGTGCGTCAATTCCATTTTCTATAGATTTTAGTGCAAGTCTATAGTCAAAATGAATATCAGCAACAAGTGGAATATGAATTCTTGGTTTTATAAGTTTAATAGCATCTGCTGCCTGAGCATCTGGAACAGCAACTCTAATAATTTCACAACCTGCATCTTCAAGTTCTAAAATCTGACTAACTGTAGCTTCAACATCTCGAGTATCAGTATTAGTCATTGACTGGACAGTTATTCTTTCATCTGCCCCCATGTATATATTACCAACTCTTATCCTACGTGAGTTTCTTCTCAATTTTATCACCTTCTATTTAAAGAATCTAACTATATCGTTGTAGGTTACAAAAACTATAAATGTCATCAGGAGTGCAAATCCTATGATATTTAATATACCAATTTTGTTTTGATCTATTTTCTTACCTGTAAGTGCCTCAATCAGTAATATTATAACCCAGCCTCCATCTAATGCAGGGAAAGGTATTAGATTAAGTACTCCAAGATTTATACTTAAAAAGGCCATAAATGAAAGGAAAGTCCATATTCCAGCCTGGGCTGCTTTACCTGATAAGTCAACTATAGCAACCGGCCCTCCAAATGAATCCATAGATGCATTCCCTTGAACTAAAGTTCCTAGGAATCCTATCATCTGCTTAATAGATGCAAACGTTTCAACTGTTCCATCCTTTATAGACTCTATTAGATTACCTTTTTCAAGTGTTGGTGCTATACCTATTAGATGCCTTTTTGCCTTTTCATCGTATTTTGGAGTAACTGATATTTTTTTCTCAGTTCCATCTCTTAATACTACTAGGTCTAAAGGATTCCCCTTATTTTCACTAATTTCAGCTACAACTTCATTCCATGTTTTTATTTTTCTATCATTAATTTGGATTATCTTATCATTTTCTCTAACTCCTGCTTCATATGCAGGAGATGATATTTCAACTTTTTCGATTGTCGGCTTAACCGTACCTTGATTAAAAAATACTATTGAAAATAATACAATAGCAGTTACTATATTAAATGCAGCACCAGCTACTATAATTAACAATCTCTTCCATGGATTTTGATTACAAAATGCTCTTGGGTCATCTGACCCTTCTTCTTCCCCTAGCATTTTAACATATCCTCCAATAGGAAGGAGTCTTAATGTATAGTCTGTTTCCTTTTTTCTAAATGAGAAAAGTTTAGGTCCCATACCTATGGCAAATTCTAAAACTTTAACACCTGATAACTTAGCTGTTAAAAAATGTCCAAGTTCATGGGTTGCAATAAGTATTCCAAATACCAATATTGCTGCTATCATTGTTGTCAATATATCCACCACCTAAGAAATTATTTAATTGAATTTACATATGCCCTAGTTTCTTTTTCAATTTGAAGAATATCTTCAACTGTATACTTATGTATAGTCTTATGACTCATCATTGCCCTTTCAACAAGTTCAGTTATCTTTAAAAATGAAATCTTCTCATCTAAAAATAGTTGAACAGCCTCTTCGTTAGCTGAGTTAAATACAGTTGTCATGGTTCCCCCTTCAATTCCTGCCTCATATCCAAGCTTTAATCCTCTAAAAACCTTAGTGTCTGGCTTTTCAAAGGTTAACCCTGACAACTTAAATAAATCAAGCTTTTCAGATGAAGCAAGTTTCCGATTTGGGTAGTCAAATGCATACTGTATAGGGTGCTTCATACTTGGAACACCAAGCTGTGCAATAATTGAAGAATCTCTGTATTCAACCATTGAATGAATAATGCTTTGTGGATGAACTGCAACATCTATTTTGTCATATGAAACATTAAAAAGAAAATGTGCTTCAATAACTTCTAAAGCCTTATTAATTAGGGTTGATGAATCTATAGTAATCTTTCTTCCCATACTCCAGTTAGGGTGTTTTAGTGCATCCTTAAGAGTTACACTCTTTAAAAATTCCTTGTCACGTCCTCTAAAAGGACCTCCTGAAGCTGTTAGAATAATTTTCTCTATATCCTCTACTTTATTACCATTTAAACATTGAAAAATAGCACAGTGCTCACTGTCAACAGGTATAATCTTAGAACTTGATGATTTCATAAGCTCTGTAATTATCTCTCCACCAACTACAAGTGTTTCCTTGTTAGCTAGAGCAATATCCTTTGAAGCTTTAATTGCTTCAATAGTTGGAACAAGTCCAATCATACCCATAATAGATGTTAAAACTATATCTGCCTCTTTAAGTGTTGATACTTCAACTAAACCTTCTACTCCATATAGAATCTTAACACTTTCACTTTTTAGATTCTTCCTTAGAACATCATAGGCATCCTTATTATTAACAACTATATAAGGCGGCCTAAACTCCATGTACTGATCCATTAAAGCATCTAGATTTGAGTTAGCCGATATAGCTAAAAGGTTATATTCCTCTTTTTTATTTCTAATTATATCTAGCGCCTGAGTTCCTATTGAACCTGTTGACCCTAAAATTACGATATTTTTCATCTGTATGTTAGGTCTCCTTTCTCAATGCCCTTATAAATTTCTTTAAACATTACCAGAATTAAAGGTCCAAATAAAACTCCCATTGTACCGAATAAAGTTACTCCTATATAAAGTGAAAATAACACAAAAATAGGCTTAAGGACTAAATTTCCTTGCATAAGTTTTATTTCTGCAACTTGCCTTACAATTATAAGTAATAGTATTGTTACTACTAATCCAAAACAGATAAAGTACTGCTTTGATATAAATGTATACAATACTATCGGTAAGAAAATAAACAAAGGTCCTACAATAGGTAGTAAATCAAGTATACCACAAATTATTCCTATTGATAAAGGGTCTTGAAAGCCTAGTATCATAAGAGAGATTGAGGTAATTGCTATTGTTATTGCTACAAGACGAATTTCTATAGTTATTAGGGTATTTATATTATATACAGACTTTCTTATAACACTATATATACTATTCCCAAGTATGCCTTTTACCTTAAATGCTAAATAAGGTAAGTCTAGACTCATTAAAAATGACGCTAGGGCTAATATGAATACATAAATAGACCCTCCAAGTGCTGTCATTACAGTATGTAAAATTTTCTCCTTATATTGTAATATAATATTTTTTGCTTCAAGTATAATTTTTTCATAATTATCGTTAAAAGAGCTTATTAGGGGGTAATCCTTATATGTATCTAAAAGTCTTGGCATTATATCTGTAACTTGCACTATTTTTGTAGCTACATACTGCCATATGTATGCTCCAAATACAAATACTAATATACCTCCTAATGCAAAAGTTAAAATAACAGCTGTTTTCCTATCAACCTTAAACCGCATTAAGTACACTATTACTGGTTCAATTGAAAGGGTAAGTATTAATGCAAATAAAAAAGGCCACAAAAAAACAAGACTTAATTTAAGTATTAATATTACAATTATAGTTAATAATATACCCTTAAAAAATGTCTTGTTTATGCTTATCATCTAAATCATCCTATAAAAAATATTATATAACAGTATACTACTGGTGTAGTAAAAAGTATGCTATCAAATCTATCTAAAATTCCACCATGACCTGGCATAATTCTACCGTAATCCTTTACAGATGAGTATCTTTTTATAAGTGATGCTGATAAATCTCCTATTTGAGATATAATAGATGCAACAATTGCTAGTATTATAATTCCTATCCATGTAAAAGGTACATTAGGACTAAAGTATCCCCAAAGTGTAACCCCTACAATACTTCCTAATATTCCACCTATAGATCCCTCAATAGTTTTCTTCGGACTAACTCTTTCACAAAGCTTATGTTTTCCAAATGATCTACCTGTATAATAGGCAAATGTATCACAGAAAAATGATATTAAAAGAACTAGCCAAATAAGGCTACTACCATATTCATGGCCTCTTATAGGAATTAGTAGAACGAAGAAATTTACAATATATACAAAGCCTGTTATTGTAACTGCTGATGAAATAACATCATACTTTTCGAGAAAAATAGGAAGTGCCATTGAAGCAATCACAACTAGATAAACTACTAAATAACTATATTCTATAAGATTTAAAAATACTAAACTAAATGTTATAACATAACCAATTCCAAGAATTGGCCACATAACATGTATATTAGATGGTTTATATACCCTTGTATATTCATAAATTGCAATACAAGTAATAATAGCTATAGATATATCAAAAATATATCCTCCACTTATTACTACAAAGAACAGTATAGGAAGTGCTAACAGCGCACTAATTAATCTTGTATTCATAGTATCCCTCTTTTATTTTTTTATTCCGCCAAATCTTCTATCCCTTTTTTGGTAGTCATAAATAGCATGATATAGGTCTGAAGATGTAAAATCTGGCCAATATATATTAGAAAACCAAAATTCACTATATGCAGATTGCCATAATAGGAAATTACTAAGTCTATATTCCCCACTTGGTCTTATTATTATGTCTGGGTCTACCATATTTTTTGTGTATAACCTACTTGAAAACTCTTCTTCAGTAATTTTGTCAGATAAAAGCTTACCATCCTTATAGTCATCTATAATACTATTAACAGCAGATAGAATTTCATGTCTTGAACCATAATTAAGTGCTAAATTAAGTGTAAGACCAGTGTTATTAGCAGTAATAGCCTTTGCATTAACAAGCTCGTCTTGACATACCTTAGGTAGCGCTGTTATATCACCAATAAAATTAACCACAACATTGTTTGAATTAAGCTCCTTAACTTCCTTTTTTAAGTATTCTACTAAAAGCTTCATCAAACTATTAACCTCCTCAGGAGGTCTCTTCCAGTTTTCAGTTGAAAATGCATATAAAGTTAAGTATTTAATTCCTATATTTGAAGAGGTTTTAACAATTTCTCTTATTGTTTCAACACCAGCTTTATGTCCCATACTTCTCGGAAGGCCTTTTCTTTTAGCCCATCTGCCATTTCCATCCATTATTATAGCTATGTGCTTTGGTATATTATTCATATCTAAATCTTCAACTTTTATATCTGAATTTTTCTTGAATAAATTGAAAAACATAAACTTTAGCCTCCGCGTAAATGTTAATATATAGTCAAAAACCCCTTATATAAGGGGTTTAAAATAACGAATAATATATAATTAATTCATCCTTTTTTTCAACCTTAATTACTCTCTTATCATCGCCTAATATATCTTCCTTAGGACTAAGAATCTTAATAAAAGAGGCATTAGGGTATGTATCTTGTATAAGGCCCTTAGCTTTATCTAAAGTTAACCCTAAAAGGTTAGATACCTCCATTATACTGTAAGTATCTCCTTTTCTTTAGCTTCAACAAGCTTATCAATTTCCTTAACAAAGTTGTCAGTTTTCTTTTGAACTGTTTCTTCAGCTGACTTAACTTCGTCTTCTGATGCACCATCTTTCTTAAGTGACTTAAGTTTGTCATTTGCATCACGTCTAATTGATCTTATAGCAACCTTAGCATCTTCTCCATGCTTTTTAACAACCTTAACAAGGTTCTTTCTTGTTTCTTCAGTAAGTTCAGGAACTAGTAGTCTTATAACTGTTCCATCATTTGTTGGATTAAGTCCTAGATCAGACTTTTGTATAGCCTTTTCTATTTCCTTCATAGCTCCCTTATCCCATGGCTGAATAACGATCATTCTTGCTTCTGGAGTTGAAACAGACGCAAGTCCTGCAACTGGAGTTGGTGTTCCGTAGTAATCTACTACAACTTTATCAAGCATTGAAGGGTTTGCTCTACCAGCCTTAAGACCTTGCAGTTCTCTAACAAGGGCGTCAATTGATTTTTTCATCTTATTTTCTGTTGAAGTTAAAACTTCCTTAATCATATGGATAACCTCCTAAATTAATCGTTGTTTACTATTGTTCCTAAAACTTCACCAGTAATAGCCTTAAGGATATTGTTTGGCTCATCTAGGGAAAATACTATAATCGGAATATTGTTTTCCTTACATAGGGCTGTTGCTGTAGCATCCATAACCTTAAGATCCTTCTCTAACACTTCCTTAAAAGTAAGCTTATCAAACTTCTTAGCATCCTTATTTATGTTAGGGTCAGAATCATAAACTCCGTCTACCTTTTTAGCAAGTAGTATAACCTCTGCCTCTGTTTCAGCAGCTCTAAGTGCAGCAGCTGTATCAGTAGAAAAATATGGATTACCTGAACCAGCAGCAAAAATAACTACTCTCCCCTTTTGTAGGTGTCTAACTGCTCTTCTTCTTATAAATGGTTCCGCCACTTCTTTCATTTCGATAGCAGTTTGCACTCTAGTATGAACTCCCATTCTCTCAAGAGAATCTTGTAGTGCTAGTGAGTTTATACATGTTGCTAGCATTCCCATATGGTCTGAAGTAGTTCTGTCCATATTTACTCCATTTCTACCTCTCCATATATTTCCGCCACCAACAACAACTGTTACTTCAATACCCAGCTCTACTAGATCTTTTACTTCACCTGATATTCTATCTACAACTTCAAAATCAAAACCATGACCTTTTTTTCCAGCTAGTGATTCACCACTTAACTTTAGCATTACTCTCTTATATCTTGGAGAATTCATAGTTATTTAACCTCCGATTATAATTTAATATTTATATTCTACATTCTTTAGTAATTTCCTTTTCAAAAAAAGAGAACACAGGTGTGTTCTCTTTTAAGTTACATAATTAAGTATAAGAAAGATTATTTCTTAAGACCTGCTTGCTTCATTACTTCTTCAGCAAAATCTTCTTCCTTCTTTTCGATTCCTTCACCCTTTTCAAGTCTTGCGAATCTAACAACCTTTATATCTGAACCTTGCTCTTTAGCCTTACTTTCAACAAACTTAGTGATTGTGAAGTCTTGATCTCTGATCCAAAGTTGCTCTAGAAGACATACTTCCTTGAAGTACTTGTTAATTCTTCCTTCAACCATCTTCTCAACAACCTTTTCTGGCTTTCCATCATTAAGGGCTTGTTGTCTGTATATTTCTCTTTCCTTGTCAAGAACGTCTTCTGATACAACTTCTCTGTTAAGGAATAGAGGGTTTGAAGCTGCAACTTGAAGTGCAACTTGCTTAGCTACGTCAGCAGCAATTTCTGTCTTAGCTGAATCAACTTCAACCATAACAGCAATTCTTCCACCACCGTGAATGTATTGAGCAAGAACACCTTCAGTTTCGAATCTTTCGAATCTTCTAACTGACATGTTTTCTCCAAGCTTAGCAATAAGTGCTGTAACTGCATCTTGAACTGTAATGTTCTCGTCTGCAATGTACTTTTCAGCTAAAAGTTCTTCTACTGTAGCACAAGTTGATATAGCAGCTTGCTTAGCAACATTCTTAGTAAGCGCCATAAACTCATCATTCTTAGCAACGAAGTCAGTTTCACAGTTTACTTCAGCAACTGCACCTCTTTTTCCGTCTTCAGTAATGAATGTTTCTACAAGTCCTTCAGCAGCAACTCTTCCAGCCTTCTTAGCCGCAGCAGCTAGACCCTTTTCTCTTAGGAATTCGATAGCTTTTTCCATATCTCCTTCAGTTTGAACAAGAGCCTTCTTACAGTCCATCATTCCTGCTCCAGTTCTTTCTCTTAGTTCGCTAACCATTTTTGCAGTAATTGCCATGTTAATTTCCTCCCTTATGTTAACAAAGGTAAGGGAAGGAAAACCCTTTACCCTTACCCATTATATTATTATTCAGCTACTTGCTCGCCTTGTCTTCCTTCGATGATCGCATCAGCAATCTTTCCAGCGATAAGCTTTACAGCTCTAATAGCGTCGTCATTTCCAGGAATTACATAATCAACTTCATCTGGGTCACAGTTTGTATCTACTATACCAACAACTGGGATTCCAAGAATCTTAGCTTCTGAAACAGCGTTCTTCTCTTTTCTTGGGTCAACAACGAATAGTACGTCTGGCGTTCTAGTCATGTTCTTGATACCACCAAGGTTCTTTTCAAGCTTTTCCATTTCAAGCTTAAGCTTGATAACTTCTTTCTTAGGTAGAAGATCAAAAGTTCCATCTTCTTGCATTTTTTCAAGATCAGTTAGTCTCTTGATTCTGTTTCTGATTGTCTTGAAGTTTGTTAGCATTCCTCCAAGCCATCTTTCGCTTACAAAGTGCATTCCGCATCTTACAGCTTCTTCCTTAACTGAATCTTGAGCTTGCTTCTTAGTACCAACAAATAGTACTTCGCATCCATCTACTGATGAATCCTTTACGAAATCATAAGCTTCTTCCATTTTCTTAACTGTCTTTTGAAGATCGATGATATAGATACCATTTCTCTCTGTAAAGATGTATTCTCCCATCTTAGGGTTCCATCTTCTTGTTTGGTGTCCAAAGTGTACACCTGCTTCTAGTAATTGTTTCATTGATATTACTGACATTTTTTGCACCTCCAGGTTATTCCTCCGTCACAGTCATTTTCCTCCAAAAACCTTACGGCACCTTCGAAGAAATTATGTAACGTGTGTAATTTTCCTTACAAAGTATAACACATATTTTTTTGCAAGGCAATAAAAACTCTATTTTAGTTTTTTAGTTTTTCTAGTTCTTCTAATAATTTGTCATTAAGTATCTTAATATGAGTTCCCTTCATTCCAAGAGATCTTGACTCAATAACACCAGCACTTTCAAATTTTCTAAGTGCATTAACGATAACAGATCTTGTAATACCTACTTTATCTGCAATCTTACTTGCTACTAATAATCCCTCGTTACCATCTAACTCACTAAAAATACGTTCAACAGCTTCAAGTTCTGAGTATGAAAGAGTTCCTAGTGCTAACTGTACAACAGCTTTCTTTCTAGCTTGCTCTTCTATCTCTTCATTTCTTGATCTAATAATTTCCATACTTACGATTGCTGCACTATATTCTGCTAAAACAACATCTTCATCTGTAAAGTCTTTTGAGTATCTTGCTAAGATTAATGTTCCTAATCTTTCACGGTTACCTATAATCGGAATAATAGTAATTGTTTTATTACTATTAATATCTTCTTCATATGAATTAAATACTGTATATTCTTTATCTTTAATATTAGCCTTTGTTTCTGTTAATTGTAATAACATTCCATTATACTCTTCATGGAACTTGTTGTCGCTTAATAATTTGTCTCTAACTAATTCTGCCTCATATTCATCATTAATACCATGACCTAATATTTTACCTTTTCTACTTGATACATATACGTTGCATTCAAGTACATCACTTAATGTATCACATATATCTGAAAATAATACTGGCTCCATAGCCGTTTTTTGCAGTATTTTATTTAGTCTTCTTGTTTTTTCTAAAAGAGTCGTCATAACTTAATTACCTCCCTATAAACAAAATATTGTTTCTTATATTTATAAATTGACGAAATTCTAACACTTAATTGTTATTTTGCTGCCTAGTAATTCTTAATACATTTTAATAGTAATTGCTAAAACGTTCCCAAAACATTTAATATTTCAATTAGTAATTATAACAAGTCCTATTAAACTTATCACATTAACTTAAAATTATCAATAACAATCCTTCAGTAATATTTAAATTCATAAGAGAGTCAATTTAAAGTTTATTCAGAAACTTTATCACTAGCAACTTCTTCTTTAACAACTTCTTCATAATCTTTGTTATTACAAATAAGTTTAGTTTCCTTTTTTGTTGTCTTTTCATATAGCACTTCACCACAAACTGGGCATTTCTTAGCTGTTGGTTTATTCCAGCTAACAAAGTCACAGTCTGGATATCCACTACATCCGTAGAATACTCTACCCTTCTTGCTTCTTCTAACAACCACCGGGTTTTCACACTTAGGACATGGAACATCAATTTCTTCAAGTATTGCTTTAGTGTTTTTACACTCTGGATAATTCGGACAAGCTAAAAACTTTCCAAATCTACCTTTTTTAATAACCATATTTTCACCGCATTTATCACATAGAACATCACTAACCTCAACAGGCTCTTCAAGACTTATTTTAGCTATTTGTTCCTCAGCTGTTTTAATAAGTTCTTCAAGTGGTGAGTAGAAATTACCTACAACCTCTCTCCACTGCTCTTCACCTGCTTCAATTTCATCAAGCTTTCTTTCCATGTTTGCAGTAAACTCTACATTTACTATGTTATTAAAATACTCGATCAATAATTCTGTTACAATTTCTCCTAGTTCTGTAGGAGCTAATGTTTTTTTCTCTCTTTGTACATATCCTCTATCAGTAATTGTACTAATAATTGGTGCATAAGTACTTGGTCTTCCTATTCCATTTTCCTCAAGTGTCTTAACAAGGCTTGCTTCAGTATATCTAGCTGGAGGTTGAGTAAAGTGCTGCTTTTTATCAACATCTTTTTGACTAAGAGTTTCACCCTTTTCTATATTTGGAAGCTTTTTAGCCTCATCATCCTCTTCAACTTTATAGGTACTTAAGAACCCTTGGAACTTCAGTGTACTTCCTGTTGATTTAAATGAGTATTCTCCTACTGTAATATCAACAGAAACTGCACTAAATATCGCATCACTCATTTGACTTGCTATGAATCTACTCCAAATTAAGTTATAAAGTTTATATTGATCATTGGTTAATGATTCTTTTATTTTATCAGGACTTCTCATTGCTGAAGTTGGACGTACAGCTTCATGGGCATCCTGTGAACCACCCTTTGACTTATAAACCCTTTCTCCCTTGTAAAGATAATCTTCTCCAAGTTCTTCAAGTATAAATGCTTTAGCTGCCTCTTTAGCTTCATCTGAAAGTCTAGTTGAGTCTGTTCTCATATATGTAATAAGACCCACAGTTCCTTCACCTTTAATATCTATACCTTCGTAAAGCTGCTGTGCAACTGACATTGTTTTTTTAGTTGTAAAGTTAATCTTCTTATATGCCTCTTGCTGAAGTGTACTTGTTGTAAAAGGAGCTGGTGGCGTTCTTTTTCTTTCACTATGTTTAACTTCTTCAACAACAAAATCTTTGCCATTAATAGCTGTCAGTACCTTATTAACATCTTCCTCACTATCAAGTGGCATTTTAGTCTTGCCTATTCCATGAAATTTAGATTCAAAGCTTCCACCTTTTGATTTTAGGTTTGCAGTTAACGACCAGTATTCCTTAGGAATAAATTCATTAATCTCTTTTTCCCTATCTGAAATAAGTTTAACCGCAACTGACTGAACTCTTCCTGCACTTAATCCCCATTTTACTTTTCTCCATAAAATAGGACTTATTTGATATCCAACCAGTCTATCAACTATTCTTCTTGCTTGCTGTGCATATACAAGATTAGTATTTATCTTTCTTGGATTTTTTATTGCAGCTTTTACAGCTGTTTTAGTAATTTCGTTAAATTCTATTCTTATATTATCATCATCACTAAGTCCTAGTGCATGTGCTAAATGCCATGATATCGCTTCCCCTTCCCTATCAGGGTCGGTAGCTAGATAAACCTTAGTGCTTTTCTTGGCTTCCTTCTTTAAAGTACTAAGGATTTCTCCCTTTCCTCTAATTGTAATATATTTTGGTTCATAGTTATTCTCAATATCAACGCCAATTTGACTCTTTGGAAGGTCCCTTACATGTCCCATAGACGCATGGACTTTAAAGTTTTTCCCTAAAAACTTTGCTATGGTTTTAGCCTTGGCTGGTGATTCAACTATAACTAGGGACTGAGCCATATTAACACCTCCGAATTTTCAATATAATAAGTGTATTATAATGAAAGAAATATATAAAATCAAGTTAACACACACTATATGTGTTACCATACACCCTTTTTATAAGTCTTGTACATTCCATTTTAGTAAGTATACTTATAAGTTTATGTCTTTCCATTGAAGACTTTAAAAACAGATCTTCAAAGCTTAATTCTTCAATAGTAAGTACACTTAGAATTCGCTTTTCTTCTGTTGACAAATTCATATCATAGGAAACAGGTTTATTTAATTCAATATCGAAATCTTCTAATATATCTCCTGGGTCTAAAACAACCTTTGCACCTTCTCTAATTAAACTATTAGTTCCACAGCTATTCTTAGATGTAATATTACCTGGTACTGCATATACTTCCCTTCCTTCTTGAAGTGAAAGTGCCGCAGTAATTAGAGATCCACTCTTTTGCGCAGCTTCAACAACAACAGTTCCTTTACTTAACCCACTAATAATTCTGTTTCTTTCAGGAAAGTGTGTTTTAAATGGTATTACCTCCGGAAAGTACTCACTAATAACAGCTCCATTTGATTCTATCTGATCATATATGTGACTATTAGTTGATGGATATCTATGCATATGGCCACTTCCAATTACTCCAATTGTTTTTCCGCCACCTTCAATTGCACCAATATGTGATGCTGCATCTATTCCTAAAGCTATACCTGAAACCACTGTTAGTCCGTGTTCACTTAAAGTTTTGGATATACTACGAGCAGTATTTTTCCCATATTCACTAGCACGCCTAGCTCCAACAACTGCAATGCAGTTGTTAAAGTTAACTTCTTGCCCTTTAATAAACAGCCCAGTTGGAGGATTAAATGTATTTCTCAAATATTCAGGGTATTCTTTATCCCCAATAAATATAAATCTAATCTTCTCCTTCTCTAAATACTTAGCAACATTATTATAATAGTCAGGATTTTTACTAGTTTCTATAGCCTCTATATCCTTACTACTAAGGCAGAGCTTTAATAGCTTTTCGTAACTGTAGCCATATAGTGAATTTAAGTTAACTCCTTCATCTATAAGTTGCAGCTTAACATTCTTATCAACATTAACATTAGTAAACCATAGTTTCCTTAATAAATCCATACCAATTCTCCTTAAAGATTATTAGTATGATTCTTATCATAATTAAATGTTTTTATACAATCTTATGAATTTGTTGCATTTAGTGCAGCAACATATGCTGAGGACCATGCCCACTGAAGATTAAATCCTCCACAATCTCCGTCAATGTCAAGAACCTCACCTGCAAAATATAACCCTTCTTGAATCTTTGACTCCATTGTCTTTGGATTTATATCACGAACATTTACTCCACCAGCTGTTACCTGAGAAAATTCCCACCCTGTTGAGCCTGTTACCTTAAATGTCCATTTCTTTAGTAGTGAACACATTTCATCTATTTGTTTATTTGATAACTCATTAGATGGTCTAGTAATACCTTCAATTTTTAGGTCTTTCAATATTGTAGGTATTAGCTTCTTATTAATAAGACCTACAAGTGAAAACTCTATTGATTTATTATGTGAATTCTTAATTCGCTTTTTAAGAATTTCACTTAATTCAGCATGACTTATGTCCTTAAACATATCTACCTCAATATTACACTGGCCACTTTCATCTAAAACTTTTAGAGCATCTCTACTTAAATTCAAAATAGGTGGACCTGATATACCATAGTCTGTAAAGAGTATTTCTCCGTTTGAAGTGTTAATTTTTTTCCCATTTGATATTACACTAGCACTTCCTTGGAACTTAACTCCTTTAATTGACTTAAGATTGCTATAATCTAGTTTAATTTGTACAAGTGCTGGGAAGGGTTCTACTAAAGAGTGACCTAATTCCCTAGCTAATTTATATCCTAAACCAGTAGAACCAAGCTTTTGACAAGACTTCCCACCTGTACAAATAATAACTTTATCAACAGAATAACTTCCTTCATCGGTTATTACTTTAAATCCATCCTTAATACTTTTAATATTTGTGACCTTTGAGTTAATCCTCTCACTAACACCTAAATACTCCAGTTCATGTCTTAAAACGTCAAGTATACTTGATGCCTGATCGCTATAAGGAAACACTTTTCCCATGTCTTCAACTTTACAATGAACACCAAGATCTTCAAAAAAATCAATTACCTTCTTTGAAGAAAACTCTCTTAAGGCTGATAGTGCAAACTTAGGGCTTTGTCCATGATATCTTGAAATATCTATATTAATATTAGTAATATTACATCTTCCATTACCTGTTGCAAGTATTTTCTTGCCAACCCTATCAAGCTGTTCAAACATAAAAATACTTGCACCAAATCTTGCTCCGTATATAGCTGCAGTTAATCCTGCTGCACCTGCACCTATAATACCTATTTTAACTTTTCTATCCATTCATACACCTCATAAGCTTTGTTCATTATGCTTCATTATACTAGTATGTTTTTAATATCGTCAACAAATTGTAGAAAAATCAAGACTATTAATAACTTTAATAATACTAAATGTTATAAATAAAAATTTTATGACTATACTCTAAACTAAGGAGTTGTTGTTATGATTAGTTCAATTAATTCAATATCACTTCATGGCATTGACGGATATACAATCTCAGTAGAATCAGATGTTCAAAATGGTATCCCTATATTTAATATGGTAGGATTACCGGATGCTGCTGTTAAAGAATCTAAGGAAAGGGTCCGCGTTGCTATTAAGAACTCTGGATACGACTTTCCACTTGCTAAAATTCTAATAAACTTTGCACCTGCCCACCTTAAAAAAGAAGGTTCACATTTTGACTTATCTATTGCTATTGGAATCCTCCACAATATAGGAACTATTAAAGATTTTAACTCAAAAGAATCCGCCTTTATTGGAGAGTTATCATTAGATGGTTCTATTAAACCTATAATTGGAGTGCTTGCAATGGTGCTCTCAGCTAAGAATCTAAATATTAAAAATATATTTATTCCATATGATAACTTAAAAGAAGTGGAATATGTAGAAGGTATTAATATATTTCCATGTAAAAAGCTAATAAATGTTATTGAACACCTTAATGATACAGAATATATCTCAAAGCTAACCTCTAATGACTTTAACCTTATAAACAGTGAATTATTTAATGACTTTGCTGATGTTAAAGGGCAAACCTTTGCAAAGCGTGCCTGTGAAATAAGTGCTAGTGGCAACCACAATATACTTTTTATAGGGCCACCTGGAACAGGTAAAACAATGCTTAGTAAATGTATGCCTTCTATAATACCCCCTTTAAGTAAGGACGAAGCTATTGAAGTTAACAGTGTGCACAGCATAACCGGTGCATTTTTAGACAGCAAATCCCTTCATAAGGCTATACCATTTAGAAGTCCACATCATACTGCTTCTATTAGTTCAATTATAGGTGGAGGTGTATCCCCTATACCTGGAGAGGTTTCTCTTGCACATCTTGGTATATTATATCTTGATGAAATGCCTGAATTCAAAAGGGAGGTAATAGAGGCCCTTAGAGACCCTATCGAGTCTAAAACTGTCACAATATCCAGGGTTAAAGGAAAATATACCTATCCCTGTAGATTCTTGCTTATTGGATCTATGAATCCCTGTAAGTGTGGATTCTACGGATATCCTTCAGAGCAAAAATCCTGTAGGTGTAATGACTATGAGATCAAAAAATATCTATCTAAAATCTCAGGTCCTATTTTAGATAGAATAGATTTGCATATATCAGTTGAAAATATTAAATACAAAGAAATTATGTCTATTAAACCCGAAGAGTCCTCATCTGAAATCTTAAAAAGAGTAACAAAATGTAGAGAAATACAGATAGATAGATTTAAAAACGATGGGATACAGTATAATTCTCAAATGCAAAGCCACCATATTAGAAAGTACTGTAATTTATCCAAAGAAACAAATTCATTCCTAGAATCCGCATATAATAGCCTCTCACTAAGTAGTAGATCCATTAATAAAATAATAAAAATCGCTAGAACTATAGCAGACCTTGAAGAGGGTCTCGATGTTACAATCGATAATATTGCAGAGGCTCTTCAGTATAGATACTTAGATAGGAATATAATTTAAGCCTAGGGCGTTGCCCTAGGCTTTATTTTAAGCTTCTATTAAGAAAGCTTTATATGCACGGTAAGTTTCATAAACATCTGCCTTACTTGATATTTCAAATGGAGCATGCATACTTAAAAGTGCTACTCCGCAGTCTATAACTTCCATACCATATTGAGCTAGTATGTAAGCAATAGTACCTCCGCCTCCTTGGTCAACCTTACCAAGTTCAGCTGTTTGCCAAGTAATATTGTTTGAATTAAATATTCTACGTAGCTTTGCTACAAATTCTGCATTAGCATCATTACATCCGCTTTTTCCTCTTGAGCCAGTGTACTTTGTTAAAACTACGCCCTTACCCATAAATGCAGCATTGTTTCTTTCAAGCACTGACTTATACATAGGATCCATAGCAGCTGTTACATCTGCTGAAAGCATACTTGAATTTGCAAGTGATTTTCTTAGATTAAGCTCTGAATATACTGAAAGTTTATCCATAACCTCTGCAACGATATTCTCAAAGAATTTTGATTCCATACCAGTTGCACCAACACTTCCAATCTCCTCTTTATCAACAAATAATGAAACTACAGTCTTAGCTGGAGCTTCTATTTCAAGAATAGCCTTAAGTGAAGTAAATGCGCATATTCTGTCATCTTGACCATATCCCATAACCATACTTCTATCAAGCCCAACATCTCTTGACTTTCCAGCTGGTACTATTTCGATTTCAGCACTTACAAAATCTTCTTCAACTATTCCATACTTCTCATTAAGTATCTTTAAAATATTTGCCTTAACCTTGTGTTTTGATTCACTATCTTTTAGTGGAATACTTCCAACTAGAATATTTAAATCTTCTCCCTCAATACCCTTTGCTAGTTTTTTCTCCATTTGATTAGATGATAGGTGAATTAAAAGATCTGTAATATAAACAACAGGATCTGATTCATCTTCCCCAATAACTATGTTAACTTTTTCGCCATTTTCTTTAATAAATACACCATGTATAGCTAGCGGTATAGTAACCCATTGGTATTTTTTAATTCCACCATAATAATGTGTTTCAAATAAAGCAAGCTCTTCATCTTGATATAATGCATTAGGCTTAAGATCTATTCTTGGAGAATCAATATGTGAACCTAATATGTTCATACCATCTACAATTGATTCACATCCAATAGTAAATAATACAACTCCTTTATGCTTATTAATTGCATAAACCTTATCTCCAGCTTTTAATGAATCATATTCATTAAGCTCTTTATATCCTGATGTTTTAGCTAAAGATACAATTGTATCAACTGATTCTCTTTCAGTTTTAGATGTGTCTAAAAACACCTTATATTCTTCATTTAAGTTCATTACTTCTTTAATTTGCTCCTCAGTTGCATTTGCATAGAAGCTTTCATATGTTTTTTCTAGTTTATTCATTACGGCACCACCTTAATCCATCCAGTTTTTATTCTTAAAATATATAAATAATACAATAGATACTAAAACCATAACTATAATTACGTAAAGATAACCATAATCCCATCTATACTCAGGAATTTTAAAGTTCATACCATATATTCCTGTTATTAAAGTTAGAGGGGAAAATATCATTGCGATTATAGTAAATAGCTTCATAAGTTCATTTGTCTTATTAGCCATTTCGGTTTCAAAAGCTTCCCTAACAAGGGCTGTATATTGTACTAGACTCTCAAGTGAAAGCATTAATTTATCTATTTTAGAGTTTATATTCTTAAAGTTTCCTAATACATCCTCATCAAATATATTGTTTTCATTTGTAATTAAGTCATCTCCAACATATCTTAACGGTGCAACACTACGCCTTAAGGTATGAATTTGATGTCTTAAATGTATTAATGCATTAAGAAACTGTTTATTTGCATTTTTTAGTATATGTAATTCTAAATTATCTGCTATTTTTTCTAGTTTGGTTATTATTTCATAATCAGTTAGTATTATTTTATCTAGAATGTAGTAAAGCAGCTTTGATGGAGAACTTTTCGAGAAAAATGCACTGTTTTTACATGTTGTAAGATCATTCTCAAGCCTTGTTAAAACCTTAGCTTCATGTTCTGTAATTGTAACTATAAACTTATTGTTTAAGAACACAACTAAATTATCTGAAGAAAGCTTACCTGCATCATAGTTCATAGATAAAAGAGACACTAGTGTGTATCTATCAAAAAACTCTACCTTTGCATTTTCAAGTTTCTTAATACACTCCTCATGTGTACAGATGCTTATATCCATGTATTTTTTAAGAATATCACATTCATCAAATGTAATATTAAACCAATAAAAACAGTCTAAATTTAGATTAATTTCTTCTTCACTTATTAACTTACATTCTCCATCTAGGGCATATATATTCATTATTCATCACCAGTTTTTATTATACCCCTTTCAGTGATAATATAATCCATAGCAATATCATGACTATCTGGATATGCATTATCTGTTACCTGAACTTCAAAGCAAACTCCTACTTTTATTCCTTTATAATCCTTTAAAAATCTATCATAGTATCCTGCACCATAACCGATTCTAAATCCATTTCTATCAAATCCAACCCCTGGTACAAATACAATATCAAGTTGATTTTTCTCAGCTAAATTATCAGGTTTCGGCTCTAGTATACCGTAATTTCCCTCTACAAGATCACCAAGACTCTTTATTATACAAGGTAGAATTACACTTCCATCTTTTATTGACTTTGGAAGCACAACCATCTTACCTTTTTCAAATCCATTATTAATAACATCATCTGTTAAAACTTCATTTCTAAATGCGTAATAGGTCATAAACGTTTTACTGTTTATATACTTGTCCCATTTTAAAATATGACTATTAATAAGGCTGCTTAATGATTCTACCTCATTAATTGTTAAACTACTCCTATCTTCAAGTAGTTTTTTTCTAACTTCCTTTTTCATATTGCACCTCACATTAACGCTAAAACTATAAGTCCAATAATTAAAGGTATTGTAATTACCTTTAATGAGGTTATTGTATAGTCTTTAAAGCTTATATTAATACCCCTTTGTTTTAGAATATTAAGCCACATTATAGTCGCAAGTGAACCAATAGGTGTTATCTTTGCACCTACATCACTTCCTATAACATTTGCATAGGAAATAATCTCCTTAGTTGATTCAAGTAAGTTACTATTATCTATTGCAATAGAACCTACCATAACCGATGGCAAATTATTCATAAAACAAGCTGTTATTGTTGATATTATACCATATATTAATGAAATTATAATGGATGATTTTGTATTTAAATATTGAAGTACTCCCTCCATTACATGGTTTAACCCATTATTATATAACCCATATACAATAAGGTACATTGAACATACAAAAATTAAAATACTCCAAGGTGCCTTTGAAAATACGCCCTTTAAGTTAATAGTCTTTCTTATTTTACAATGAATATATAAGGCTATAGCTCCAAGTGACGATATTATAGACACCTCTATATTATAAATTGACCCTATAAAATACCCACATACAACTAAGAATAGTATTAATACCCCTGAATTAAATAATGTCCAATCTTTAACCTCATCATCAGGATTTAATATTTTTATTTGTGTAAATTTACCCGTAAGTTCTTTTTTAAAATTAATATACATTGTTATTGAAACAGCAATTATAATTACTATTCCAGGTATTATCATCTTACTGAAATACTCTGAAAATCCAATCGATAGAGTATCTACAGCAACAATATTTGCTAAGTTACTAACAACAAGTGGTACACTTGCAGTGTCCGCTATATAACCACATGCAAATAAAAATGGTATAGTCTCCTTATATGAAAACCCGATACTTTTCATAGCTTCATATATAATTGGAGTTAATATTAGTATTGCACCGTCGTTATTAAAAAATATACTTATTAAAGATCCAAGGAAAATAATATTAATAAAAAGTTTAACCCTACTTCCCTCTGATGTAAACACAACAGTGAGGGCAGCCCATCTAAAAAATCCTATTTCATCAAGTAAAATCGATATTATCATAATAGAGATTAATGAAAGTCCTGCATTCCATGTATTTAAAAACACATACTTAATATCATCTAAACTAACTAACCCTAAAAAAAGTGAGACTATAGCAAGTATTAATGGATATATCCATTCCTTTTGGTTAAATGGTCTAATAAATATACAAATAATGCAAACAGCTAAAATTATGCTTGAAAGTAAAAATCCGTCCATTATTTTCTCCTAAATTCTAGTCAAGTTTCAACATAGTCTTATCAAGATTATGTGTTGCCTCAACAAATCTTATAGTACCGTTAAGTGATCTCATAACAAGGGATTGAGTTATAGCCTTATGCTCTTCATACCTAACTCCTTTTAATACCTCACAACTTGTAATTGCAGTTGCTGCAAAATACACATTATCTGATAATATTAAATCATCTTGAGTTAATACCTTATTAATATCAGTTATCCCTGCTCTTTTACATATATTAATTTCATTCTCATCTTGTGGAAGTAACTTACATTGAAGTCCGCCACCAATACACTTAAGAGCAGCAGCCGCTAATATCCCCTCTGGTGCGCCACCTGAACCTACTAACATATCTATACCTGTAAACTCAAAAGCAGTTGCAAGTGCTGCTGCTATATCACCCTCAGCAAATACCTTAACCCTAACCCCTGCGTCTCTAGCTTCTTTTATAATATCTTCATGCCTAGGTCTATCTAGAATCATTATAGTAATTTCTGAAACATCTTTATCAAGTGCTTTAGAAACTCTACTTATATTCTCTGTTAGAGATAAGTTTATATCAATTGCATCCTTTGCCATAGGACCTACTGCAATTTTTTTCATATATACCTTTGGCAGCTTTATTATTCCACCTGTTTCAGTTAAAGCAATAGCTGATATAGCATTCTCTCTCCCTTTAGCAACAAGCTGTGGTCCGTCAACAGGATCAATAATTACATCTACTTTTTCTTGTCCGTCATCCCACATTCCAACCTTTTCACCACTATAAATTATTGGGAGTTTTTTCATATCACATTCCCCTATTACAATCTTCCCCTTTAGTGGTAATAAGTTAAATGCATGTCTTGCTCCATCTACTGCAACCTTTTCTAGGGTACAGGCATCACCTTTACCAAGGTATTCTGAACACTGTAATGTAGCTGATTCTGTAACTCTTATAAGTCCCATTGCTATGTCTGTATTTTTCATTACTCTCCCACCTTTTTCTTATTATTTATATAGTTAGTATAATCTAAAACATCTTCTTTAGTATTTAGATTATAAAACATCCTAAAATCATTGCTAAAACTTCTAGCAATCTCCTCATCTATATAAAGAGTATTATTCTCTTTTAAGAAGCTATAAATACTCCTTCTATTAGAATCTAAATACTCCTTTATTTTATGCGCTAAATCTTTAGAATAAAACGAATTAAAGGGTTCTATCCAATTTTCATATCTTGTAACGCAGGCCACAGAGCTTAAATCACTTTCAATTTGTTGTTTCATATATTCTATGTATTCATAATTAATTATTGGCATATCACATGCAATAAAATATACAAACTTACTTTTAGCATAGGTAAGACCTGTATAAATACCAGATAAAGGTCCCATACTTTCAATAATATCAGGTGATACATAATCAAATATGTTTAATGTATTCTCCTTATTTGTTATTAATATTACCTCACTAAAAGCATTTCTAAGTTCATGAGTTAATTTTTCTAAAAGGCGCATATCATTTATTACTAAATCCTTTTTATCAAATCCCATTCTTGAGCTCTTTCCACCCGCTAAAATTACTGCGGTACCAAATTTATTCATATTAACCTTCCTTTTAATGGATATGTTGACTATATTCTAAACTAATCTATAATATAATTTGTGGATACTTTTATTTTATTTAAAATATTGCATTATGTAAAATAAAATATAATATAATGAGGTGTGTAAATGGCAAGCAGAAAAGAAAAACGTGAAAAGATGATTAAGATTGTAACTATAGTTGTTTTAGTATCATTTCTATTAAGCCTATTTCCAGCTGTAGCTTCACTACTTTAATACATAAATAAAAAGAGGATGAATTAATTCATACCTCTTTTATTTTTACTTATAAATGTCTACTAAAAGACCTCTGATTTCAGAGATTCTGCTAGCAAGCTCAATACTTTCTTGCTGATTACTAATTAGATCTTTAGTTAAGGCATCTAGCTTCTCGTCAATAACTTCAATTCTAATATGTACTCCATAACTATATGGACCTGTTTCTTTCTTTAGAATATAAATATTTTTAACAATAAGTTCTAGGTATTCCTTTATTTTTTCTTTATATTCCCTAGCATCTTCTACACTTCTAGTTGATATTAATTTCTTTCCTACTCTATCTATATCATTAATCATAGCATCAAGTTGTACAGTTACTTGTTCTTTATTTGCAGAATCTAATATATTTGAAAAATTAGCAATCGATTTTGACTTTGAACTACTTGCTTTTCTTGCTATAGTTGCTTTCTTCTCTAACCCTGATATTCTCATATAGCATCCTCCATAATTAAGTATGTATTTATTATATACCATAAGATAATATATGTACTAGTTATCGTAATAGATGGTAATACTTTATATCTTATGTTTTGTGTTATTTAGTGATTATGCTTATTATTTATAAGTTATCAGTTATGATAATGTTAGTTAAGATATAATATTCCGTAAAATAATATAGGATCTAACAGTCCTATTTACTTAATTAAAAAGGCTGCTGACAAAATAAAGTGTCAGCAGCCTCAATTGCATTTTAGTTAGCTTTTTTTATATGTTCATAGAAATATAGATATCCCTTATTATACTTTAGTAAAGGAACTCCTAAATTTTCCATTCTTCCTTCGCTAATAATAGAGTTAGCTTTTGCAATTTCATCTTTAATTAACATCATATTCTTACACTCACCAGTAATAATGATTTTAATATTATCTTCATAAAGTAAACTTATATTGAAATCATCAACGCTTTTCCACTTACTTAATTTATCACATATTACTAGTATATTAGAAATTAGTTCACTATCAAATTTTACTTCTAAAAATTTTCCATGTTCTACTCCGTGTATATTATTCTTTATTCTTGGGTACTGCATGTTATATGTAATATATTTTAAGTACTCTATTCGCTCTTTAAGAGATTCATCTATAGTAAAGTCAAAATGAAATGCCTTATTTAAGGTTGTTCCCTGTTTAACTACAAAACTAATCATCACTTCTTTTTCTTCAATAATTCTATCTAAAAGACTTCGGTCTTCCTGACAAAATACATCAAAAACAAAATCATATGAATATCCATATTCAGTTAGATTTATCTTAAATACAAGTCCCAAATTATGCTTATCAACATATACAGACTTTTTAGCCTTAAGTATTCCCATTACATCTTCATTTGAACATAAACAACAATAATTAACCTTTTCACTCTTATCTATATATGAGAATGTTTTTTTATTGTTAAATGCTTTATATAAAAATTCATAATTATTTTTAGGTAAATAACTAAATATCTGACTTGTTGGCATTTCCTTGCATTTACTTGCAAAACTCAACACAATCCCTCCACATTCAATAAATTTTTCCACATAATAAGAATATTATACTATTTTCTTTAGTTAAAAAACATAGAAATTTAATATGTTGCTAATTTTATGATAGAATATATATTGTACTAATGATTTTAGGGCATACTATAAGTCTAATACATACTACAAGGAGAGAAATAATGTCGTACAAAATAGATTGGAAGGAAGATAGAAACCTTACCCTTTTAGTTGATTTCTATGAATTAACAATGGCTAATGGATTTCTTAAAAGTGGCGTTGGGAATAAAATAGCTTATTTTGACCTTTATTTTAGAAAAGTTCCAGATAACGGAGGATTTTGCATATTTGCAGGACTTCAACAACTAATAGAATATCTGAATAACATTAACTTTTCCGAAAATGATATACAATATCTTAAATCTAAAAATATATTCGATGAAGAATTTTTAGATTATCTAAGAACATTTAAATTTGAATGTGATGTCTTCGCTGTTCATGAAGGCACACCTGTTTTTCCAAATGAACCTTTAGTTACAGTAAAAGGACCAGTTATGCAGGCTCAATTTATTGAAACAATGATGCTTTTAACAATAAATCACCAAACTCTTATAGCAACAAAAACTAATCGTATAGTTAGAGCTGCTCTAGGCAGAAGTGTTATGGAATTTGGATCAAGACGTGCTCAAGGTTATGATGGTGCTATCTTCGGCGCTAGGGCTGCCTATATAGGAGGATGTTCATCTACAGCATGTACAATTGCTGAAAAAATGTTTGGAGTTCCAGCAGTAGGTACAATGGCACATAGCTGGGTACAATTATTCGACTCAGAACTAGAATCTTTTAGAGCATGGACACGTACATATCCTGAAAATAGCCTACTCTTAGTAGATACATATAATGTTTTAAAGTCTGGGGTTCCAAATGCTATAAAAGTCTTTAAAGAGGAACTTTTACCTCGAGGAATTAAACCTCTTGGAATTAGAATTGATAGTGGTGACATAACTTACCTAACAGAAAAATCACGTGAAATGCTTGATAATAACGGACTTGAAGACTGTAAGATAGTAGTATCTAATTCACTTGATGAATATATAATAAGGGATGTCTTAAGCCAAGGAGCTAAAATAGATTCATTTGGTGTTGGGGAAAGACTTATCACCTCTAAGTCAGAACCTGTATTAGGTGGTGTATATAAACTTGTTGCTCTTGAAGAGAATGGAGAAATAATACCTAAAATTAAAATTAGTGAAAATCCTGAAAAAATTACTACTCCAGGTTTTAAACAAGTATATAGATTATTTGATAAGGTTACAAACAAAGCAATTGCTGACTTAATAACCTTCCATGATGAGGTAATTAATGAAAGTGAACCTCTAGAAATTTTCCACCCTATATACACATGGAAAAGAAAAAAAGTGGAAAATTATTATGCTAAAAAATTACTTAATGAAGTATTCATTAAGGGAAAATGTGTATATACTTCTCCAACTACTAAGGAAATTAGAGAATATGCACATAATGAAATCTCATGTTTATGGGATGAGGTATTAAGATTCGATTATCCTCATAAATACTATGTTGATTTATCACATAATATTTGGGATATGAAGCACTCACTACTTAAAAAACATAATCTTAAATTCAGATAAAAAACCAGCATTTATGCTGGTTTTATTTGTCTATTAAATTAAGTTTTTTAGTGTAATTACCTTCTTCACCTTTAAACTCAAGCTTCCTACAACATATAATTAGGTGGGTAAGTATCTTTTTTGCTCTGCTACTTTTCATTTCTGCCCTCTCATATCCATATGATAAAACCTTATATGCATCCTTATACTTACTCTTAAGAATTAAAATCTGACCTAAATAATCTATCATAGTTGAACTTTCGCCAAAAACAACTATAAAATCTAAAATTTCACTTTCTAGATTTGAATAATTCTTATTCTTTAAAAGTGTATCAATACGTTTAAGTCTATATTTTAAGTATGCTTCACTTTCAGATGATAGTAACTTCAATATTATTGATCCAATTAAAGTTAAGCTATATGTCTGATCATTTACTTTTTTAACCATTCCAAGTCCTACAAATAATACATCAAATATAAGTTTATTTCTAGAGCTTTCAAGGAATCTAGATAGTCTATAACTGTTATTACATACAACTAGGTAACCCTCTTCATCTATACTATAATTTAAAATGTTAATATCCTCATCTAATTGAAATATACTGCTAACTGAAGATATTGCTTTTAAAATATATGGCTTATCAAGCTTAATAGAATCAAACCAAATTGCTTCATAAATAAAGGCATACAATATACCTGCGTATCTTTCCTCTGGTTCAAGTCTTAGTATTGCTCTCCCCTTTTTCGTTGTAACCATTCTCTTTCCCTTATATGTAATAAATTCTATTGACTTTAAAAGGTCTATAACCTCAGGTGCAGCTTCATTTTCGTACTCCTCATCAAGAACATTCTCAATATCACGAAGCAGTTTAATTTCATTAGTGTTAATATCTTCAAGTACCCTAACTATATTCTGACTTATTCTATTCTTAGTGATTTTTCTAATATATTCACGTGTTCCATCCTTTTTCCCTTTTATAGCTTCATACTTATCAAGATAATATTCTTTGTTTGTGAAAATTCTTCTGTAATATGCAATCTTACCACCCTTTATAATCTTATTAATCTTTAAGTATTCTGTAAGATTCAAAAATGCATCTAAAATTAATCCAATTCCACTTTTGCCGCCAAGATCATTATCTATAACTTCCGTAAGATCAGTAAACTCTTCAAATGCATATATGTCGATACTATCAAGATCCTTACCCTGAGGACTTAATACAGTGTTTAAAAAAGTTCTCATAACCTTAATATTATAATCTACTTGGCTTTTCTCTAAGTTTATACCTTCCATATAGCTTCTAAACCCATCGATTATGTATGTACTTGACATATTAGCTATCAACTCCTAAAATATTTATTATTTTTATTGTTACCAATATTGTCTTTTTAAAACATAAATTAAATAATTTCTTTAATTTTTCCCTATTTTCAATTGATTATCTTGTTAAAGAATCACCTTAGTTGTATAATTAGTTTATCTATGTATTAATCGGAGGTTATGCTATGGAAAAAATTGCACTAGTTACTGATAGTTCATGTGATCTTTCTAATGAACTTATTATAGAAAATAATATAAATATAGTTCCTCTTAGAATTTGTTATAGCCATGGAGACTATAAAGATGGTATTGATATAACAAGTAAAGAGATCTATGATAACTTTTCAAAGGAAATTCCATCAACTTCAATGCCATCACCAGGTGACTTTCTAGCGACTATTGAAAAAATCAAGGAAAATGGATATACACATTGCCTAGTTGTTGCTATTTCTAATGGTCTAAGTGGTACTTTTAGTATGATGAAATCTCTTTCTGAAGAAATTGAGGGTATTAAAATCCATATTTTAGATTCAAAACTCTTATCTAAGGGACTTGGAATGGTAACTCTTGAAGCTGCTAGACTTATTAGTCTTGGTAATTCATTTGATACTATTATAGAAAAGCTTAATGACTATAAGGAAAAGACAAAACTATTCTTTACTGTAGATACACTTGAATATCTACAAAAAGGTGGTCGTATAGGTAGGGTTTCTGCTACTTTAGGTACTGTTTTAAACCTAAAACCTATAATATCTATTGCGGAGGATGGTAAATATTACACTCATACTAAGGCAAGAGGTAGAAAAAACTCTCTTGATAAGATGATTGAGCCATTAATGAAGTTCTTAGATACTTCAAAGGCTGATGTTTCTATTCTTGACGGAATGGCAACCGAGGATGCTCAGTACCTATATAATAAGGTTAAGGAACATCCAAATGTTAATTCAATTATGATTACTCAAATTACACCATCACTTGTAGTTCATACAGGTCCTGGTTCAATTGGGGTTGCATACGCACCTTGTGTATAAAAAAAGGGATACTGTTT
>NZ_JAVWJB010000008.1:0-76151 GCF_036639235.1 Clostridium sp.
AGCATGTCCAGTATCTAATAGGATTATATTTTCAGCAAACTCTTTTAATGCATATTGCTGGCAAACTTTCATACTCAACTTGTCCATATTTACATCCTCTTCAGGAATTTTTATAATTACAACGCCCTTTTCATCAAGTTCCCCTCTAACTTCATCTGACAATGAATCCTTGTTAAGTTTACATGACCCACTCATAGCACCGTAGCTATCGTCTCCTCTCATACCTAGAATGTCTTCAATTCCACAGCGCTTACTTATACTAATTCTAGGACCAAAGGATGGACATCTTAAAATGCACATAGAACATCCGTTACCATATCTTACACAGTTACCCATAGGACCTGTTGATCCTGTTGTTTCAACAAACACATCACCCTCTACATACTCTCCATCTTGAAGGTATACTCCATATAATCTACTATCTTTAAACTCAACATCACAAACTCTACTTTGAAACATTATCTCTATACCTAAATCTAGAAGATAGTTCCTAACCTCAGGCTCTATTCTACATACATCATATAATGTGGCATGTTTATGACCTGGAAACTCTATATTCTTATGCTTAGCACAGCTATCCATTAAATGAAATAAATCCCCAGCACCTAGTTTAATCATTTCCTCTGCTGCAGTAAATCTTCCATTATTTCTAATAATACCACCTACATTTCCAAGTCCTAAAAGAAGATCAGATCTTTCTATTAAAACAACATCGGAACCACTCTTTTTAGCTTGTAATGCGGCTGCACATCCTGCCCAGCCACCACCTATAACAATCACTTTCATCCTTAAGTCTCCTTTACGAATATTTCTGCGGGATTATATTGCTGTTTACAGGTTTTAATAAGTTCCCCTTTTCTATTTCTTATATGACAACTTCCACATATACCTTCTCCGCAGCACATAATAGCATTATTAATTGTTGAAAATTTCATATTCTTATTTAAAGAGTAAATATAATTTACAATTTTACTATGAAAATCATCACTTCCTGCGCTTAATACAACATCTATATTATTATCCTTAATTATGTTTTTCACTTGAACCTTTATATCTTCTAAAAGATTTCCATTTTCATCCAGGAATCTTGTATTTTCAACCAAATTACAGTTTAAATTTTTAAAATAATTCGTGGCACAATTTTCTTCACTTCGTCCCTTATCAAGTAGTACAAAACTCTTATTTTCTCTATATCCCAGTTTCTTACATGCAAGTACAGCAGGAGCAGTTCCAACCCCTCTTCCTAAAATTAAACAACTTCCTCCCTTTAATTGCTTAAGGTTATTAACTCCCTGTATGCCATTATGATACGGCCCCTTTATAAGAATTTTATCTTCAACAAGCTTTAGTGACTTAGTCTTAACCCCTTCTACCTTTATAATCATGGTTATAATATTAGTTTTTATATCACTTTCAAGTATAGATATAGGCGTGTTATATGCTTCTGTATCCTCTCTTCTTTTTAAGAAAACATATGCCCCAAACTCATTAAGTTCACGTGATAAGTAACTATCAACCTCAACCTTTAGTACAAATAAATCTTCCCTTATAAATTCTTTTTCTAAGACCTTAAATTCAAGGTATTCTCTACATTTTTTAGCTCTTTCCATATTCCATATATAGTCCTGATATATACATGTCCCTTTCCAGTTTAAGCAGTCACAAAATTTTTTACCCTTAAGCTGGGAACATACTATACACTCACCTTTTTCAGCTAATGAACATGGACAAAACTCTGACCCTGAATCTATGCAATCAACATAACTAAACATATACTTACCTCCTTTCCCATATAATCAAAATATTCTTTAAGTCTTAGGTTTGTTACATTGATAACAAAAAAAGTGCCTTATGGCACTTTTTAAAAGTTTGTATATATAATTGAAGTTATTTGTATAAATTATGTTCTACCTTATCACAACTTACAAGTGGATAAAAACTCTCTAAGTTATTATTAATTTCAATACTTAAATTCCCTATAACCTCACCAGCCCTAATTGGGGACATTACTTTAGAGGGTATGTTAATTTTAGTTGTAATTTTATTTTCTTCCCCTTTCCTTATAGGAAAATAAATATCTTCCTTAAGGCAAGGAACTATACTTCTTGTTTTAGATGATTGAACCCTTAATTTATTAACCTTAATAGAGTCTACCGAAATCTTAACATGTGAATAATTTTCCCTAGCAAAGTTAACAAGACTTTCGCAGTCCCTCCATCTATCACCACTGTTTAAGGCAACAGCAATATATCTTCCATAGGGATGCTTAATTGATGCTACAAGGCATTTTCCAGCATTACCTGTATATCCTGTTTTAACACCATCTGCATCCTTTACTCTAAATAAAAACTTATTTATATTGTTATATCCTCTATTAAACTCTCCACTTTCTCCAGAAGCTATTTCACGACATGAAGAAACCTTTTGGAATAAAGGGTTTTTCAGTGCATATGCAGTTGCAACTGCTAAATCCCTTGCAGTTGTTTCATGACCCTTAGCGTCAAGGCCATGTGGAGTTACAAAGTGGGTGTTATAAAGACCCATATCTAAAACCTTTTTGTTCATTAAGGCTATAAAATTATCTACACTTCCCTTACCTATATGTTCTGCAATTGCAACTGCAGCATCGTTTCCTGATTTCATCATAAGTCCATATATTAGTTCTTCAAGGGCTACTTTTTCCCCTTCCTTAAGACCTGCTGAGGAACCACTAACAGATGCTGCCTTTTTAGAAACTGTAACCATATCATTTAATGGTGCATTTTCTATTGCAACAATTGCTGTTATTATCTTAGTTGTACTTGCCATGGCAAGTATTTTATCATGATTTTTTCCATATAATACTCGCTTAGAATATTGGTCAATAACAACCGCTCCATGGCAATTAATCTTAACCTCATCTTTTTTGTATGCAGCTAAAGCAGATGTTTGAAATATTAGTGTAAAGCATAAAACTAATGTTATTATTTTATTTTTCATATAATCACCCCCACTTAGCTTGGGTTAATTACTTCACTATTATCATCTGACTGCTTAAGCTTTGATTGGATACTATCTATAACCTTATTAATCATTTCAGGAATGTTATCTATTAGTCTATCTATAGAATTTGTTTGAGTTACAGGAATCATTCTAACTTGATCCTTTGTAACTACTAAAAATGATACTGGGCTAACATTAATTCCTGCCCCACTTCCTCCTCCAAAAGGATATCCACTTGCACCATCTTTTTGTTGGTAGCATACAGGACTTTCTGTTCCACCTGAACCAAATCCAAATGTAACCTTAGATACTGGAATAATTATTGTTCCATCAACAGTTTCAACAGGATCTCCTATAATAGTGTTAACATCTATCATATCCTTTAGATTATCCATTGTAGTCTTCATTAGACCTTGTAGAGTATTTTCAGACATATTATCACTCCTTGACCTTAGTATTTTTTCTTATTATTAATATTTCCTTAAGCAAAATAAATATGATTGAAATTAGCTGAAATCCTCTGCCATTTAAAACATAATTAACCTTCATATTAAAATAACTTCTACTAAAATCAGGATAAACATTATATGTAAAATTAAACCTTTTAAAATTAAAAAGTTCTATTTTAATAATAGGTAACATACTTAGCAAACCTCCATATAAAAGTGCTGTAATATCCTTTCTTTCAAATCCATACTCTATGTTAATACTTAATTTAGCTAATAATTTACTATGGATTTTAGTATGAATTCTCTTAAGTGATTTTGTTATTATGTATTTTCTATTCTTTCTAAGATATATATTAAATTTAGAGTTAAAATTAGGCTTTTCCTTACTTTCTTTTTTTAGTGGGAGCTTCTTATTATTAATAATTGTAATCTTAAATGGAAATATGTTAATACTTAGGGTAATATATAGGTTTTCATACTTAAAATTTAGGGATATCTTAACTAATAACAAATATAAAATTAATAAAATCAAACAAATCATAATCACATCCATCTAATTCACTCCAAACAAAAAAGAATAAAATACATATTGTATTTTATTCTTCCACTAAATCCATATTAAATTCAACAAGTTCAGGAAGTTCCTTAATATTTTTAAATCCAAAATACTTTAAAAAATCATCTGTTGTAGTATATAAAATTGGTCTTCCTGTAGCCTCAAGTCTTCCTGCCTCTTTTATAAGGCTTCTCTCTAAAAGAGTAGCAACCGCCCTATCACTTCTAACTCCACGAATATCATCTATTTCACTTTTAGTTATTGGCTGCTTGTATGCAACAAGTGACAGTGTTTCAAGTGCTGCCTGTGATAGATTTTGCCTAGAGTCTGACTTAACAAACTTTTTTATATATCTTCCATAGTCTACCTTGGTTGATAACTGAACCTTATCATTAAACTCCTTAATTGTAAGTCCCCTTGATGCACCTTCATAATCTTTTTTCATACTTTGAATAAGCTTTTTTATATGCCTTACATCAATTTCCAGAACATCTGAAAGAGCCTTATATGAAAGAGGTTCACCTGATGTAAATAACAAGGCCTCTATTATACCCTTATTACTATTTTGTTCACTTTCAAATTCTCCAAGCTTGTCTAAAAAATTCTCCATATCTTAGACCTGCCTTTCTATATATATTGTTTCAAAATTTCTGTTTTGGTATACAAAAATTTCTCGAACCTTTATAAGTTCAAGCATTGCAATAAAAGTTACTATTATCTCTATTTTAGAAGTTGCCTCACTAAATACTGAGCTAAACTTTAGCTTTTCATTAATAATAAGTAACTCCCTTAAGTATCCCATTTTATCCTCAATAGTAAATGAATCCTTAGATATATTTTCATATACCCTTTTTTCACTTTTATGTCTATTTTCATAGTTGTCCATTATATTTTTAAAAGCTACCATAAGATTTTCTACAGTAATATTTTTAAAGAAAACTTCCTTATCTTCAATATCATCAATAACCTCAGGCTCCTTAAAAAATATAACCGTTTCTTCTTCTATAACCTTTAAGCTTTCAGCAAATTCCTTATACTTCTTATATTCAAGTAGCTTCTCTACAAGTTCAAGTCTAGGATCTTCCATAGCTTCCTCTTCAACCTTTTTCTTTGGAAGTAACATTTTAGACTTAATCTCAACAAGTGTTGCTGCCATAACTAGAAACTCACTTGTTATATCAAGGTCCATTTCTTCCATTTTTTTAAGGTATTCAAGGTACTGATCTGTAATATCTGCAATTGGAATATCGTATATATCAACCTCTGTTTTTTTTATAAGATGCAGTAAAAGGTCAAGTGGCCCTTCAAATGCATCTATTTTAACATTTATAGCCATAAATCACCTATACAAATAAGAAAATTATATATTCCATACCCTGCATAATTGCCATAGTAGCACTGGAAAGCAGCTGCTTAGTAGGTGGGAATAATAAAATCACAAATAATATTAATATACCTCTATTATCTATTTTGTAGATAGCTTCACGGACCTTTCCTCCAAAAATCTCAGCAAAAATCTTAGACCCGTCTAGAGGGGGAATAGGTAATAGGTTAAATATAGCAAAGTTAATATTAAGCACTACCATATAAACAAAGAACATATCCATGCCTTCACTTAGCATAATCCCATTAGCGCTAATAAGATAATATGTAAGGTAAGAAAGAAATGCAAGTAATATGTTTGCAAATGGTCCTGCAATAGATGTTATTATAATTCCTCTCCTAGGATTTTTATAATAATAGGAATTAATAGGTACAGGCTTTGCCCAACCAAACTTTACTATTAACAGCATTAATAATCCTGCTAAATCTATGTGTGCAAATGGATTAAGTGTTAATCTCCCTTCATATTTTGCAGTATTATCACCCTGTGCATATGATGCAAGCCCATGGGCATACTCATGAAAAGTTAACGCTATAATTACAACAATACCTGTAATCATAATCTCTGCAATATAATCCATAATATCCTCCTTTATTTAAAGTAATCTTTATTATTATATCATATCTACTAGTAACAATTATATAATTTTTATAATACTAAATTAATGTTCAGCCATAGTATATACAACAAAATCTATTATATGTTATATTTGATTTATTAGACTTTTTTATCAAAATAGTCTAATTTTGAGATTATTATAAAGTATAGTAAAGGAGTATGTATAGGTGCTTAAACAATCAAATGCAAAAGAGATCTTATCTGCCCTATCCTATGTTTTTGATGATGTTAGGATAGTTGATCCCTTAAATAATAGTGTGATTAGCATTATTGATTCCTTTTCCCTAAGCATAAAGCCCCATGAATGCTATAAGGTGTGGGATAAACACAAAAGCTGTTCAAACTGTATTAGTTATCAATCAACAATTCTAAACAAACGTATTTCCAAATATGAGTTTGTAAACAATGATATTTTCTATATAGTTACTAAACCAATCTCCCTATTAACACATGATGGTAATAATATTAAATGCTGTATAGAAGTTGTTAGTAATGTTACTAATGAAATATCATTTGGTACCTATGGAATAGATAAAACTATAGATAAAATTATTGCCTCTGAAAATAGGGTCTATATTGACTCATTAACAAAGATATATAATAGAAAGTACTTTGACGAAAGGGTATTTTGTAATTATATTGATTTTGAAAACCATATAACTTTTATAGTTATAGACCTTAAAAACTTTAAAAGTATTAATGATAATTTTGGCCACATAAAAGGTGATATGGTTTTAAGTAAAACAGCTAAGATTATTAATGATAATTTAGAGCCCTGTGACTTTGCTATAAGGCTTGGTGGAGATGAATTTTTAATTATTCTTAATAGACAATTAATTATTGACCCCCATTTTATAGTTAACAGTATAAAAAATCAAATGAAATCTTGCCTTATATATGATGAAGAAACTAATTCCTATGCAGAGGCTAATTTCGGTATTTCTTCAACTGATAATTTTATAAACGACCCAAAGTTTATAAGTAATTTATTAAGTATTGCTGATAACAATATGTATATTGACAAGTTAAAGCAATAATCATGATAACCCTATTAATACACAAAAATAGGCCACTACAAATTTTAGTAGTGGCCTAAAAACTCTCTATATTTTATTTAAGGTTAAGCCATGATTTAAATGATCCCTTAAGCATATCTAAATATCCAGCTTTTTCAACATTTTGATCAATAATTAGGTCTACGCTACCATAAACCTCACTACCATCAACTGCTACAACCTTACCAATCTTATCTCCCTTTTTAAGTGGAAGCTTCATGTCTTTGTTAAGTTCTATCTTAGTAGTAATATTAATCTTCTTACCTTTTTCAGTTAAAGCAACTAGATCTTCTGATGCTATAGCCTTTACAATTGCAGGCTTACCACCTTCTATCTTAACTTCTTTAACAACATCTCCCTTTTTAAGAACCTTCTGTGATGCTACCTTTGAGAATCCATAATCAAGTAACGCCCCTGCCTGTGCATTACGCTCTTTCCAGCTAGGTGCTCCCATTACTACTGAAAGCATTCTAACATCTCCTCTTTTAGCTGTAGATGATATACAGAACATTGCTTCCTTTATGTAGCCTGTTTTAAGTCCATCACACCCACTATAGTGTTTAATCATTTTGTTTCTATTAGTAAGAGTAAATGGTTCTTTACGTCCCTCACTAATAGTTTCCATCCAAATTTTAGTATAATCTAATATCTTAGGATGTTTTAAAAGTTCTCTACTCATTAAAGCAATATCATATGCTGTTGTATAGTGGTTTTCGTCATAAAAACCATATGAATTAACAAAATTACTGTTCTTCATTCCAAGCATCTGTGCTTTCTTGTTCATTAATGTAGCAAATTCATCTTCACTACCTCCAATAAACTCTGCAAGACATACAGCTGCATCATTAGCAGACTCTACAGCAATACCCTTAAGTAAATCCTCAACTGTTCTAACTTCCCCAGCTTCAAGGAACATAGTACTTCCACCCATTGACTGAGCCTTCTCACTAACTGTTACCTTGTCGCTTAACTTAAATGTACCATTATCTACACCCTCCATAGTTAAAAGCATTGTCATTACCTTAGTAACACTTGCAGGTGCAAACTTCTCATGTGAATTATATTCATATAAAACCTTACCTGACATAGGATCAACAAGCACTGCTGACTTACAGTTAAGCTTCATTCCACCTTCAGGCTTTTGCTCCTTATTCTCTACCTTCTTACTATCACTTGGTAAAGTATTCGCATTAACACTTGGCATAACTGCTAACACAAGCATAATACCAACTAATAATGACGCTAAAATTCTTTTCATAAAAAATTCTCCTTTCAATTAAGAAATCTATAATCTTGTTTTATTTTCCCCTAAATTTCAAAATTTATAGTATTTTTTATAAAATTTATTTTTATTTTTTAAAATTTAATCATTAAGCAAATTTTTAGTATTTATGTTATGATTAATTATCAAATTAAATTGTGAGGTGTATTTACTTGTTTAATAGTGCACTAGAGTATCTTCAAGGCTTTTTTGGATACTCTTCATTTAGGGAAAGTCAAGAGCCTGTTATAAAAAGTCTTTTAGAAGGTTATGATACCCTAGCTATTATGCCAACAGGTGGAGGAAAATCTATTTGTTACCAAATACCATCAATGTGTTTTGAGGGAACCACTATTGTAGTGTCCCCACTTATTTCACTTATGAAGGATCAGGTAGATTCTATTATTGAAAATGGATTTAATGCTGCCTATATAAATAGTAGCTTATCCTCCTTTGAAGTCGACAAAACCCTTAATAGACTTTCAAAGGGTAAGATTAAGCTTTTATATGTTGCACCTGAAAGATTACTTTCTAGGGATTTTTTAGATAGCTGCAGAGATACTTTGATTTCCCAGGTAGCTATTGATGAAGCCCACTGTATATCCCAATGGGGACACGACTTTAGACCTAGCTACAAAAACATTACTACCTTTATAAATTCATTAAACAGGAGACCGATTATTAGTGCATTTACTGCAACTGCAACTAAACTTGTTAAAGAGGATATTATAAATCTACTTAATATGAGTAGTCCTAATGTTTATGTATCAGGATTTAATCGTGAAAATCTTCATATTAAATCCCTTAAAATATCAAATAAACTTGAATATATAAAAGATTACCTTATAGAAAACAAAGGAAGTTCAGGTATTATATATGCATCTACTAGAAGAGAAGTAAATACTATATACGAATACCTTAATAATATTGGAATACACTGTGGTAGATATCATGCAGGGCTACTTGAAGGTGAGAGAAGCCTTATGCAGGAAGAATTCGTCTATGACAAATCAAATATAATCGTTGCTACTAATGCTTTTGGTATGGGTATTGATAAGTCTAATGTTAGATTCGTCATCCACTATAATATGCCAAAAAGCATAGAGGCATATTATCAGGAAATAGGCAGAGCTGGCCGTGATGGCATTGACTCTGAATGTATCCTTTTATTTTCCCCAAAGGATATATCAGTAAACAAATATCTTATTGAAGTCTCCTGTCAAAATGATTATTCAAGATCACTTGAAGAGGAAAAACTTCAATTAATGATTAACTATGTTTATACTAATCACTGCCTTAAAAAATACATATTAGAGTATTTTGGTGATGAAGCCTCTTCTATTAACTGTGAAAAGTGCAGTAACTGTACATCTGAGGGAGAGGTAGTTGATAAAACCTTAGATGCCCAAAAGGTTTTAAGCTGCGTTTATAGAATGAAAAAGAGCTTTGGAAGTGGTATGGTTGTAGATGTTTTAAGAGGCTCCACTAATAAAAAGGTAATTGAAAACTCCTTTGATACTTTATCTACCTATGGAATTATGAAAAACACTAAAAAAGATGATTTATTAGATTTTGTTAACACATTAATAAGTCATGGATATTTAGATATAACAGATGGGAAGTTCCCCCTTTTAAAGCTTAATCCTATGTCTATGAAGGTTTTAAGAGGCGAGGTTAATGTACTTCTTAAACAGTATGTAGTTAAGAAATCTCAAGATATTAATGATGATTTATTTGAACTACTTAAAGCTGAAAGACTAGTCATTGCAAGGGAGAATAAGATCCCACCATACTTTGTATTTTCAGACTCTACCCTTAAAAACATGGTTAATACAATGCCAATAGACGAAAAAAGCTTTATTAATGTTTCTGGTGTTGGAGAGAAAAAACTTCAAAAATACGGCTCACAGTTTTTACGTGTTATTAACTCTTATAACACTAAGAAAAACGCCTAAAATAAAAATGCCTGCAATTAAATTGCAGGCATTAACTTTATATAATTATTATTTAACAATTTCCTGTATTAAGTCCCTCTTATTAACCTTGTTAATGCTATAGGAATATGCTCTATAAAATCTATTAATAGAATCCTCAAGTTGTGAATCATTATTATAATATAAAATTCCAACCTCATCTCCTATCTCTACATAATCTCCTACCTTTTTCTTTAAGGTAATTCCAGCTGATAAATCTATTATACTGTCCTTGTGTTCACGTCCTGCACCAAGACAAAGAGCTGCTTCTCCTATAAGCTGAGAATCTATATGACTTATATATCCTGTTTCTCTACTTATAATGCTTAAGCTCTTAGATGAAGTCTTAAAAAGGGAGGTGTCATGTATATAATCCTTGTTACCACCTTGATTTGAGACCATTTCACAAAGCTTATCTAGAGCCTTTCCAGAATCTATTGCGCTTTGAAGCTTACTCTTAGCCTCCTCAAGGTTATCTGAAAGTGATGCCATCATAAGCATATATCCACCTATTTCAAGTGTTAAATCATAAACATCACTAGGTCCAGTTCCCTTTAATACATCTATAGCTTCAATTACCTCAAGTGAGTTTCCAATATTATATCCTAATGGTTCATCCATATTAGTAATAAGGGCAACCATTTGTCTTCCTGCACCTTTACCTATATCAACCATAGCCTGTGCTAAATCCTTAGCATCATCTAAAGTCTTCATAAATGCACCTGAGCCCATTTTAACATCAAGTACTATTCCATCAGCTCCTGATGCAAGTTTTTTACTCATAACACTTGATGCTATAAGTGATAGATTATCAACTGTTGCTGTAACATCTCTTAGGGCATATATCTTCTTATCAGCAGGTGCAATATGTCCTGTTTGAGCCGCAATTGCAATAGATATGTTGTTTACACTATCTATAAACTCATCTTCACTCATATTAAGCTTCATACCCTCAATTGACTCTAGCTTGTCAATTGTTCCACCTGTATGTGAAAGTCCCCTTCCAGACATTTTAGCAACTTTGCATCCACATGCTGCAACCATAGGTGCAAGGCAGATTGAAATTTTATCTCCAACCCCACCTGTTGAATGCTTATCAACTTTAACACCATAAATTTTAGATAGGTCAATCATATCACCTGATGATGCCATTGCCATAGTTAAATTAAGTGTTTCTTCACTATCCATACCATTAAAGTATATAGCCATTAATAGTGCTGATGCCTGATAATCTGGAATAGAGCCATCTGTATAACCATCTACAAAAAACTCTATTTCCTCCTTAGTAAGCTTTTGGTTATTTCTTTTTTTTAGGATAATATCAGAAATTCTCATAAAGGCCTCCTTATCTTACATTCTCTTTATGATCTCACCTATTAAAGCTTTAAAGTCCTTATTTACTCTGTTTGATGTTTCTATTACCTCATCGTGTGAAAGTGGCTGATCTAGTATTCCACAGGCCATATTAGTAATACATGATATGCCTAGTATCTTCATACCAGCATGGTTAGCAACAATAACCTCAGGTACTGTTGACATTCCTGTTGCATCAGCACCAAGTGTTCTAAGCATTCTAATTTCTGCTGGTGTTTCATAGGTTGGTCCAGTAACAATTACATATACTCCATCTACAACCTTAACTGAAAGATCCTTTGCAGCTTCCTTTGCAATTGAAATATACTCCTTATTATATGCCTCACTCATATCAGGGAATCTTGGTCCAAATTCATCTAGATTCTTCCCAATTAAAGGATTAGTTCCTGAAAAATTAATATGGTCATTAATTATCATTAAATCCCCAGGCTTAAATGAAGTATTGACACCACCTGCTGCGTTAGTTACTATAAGGCTCCTACATCCCATATATGCCATAACTCTAATCGGGAATGTAACTTCATTCATGTTATATCCCTCGTAGAAATGGAATCTACCCTGCATCATAATAACCTTTTTACCTGATAGTGTTCCATAAACAAATTGTCCCTTATGTCCCTCAACAGTAGAAATAGGAAATCCTTCTATCTCACCATATGGTATTTCTATTTTATTTTCTATGTTATCAGCAAGTGATGAAAGACCTGAACCTAGTATTACCATAACATCAGGTACATCCTTAATTATAGATTTTATTTTATCACATGATGATTTAATTTTATCTATCATATCCATCCTCCTATTTTATGATTTTATCCTTAAAGCTATTACCATCAATATCATTATTAATATTTAATATATCAAGTACTGTTTTCCCAATATCAGCAAATGAGTCTCTAGTTCCTATATTAACTCCACCCTTAATGCTACTACCATATACTAATAAAGGCGTGTATTCCCTTGTATGATCTGTTCCCTTAGTAGTTGGGTCACATCCATGGTCTGCTGTTAATATAAGTATATCTTCTACTTTCATTGAATCTAGAACATCTTTAAGCATAACATCAAATTCTTCAAGTGCTGCCTTATATCCTTCTGGGTCATTTCTATGACCATAAAGCATATCAAAATCAACAAGGTTACTAAATATAAGCCCAGTTGATTTTTCATTAATTAATTCAATTGTTTTTTGAACATTTTCTTTGTTACTCTTAGCATGATATGACTTAGTAATGCCACATCCTGCGTATATATCAGATATCTTCCCAATTCCAATTACATCAAGTGACTCATCACTTATATAATCAAGCATTGTTTTCCTTGGTGGTTTAACTGAAAAATCACGTCTATTTGGAGTTCTTTTAAATGAACCCTCTTCTCCTATAAAAGGTCTTGCTATAACCCTTGAAACGTTGTGTTTTCCTCTTAAAATCCCTCTAGCTATATTACATATCTTATATAGCTCCTCAAGTGGTACAACATCCTCGTGGGCTGCAATTTGAAATACACTGTCAGCTGATGTGTATACAATTAAATCACCTGTTTCAACATGTTTTTGACCAAGATCTCTAATTATATCTGTTCCAGAAGCTACAATATTCCCTATTACGCGTCTTCCTGTTAAGGATTCAAACTCTTCAATAATCTCCTTATCGAATCCATTAGGATAAGTAGGAAAATTTTCCTCAACAATAACCCCTGCAATTTCAAAATGGCCAGTTGTTGTATCTTTACCATTTGACTTTTCCATAAGTCTACCAAAATTTCCTTTAGGTGAAGTAGTACTATTTACTCCTTCAATGCCATCAATATTGCCAAAGCCTAATGATACTAAATTAGGAATACTTAGCCCATTAAGTAATTTTGAAATATGTCCAACAGTATTACACATTTCATCTCCATATACATGAGCGTCAGGTAGGCTTCCTATACCTACACTATCTAGAACCATAATAATAACTCTATTCATATATCCAACTCCCTATTTATTTCCTTACTTAGTATTATACTAAAAATCAATAAATATTATCATAAATATATAATAATAAAAAAAAGGCATGAAAATTTTTATTTTCACACCAAAAAGTTTTAGGTTTTATAGTTCATCCTTAAGTTTATGCTCTAGGATGAGTCTTTTTATATACATCGCTGATTCTATTTTTTATAAGCTCAGCGTAAACTTGCGTTGTTGATATGTCTGAATGCCCTAGCATTTGCTGTACTGACTTTAAATCTGCTCCATTTTCAATTAAATGGGCTGCAAATGAATGTCTTAATGTATGTGGAGTAATATCCTTGTTTATATCTGCAAGTGAAGCATAGTGCTTAATAATCTTCCAAAACCCTTGTCTTGTCATTCTCTCACCATGAAAGTTTAAAAATAATGCCTGTTCTTCTTGTCTTGAAACAAACTTTTGTCTATATTCTGATATATATGTTTTTAATATATCTATTGCAACCTTACCCATTGGAATAATTCTTTCCTTTGTGCCGCTGCATCTAATAAATCCTATTTCAAGATTAACATCTTGAATGTTAAGATTAATAAGCTCTGTAACTCTTATTCCTGTTGCATAAAGCATTTCAAGCATTGCCCTATCACGAACACCCTTAGACTCAGATATATTAGGTAGTGATAATAGTTTTTCTATTTCCTCAACGCTTAACACTTGAGGAACCTTCTTTTCAGATTTTGGAGACTCAAGATTTAAGGTTGGATCTTTTGCAACTACATTATTCTTTAAAAGCATCTTATAAAAGGCTCTTATTGATGCTATACTTCTTGAAATTGAAGAAGTCGCCCTTCCTGCCTTTTGAAGATATAAAATATATGCAATTATATTTGTCTTCTTTACTACTTTAAAGTCTAAATTATTTTCTGCAAGGTATATTAAAAACTTCTTTATATCCCTTGTATATGACTCTAGGGTATTCTCACTAAGTCTATTATCTTCCCTTAACTCCTGTACAAAATCCTTTAAAACCTTTTCCATTAACAAGTCCCCTTTTAAATTATTCACACCGCTAATATTCTACAAAAGTTTTCTATATCCTTCAATTTTTATGAAAATCCAAGAAACTTTTGTATTAAATTGAATATAACATTTTTTAAACCTGTTACTTCCACATTATTTTGTAGTACAAAAACACTATTCCCTGAAGGAATTTGATGGTTTATAAACCCTAGTTTTAGGATCAATAAATTAACTACATATGGAAGTACTAATCCTAAAAACAAAAGTACGCAAAATACCTTTATGAAAGTAAATAAATTTTTACACCCCACTTGTATCTCCCCTAACCTACAATGAAATATGATGACAGCGCCTTAATAATAAGTGGGCTAATAAAACCTTCTATAAAGCTCCCAATTAAGGTTACTATAAATATTACACCTATTATTAAAGAATAAGACATAAAACTAAGTCCTTGATTATTAGAAAATCCCTTTCCTTTTCTCCTCCTAATAACCGATGTAGTGTAGGATAAACTAATTACAACTGCAATAAGTAAACATGGTATGTATACTATGTTTTGAGGTATGATCCCAATTAATGAGAACATAAGTCCACGTATACCCATACTTTCTATAAAAAAGCCAACTGAGAATCCTAGAACAAAACCTCTAAATCCTATAACTATTAATGCAACAGGTACACCAATAATTGTTAAGCTTAAAACCCATATTATAAGAATTGATAAAAAGTTATTTCTTGCAGACTGCATGAAAACACTACTACCTGAAACACTTTCTCCAGAATAAACCTTAAAAAAGCTATTCATATAGGTTAGTAGTTCATTTTTCTCCTCTATAGATATGGATTTTATAGTAAAACCTCCTATAGCAAGTCCAATAGAAAAAAATAAGATTATTATGAAGTAAATTCCTATGTTCTCTTTTATGTTTTTTGTTATACGCTCACCTAAAAGAGTTCTCACAAAAAAATTCCCCCTTCCTTCTCATTTGTTGTCTTTAAATTTATATGAGAGAAAGAGGGATTTTATGAAAACTAAATATATTTTTTAGCTAGCAAAATTGCAAGTGCTGTTTTAGCATCTGTTATCTCTTCATTTTCTACCATTGAAACTAACTTTTCGTACTTAAACTTTAAAACCTCAAGGTTCTCTCCTTCATCAAGCTTTTGTAAACCCCTAGTAAAGTTTTTACATAGGTATAAGTACATTTTCTCACCTGAGTAACCTGCTGCTAAATAAAACTCACCAAGGAAAATAAGCTCCTTTGGAATTAGCCCTGTTTCTTCCTCCATTTCACGAACTGCACATGCATATGGTTGTTCACGTCCATCTATTTTCCCAGCAGGAATTTCAAGTACAGCATCCTCTACTGCCTTTCTATACTGCTTAACCATTGTTACTTCACCACACTCATCTACACATAATATACCAACAGCTCCGTTATGTTCTATAACCTCTCTATAAGATGTTTTACCATCATTAATTCTTACCAAGTCACGTCTTAGATTTAATATTTTACCTTTGTATATATACTCACTGCTTATTGTCTTTTCTCTAATTAACAAACCTATCACCTCATAATTCCTTTTATATATTATATATGTATTCCCCTAATTTTATTTTAGTTTTTAAATGAACGAATATTCTCACTTTGTCGAAATTCTTTCATTTACTTATTATTATAATGACGTTATAATATATTTAATAGGTTTTTATGACGTTTTTTGCGAAATTAAAGTTAAAAGTCATAAAAAATTGTAGAAAAAAAGAACTTTTTCTTAGGAAAAAGTTCAAAATTAAGGGTAATAAATTGTGCTTTATATTTATTTAACCAAGCTTTGATTGTAATCTAAGCTTGTCAGCAACCATTGCAATAAACTCAGAATTTGTTGGCTTGCCCTTATCGTTGTGAACAGTATATCCAAAAATTCTGTTTATAGTTTCTACTTGACCTCTTGACCAAGCAACTTCTATTGCATGTCTAATAGCTCTTTCTACTCTACTTGCAGTAGTATTATACTTCTTTGCTATTGATGGATAAAGTTCTTTAGTTACAGCGCTTAATAGCTCTATGTCTTTAACTACCATTTGAATAGCTTCTCTTAAATATAAATATCCTTTAATATGTGCTGGTACACCTATTTCATGAATTATATTAGTTATGTCAGCCTCTAATGAGTTTACATTAGAAAATGGAGTAGACTCTGGCATTAATAGTGATGGTCTTCTGATTTCATCCATAGAACCCTGTGAGAACATTTGTCTAATTCTCTTACTAAAAATATCCATATCAAACGGTTTTACAACATAATATTCCGCTCCAAGGTTAATTGCCCTTTGTGTAATTTTGTCTTGTCCAACTGCTGAAAGAACTATTACCTTAGGAAGATTAATTCCCGTCATTGAGTTTATCTTTTCAAGCACTCCAAGTCCGTCAAGATGTGGCATGATTATGTCTAAAACTAAAACGTCAGGTTTGTAATTTCCAACTAGCTCAACTGCCTCAAGTCCGTCATTTGCAATTGCAACAACTTCAAAGTCATTTTGCTCCTTAAGGTATTGGCTAAGTATGCTTGAAAATTCTTTGTTGTCGTCTGCGATTAAAATTTTAATCTTTCTATTCTCCATTATATATCCTCCTAATGTGCTCCATTATCTCTTTGTTATACTAATTCGACAATAAGAAAATAACTCCTTCTAATTTTTTATTAAAAAGTTAAATTTGGTAGAAATATTTTAAAATGTATATAAAAGTTTACTATTTCACCAAAAGATTTAATAAACAATGTAGAAAAACCAACACATTTGTGAACTTCACAAAGTGCTGGCCTTCTAATTTAAGATGCTACATTTCCGTCTTTAAGCATCCACTCAATATAAATACCATATCCCATTGTAGGGTTATTAACAAATACGTGTGTTACTGCTCCTACTATCTTTCCATTTTGTATAATAGGACTTCCACTCATACCTTGAACGATACCTCCTGTTTTTTCAAGGAGTTCCTTATCTGTTACCTTAATAACCATACTTTTAGGACTAGGCTTAGTCTGATTTATAACTTTTTCGATGTTAATACTATATTCTTTAGTTTCAACACCATCTACACATGTTAAAATTTTAGCTGGGCCTTCTTTAACTTCATTTTGTCTACCAATTGATATTGGTTTTAGATTTTTACACTGATTTTTCATTTTTTCTGATTTTCCGTATACTCCGCTAAAAGAATTTTTTGATAAACTACCTACCTGATCTTTTTCATGAAATATGCCTCTAAGCTCTCCTGGATTACCTTTTTCACCTTTTTCTACTGATATTATCTTAGCGTCATAAGAACTACCTTCTCTAATTGTTAGAAGCTTTCCAGTATCAATATCATTTATAGGGTGTCCAAGTGCACCAAAAACTCCTGATTTCTCGTCATAGAAAGTTAATGTACCAACACCTGAAGTTGTGTTTCTAACCCATAATCCTACTTTATATTCTCCAGAGGATAAAACAGGTGAAACAGTTATATTTTCCGTCTTCTCTCTTCTTTTTATCTTTAACTTTATCTTATTACCCTTTGACTTTAGTATTACACTTGAAAGTGTATTAATTTCGTTAAGTTTCTCTCCATTAGCCTCAAGTAAAACGTCTCCTATCTCTATACCAGATGCTATACCAGGACTTTCCTTATTGCCATCATTCGTATCAACATCCGAAAAACCAACAACAATAATACCCTCCGTATATAATTTTATTCCTATTGGTTTTCCTCCTGGAATTAATTTAATGTCTGGCTTTAAATTAACTGTTACTGTTTTTACAGGTATAATTCCAAATAATTTAACATTCAGATCTAAATCTTCTTTTAAAGTATTGGTATTATTAAATGTTTCAACAGTATAAATTATATTAGATTTTAGGTTATTGTTATCTAGGCTATTAAGTTCTAACTTACTACTGGTAATACTTAATGACTCAGGTAAAGATGCTACTTTAACAAATCCAACTGAAAAAGTAACGGCAATAACTATTAATAATGAAATTAATATTTGGGGGAATTTAAGTTTCAAGTAAATCACTCCTTATTGCCAATTTGTTAAATCAACACCCTTCGATGTTTTTAACTTAACCTTTTTGTTGTCCACATATACTATAAGAAAAACAACAATAATAGCAATAAAAAGATAATCTGTTATTGTTTTAAAATGCGAAAAATCTTCACCAAATAATATTTGGTGAAGATTCCTTTAAACTGAAGCCTTTTTATAGCTTTGAGCCATTTCTAAAACTTCAAGAGCATTTTTTCTAGTTAAGTCAGTAATAGTCATTCCACCAAGCATTCTTGCAAGCTCTTCAATTCTTTCTAGTTTTGTAAGAGTTTTAATTGATGTAAGTGTAGAGTTATTACTAGTTGTTTTTTCGATTTTAAAATGACAATCACTCATAGCAGCAATTTGTGGAAGATGAGTTACACATAATAATTGGTGAGATTTAGATATATTGGACATTTTTTCTGCAACTGCCTGTGCTGTACGCCCACTTATACCAGTATCTACCTCATCAAAAATCAATGTAGGTATATCATCTATATCTGCTATAACTGTTTTAATGGCAAGCATTATTCTTGACATTTCACCACCTGAAGCAACCTTTGAAAGTGGCTTTAATGGTTGCCCTGGGTTTGCTGTCATTAGGAAACTTACCTTATTACGTCCATTTGAATGAAGATCTGCTTCACTTGTAATAGAAACCTTAAATATAGCTTTTTCCATTCCAAGATACTTAAATTCCTGTGTTATCATTGTTTCAAGAATTTGACCCCCCTTTTTTCTTAGAAATGTTATTTTATCAGCTAATATTTCAACATCCCTAAGTAGTGAATCTCTTTCCTTTTCAAGGTCCTTTATAATCTCATCACCTTGAAGAACATTTGATAACTCTGCTTGTATTCCATTATGAAAATCAATAATTTCATCTATTGTAGAGCCATATTTACGCTTAAGCTTATTTATGGTATCAAGTCTTCCCTCTATTTCATTAAGTCGACCCTCATTATAGTCAATACCTATCTTATATCCTCTAATATCTTCACATATTGATTCAAGTTGATAATATACCCCTTCAATTGCTTCCCTCATAGATGCTAAATTCGTATCATATTCCTCAATAGCTGATATACCCTTAAGTGAACTTGAAAGTGCATCTAATGCTGAATCTCCTATTTGGGCCATATAAAGTTTGCTATAAATATTAGTTAGTGAAGAATGAATTTTTTGTGAGTTTGCAAGGATATCCCTCTCCTTCTTTAACTCTTCATCTTCATTAGGCCTTAGGTCTGCCTCTCTGATTTCCTCATCCTGAAAAGATAATAGGTCAATCATACGAAGTCTTTCCTTCTCATTAGTTGAAAGGCTATCTATACGCTCATTAATAGATATGTATTTCTTATAAAGATCCTTATATTCTTGTTTTATAGAATATAGGTCCTCCCCACAGAATAAATCAAGAATATGAATATTAGACCCTTCATTTAGAAGTGACTGATGTTCATGCTGACCATGTATATCTATTAAGTGTTTTCCAATAGACTTAAGTAGCGATACAGTAACAGCCTTCCCATTTATTCTTGAAATACTTTTTCCTGATTTATTTATTTCCCTTGATATAATAATATTGTCTTCACAATCAATACCGTTTTCTTCAAATAAATTATTGATATTTTTGTTATTTACACTAAAAATGCCTTCAACAAAGGCAGACTCTTCACCTACTCTTATTATGTCTTTGTTTTGCTTGTCACCAAGTATAAAGTTAATAGAGTCAATAAGAATTGATTTACCTGCACCCGTTTCTCCTGTAAACATATTAAGTCCCCTATGGAAACTAATACATGCCTCATCTATAAGTGCAAAATTTTTAATGTGAAGTTCAATAAGCATTATAACCTTCTCCTATTAGTTAAGTAATTTTTTGAATTTACCAACTAGTTCCTGTGCCTTTTCTTCGGTTCTTGCAAGTACTAATATAGTATTATCTCCAGCAATCGTTCCTACTATACCATCAAAGGATAGCGTATCTATAGCCTCTGCAGCTGCTGAACCTGACCCTGATAGAGTCTTTAGTAGTATAGCGTTACCAACATAGTCAACATTAATAACTGTTTGTGTAAAAATATTAACTAGTTTCTCTGATAGTACATTTTCACTTTGGGTAATTGATGCGTATTTGTATCTTCCCTGTGCACTTAACACCTTAATTAGTTTAAGTTCTTTAACGTCTCTTGATACTGTTGCCTGAGTAACATCCATACCCTGACATCTTAATGCATCAACAAGCTCCTCTTGTGTTTCAATATCATTTTGTGTTATGAGTTCTAAAATTTTGGCATGCCTTGCGATTTTCATTTAGATACTCCTTTCGCTACTTAAAAATTTCTTTGTCTAAATTTATTTCTTAAAACATCATAGAATCCTCTATTACCTAATTTAATAAATTTAACATTTGCTGGTGCCTTCTTAACAATAACCTTATCTAGCTTACTAAGCTTTTGGCCTTGCTGACCATCACAAGTTAAAAATATCTCATCAGCGTCCCTTTCAATCTCCACAGTAATCTCTTTAGAATCAGCAATAACAATACTCCTTGAATATAAAGTATGTGGACATATAGGAGTCATTAACATAACCCCTACCTCAGGACTGATTATAGGACCTCCTGCTGAAAGTGAATAAGCAGTTGACCCTGTTGGAGTTGAAATAATAAGTCCATCTGCATGATAATCATCAACAAATTCACCATCTGAATAAGTGTTTAGGGTAATCATTCTACTTAATGTACCCTTAGCTATGTTAACATCATTTAAACAGTATAGATTATCTCCAATTTCACCGTCTCTTATAACATTTGCTTGAAGAAGAATTCTTTCTTGAATTGAATATTCACCATCAATAATTCTTTGAAGCGCAAAAAAAGCATCTTCCTTCTCAACTTCGGTTATAAATCCCAGATTCCCCATATTAATTCCAAGTAAAGGTATACCTGATAAAAATGCTCCTCTAGCAACTCCAAGTAAAGTTCCATCTCCACCTAAAACAATTAGATAATCACAGATTGAATACATCTCATCATGTGAATATCCAATATCACTTCTTGAAAGCTTCGAAGCTGATATTTCTGATAAACAAACCTTACAATCCTTATCTTCAAGCCATTTAATTATTGAAGATGTAAACTCAAGTCCCTTATCCTTAGTCAGATTAGCTATTATTCCAAATCTCGCCATTTTTTCACCGCCGCACTTAATATTATCTATAAACTCTCATGTGAAGACTTAACAACATTCTTAGTTAATTCTTCATGGTCTATAACTTCTTTATCCTCTTGTAAATCTACATCCTTTGAAAGATATAATAAATACTCTCTATTACCCTCAGGTCCCTTTACAGGTGAGAAGTCAAGTCCCCTAATCTTATAACCTATAGACTTTGCAAAGTTCATAATCATAAGAATAACCTCCTCATGAACCTTAGGATCTCTAACAACACCTTTTTTGCCAACCTTTTCTCTTCCAGCTTCAAATTGTGGCTTTATTAGAGCAACAATTTCACCCTTGTCAGTTAAAAGAGTCTTAAGAACTGGTAATACAAGCTTTAGGGAAATAAATGAAACATCAATAGATGCAAAATCTAATTGTTCATCTAAATTCTCAGGTGTTACATATCTAATATTGGTTCTTTCCATACAAACAACTCTCTCATCTGTTCTTAAAACCCAAGCCATTTGTCCATAACCAACATCAACTGCATATACCTTAACTGCGTGGTTTTGAAGCATACAATCTGTAAATCCACCTGTTGATGCTCCAACATCCATACAAACTCTTCCCTCAAGAGAAATTCCAAATGACTTCATAGCCTTAGCAAGCTTAAGTCCACCTCTACTAACATATGGTATTGCAACACCTTTAACCTCTATGTCTGAGTCTACCTTAATCTTCTCTCCAACCTTATCTACTCTGTTATTGTTAACAAAAACAAGTCCTGCCATTATGTTTTTTCTAGCCTTTTCCCTTGAGTCAAAAAATCCCTTTTCAACTAGTAATACATCAATTCTTTCTTTAGCTTCTGCCATGATGTTCTCCTTCAATGCTTTGTAATATTGTACTTACTATACCCTCAGTATTTAAACCGTAATCCTCATACAGCTCATTAACACTTCCATGATGAATAAATTCATCAGGATATCCTAAAGTAATAGTTTTCTTGTATATATCCTTATCAGATACACACTTAACTATAGCCTCACCAAATCCGCCACTTATTACATTGTCTTCGATGGTGAATACTATGTTATGACTTTTGTATATATATTCTATCATATTTTCGTCTAAAGGTTTAATAAATTTACCATTGATAAGTGTGGGTTTTATGCCATATTCCTCTAGTTTCTTAGCAGCTAAGTATCCATGTTGAACCATTTTACCTGTTGCAACTATAGCCACTTCACTACCTTCTAGTATTTTTTCCCACTTACCAACCTCAATTAAATTATCTTCTTTAAATCCCTCAAATATATCTCCACCTCTTGGGTATCTAATAGCAATTGGTGAATCATTATACTTAAATCCAAACTTAAGCATAGATTTAAATTCACTAATACTCTTAGGCGCCATAATCACAAGGTTTGGTATATCCCTAAGATATGATATATCGAATACTCCTTGATGGGTTTCTCCATCTTCTCCAACTATACCTGCCCTATCTATACAGAACATAACAGGTAAATTTTGTATGCACACATCATGTAAAACCTGATCGTATGCCCTTTGAAGGAATGTAGAATAAACAGCAAAAACAGGCTTAAGACCCTGACTTGCAAGTCCCGCTGCAAATGTTACAGCATGTTGTTCTGCAATACCTACGTCAAAAAATCTATCACTATATTTTGATGCAAAGTCACTTAATCCAGTTCCATCTGGCATAGCAGCAGTAATTGCAACTATGTTTTCGTTTTCACTTGCAGCATTAACTATTGCATCTCCAAATACAGATGAATAATTAGCCTTACCCTTTGAAGCCTCTCCTGTCTCTATACTAAAGGGACCTATACCATGGAATTTATCAGGCTTATTCTCAGCATAATAATATCCCTTACCTTTTTTGGTAATAACGTGTACAAGTACCGGTCCTCTTATTTTCTTAGCCCTAGTTAGAACATTTGATATTTCCTTAATGTTATGACCATCTATTGGTCCTAAATAAGTAAATCCAAGTTCTTCAAATAACATTCCCTTAACTAAAAGTGATTTAACACTTTCCTTAACCCTCTCTGCTGCTTTATATAAATTATTACCAACAGCAGGAATTTTCTTAACCATATACTCTATATCATCTCTAAGATTCATATATGTAGGCTGGGTTCTTATTCTAGCTAAATAACTAGATAAGCTACCAACATTAGGTGCTATTGACATTTCATTGTCGTTTAAAACAACTATCATATTTGTATTTGTGTTTCCTGCATGGTTTAATGCCTCAAGTGCCACTCCACCTGTTAGGGCACCATCACCTATTACTGCAACCACACTATTATTCCTACACATAATATCACGTGCCTTAGCCATTCCAAAAGCTGCTGATATTGATGTGCTACTATGCCCTGTTGAAAATGAATCGTATTCACTTTCATTAGGTCTTGGGAATCCACTTAGCCCATTATACTTTCTAAGTGTATCAAATCTCTCTTTTCTACCGGTTAAAATCTTGTGTACATAGGATTGATGACCAACGTCCCAAACAATTTTATCCTCAGGCATATTAAACACCTTATGAAGTGCAATTGTAAGTTCTACAACTCCTAAATTAGGAGCTAAATGACCACCTGTTTTAGATACAGAACAAATAAGAAAATTTCTAATCTCATCTGCTAATCTATATAATTCATCTGTAGTTAAGTTTTTTATATCCTTAGGGTATTTTATATTATCTAGTAATGACATACTCTTCACCTATATTAAATTTATTTTTTCATCATGAATGATTCCAAAATCCATGCTACGTTATATACAATGTTATTACTTTTAGATATAGCAAAAATTTTACCAATTGCTTTTCCGCCAACAGTTAATGAGGCTACTATTCCACTAATAAAAAGTGTTATAACACCACCACTTGCTGTAGTAGTTGTTGAAAGAATCTTCACTACTATAACCGCACCTGTTGTACCACTAATGATTCCACAAATATCCCCTATAACATCATTACAAAATGTTGATACTTTGTCTGCATTACGAATTAAAAAAACAGCCGCCTTAGCACCCTTTACCTTCCTTGACGCCATGGAATGAAACGGGGTCTCATCTGCTGCTGCTACCGCCATACCAACAATATCAAAAATTATTCCTATAAAAATTATAGAAATAAGTATTAAAAATGCAATTAAAATATCTACTCTGTGTAGGAAAATATCAGAAACATAGCTTATTGTAGATGAAATTATAAATGCAAGAATAAAAATTGATATTATCCACTTTGCATTTGCCCCCTTTTGAGGAATTTTACTATGAAACTTTACTTTCCTTTTAGTTTTATTCTCTCCCATTTTATCACCTTTAATTAATAAACTTAGATGGTAATATATTGAGTTAAGTTTGCGGCTTAGGTCCAGCAGGCTTTCCCATTCTCATGTCCATCTGTCGCCATAATGGTGGTTTCCCTTTCACTGAAAATCTATATTGTTACCAAATATAGGGCTGAATTACCACTTAGTCCACACTGCAATCCCCAAAATATCTCATTACGAACAGTCTAGGAGTTTTCCTCAACAACATAATCCTCTCCTAGCCTCTTTTGCAAAATTGGTTTCCTATAGCAATTACTTATATCCTCGGGCCCTGAGAATATAAATCTGATCCATCCTCCGCCAACCTCACTCAAGGCAGGCTACACTGCAAGTAGCTGTTTCCAACCACTACGCAGGTTTAATCCTATGCCGTAGATAATCTTGTTACCCACGAGGATAGGTCTCCACGAAAAGTAGGGTCGATTGCGCATGCCATTGCGGTCGCCCCACAATTCTCTCTCCCAGCACCAACCCACAACTGGGCGTAGCGAGCCAGCACAAGAAGCTTCATCGATGTGCCCTTTGACGAATTTTTAGCCCCGCCTTCAAAGAGGATATAGTTGACTAGAATACTGCACCATCTAAGTAATTTCTAATTTATCATATAAACTTTAATCTAACAACATTTTATTCTAAATTATGACTTCCTATTAAGTAGGTACTCTGTATAATATGTTAAAAATCCTGATTTGTCTATTTCTTTAGATATAACAAGAGCCTCATTAGTAAGATCATTTGCAAGACTTAAAGATTCCTCTATCCCTAGTAATGTTACAAAGGTAGATTTATTATTCTCTTTATCGCTTAAAGCGCGTTTTCCAAGGGACTTTGAATCGCTTGTATAATCTAAAACATCATCAACAATTTGGAATACAAGTCCAATATTCTTTCCATACTCTGATATTTTAGATACTAAATCTTCTCTATTAGATATTAAAGCACCTACTACACATGAAGCTTCTATTAATGCACCTGTTTTATTCGCATGCATCTTAATAAGTGTATCAAGTGGTATCTTCTGATTCTCAGATTCCATGTCAATTACTTGACCTAGTATCATGCCTCTTGTACCCGCTGCCCTTGATATTACATTACCAATTTCAATGTACTTAATATTATTCAGATCTTTAATTTTATTAAATATAATCTCATAGGCAAGATTTAAAAGTCCATCTCCTGCAAGTATTGCATTAGCCTCACCAAACTTAATGTGATTAGTAGGCATACCACGTCTTAAATCATCATTATCCATTGCTGGTAAGTCATCATGAATTAAAGAATAGGTATGAATACATTCTATAGAAATAGCAAAAGGTAGTGCAGATAAAACGTCACCACCTAGTGCCTTTGTTATTGCAAGTGTAAGAGTTGGTCTAACCCTTTTTCCACCGGCTAATAGACTGTAATTCATAGAATCAATTATAGTCTTATGTGAATCATCATATTTTAAAATAGAACTTAAATGGCTATCTATTAATTCCTTATACTCTACTACGTCTTTTTGGAATGTCATTATATCTCCTCCTGAGGTAGGAATTTTTCTTCCTTAAGTTCTCCACTTTTCTCCCTCATAATAACGTTTATCTTTGTTTCAGCATCATCAAGTCTGGCATTACAAAGTGATACAAGGTCCATTCCTTCTTTAAAAACTTTTATAGATTCTTCAAGGGAAAGATCTTCACTTTCCATTTTTGAAACTATTTCTTCAAGTCTCTCTATTGCTTCTTCGAAGTTTTTTTCTTTTTTTCTAGTTGCCATTTTGTTCCCTCCATTATCTTTTCTACTTTACAATTTACCATACCATCAATCATGTTAATCTTAATACTATCACCTTTTTCAACATCCTGTACCGTGTTTACAACCTTATCATTTAAGGTTACAAATGAATATCCTCTTTGAAGAGTATTAAGTGGGCTTAAAACATCAATTTTTGAAATTAATTCTATATACTTTTGCTTCTTAGCATTAATTAATTTCTCGATATTAATTGATATGTCCTTTTGGTATAAATTTATATCATTTCTTGATGATTTTATATTATCATAAAAGCTATTAAATATCTTGTTATAAATTGTATCTACATATTGCATATTTTCCTTAAGCTTTCTTTCAGGTGATAACATATTAATTGTTTTTTCGTATGAAAGGTTGTTATTTCTCTTTTGCTTAATAGAGTTTTTTGTAATAGTGTGTATTCTTGAAACAATCGCATTAATCTTATAACTAATTTCATCATAAGAAGGTACTGTAACCTCTGCAGCATGTGATGGAGTTGAAGCTCTAAAATCTGCTACAAAGTCTGCAATCGTATAGTCTGTTTCATGTCCTACTGCTGAAACTATAGGTGTTTTGCTTGAATATATACATCTAGCAAGTTCTTCTTCATTGAAGCACCAAAGCTCCTCAATAGACCCTCCCCCTCGTCCAATAATAATAACATCAACATCGCCTCTACTATTAAAATAATTTATTCCTTCTATTATAGTTTTATGTGCACCTTCTCCCTGTACCGTTGCAGGGTATAGTAGAATATTAACTCCCTTATACCTTTTAGTAGAAACATTAATAATATCCCTAATAACTGCACCTGTTGGAGAGGTTACAACACCTATTTTTTGTGGAAAAAGTGGCAAGGATTGCTTCCTTGCCACATCAAATAAACCTTCTGTTTCTAGTTTTTTCTTAAGCTGCTGATAAGCTTCATATAGATCCCCAATACCATCTACATTCATGCTCTTACAATACAACTGATACTTTCCGTCTCTTTCGTACACGGAAACTCTACCTCTAACTAGAACCTTTTGTCCATTTTGTGGCTTAAACTTTAATGAAGTTGCGTCTGTTTTAAACATAACACAGCTAAGTTTTGCCTTATCGTCCTTAAGGGTAAAGTACATATGCCCAGACGAATGGTGGGTAAAGTTAGAGAGTTCTCCACTTATATATATATTGTTAAGTTCTAAATCATATTCAAAAAGTTCCCTAATGTATGAGTTAACCTCATAAACACTAAAGTATTTATTGTTCATATTCTAATGAAGCCTCCAAAACATTTTCTACAAGCATTGTAGTTGTCATAGCTCCAACTCCACCTGGTACTGGTGTAATATGTGATGCTTTTTCAAGCACGCCTTCAAAGTCAACATCACCTTTTAGTTTTCCATCAACCATGTTAACTCCAGCGTCTATAACTACAGTGCCCTCTTTTACCATATCAGCAGTAATAAGGTTAGCTTTACCTGCTGCACTTACTATTATATCACAATTTAGAGTTTCTGACTTTAAGTCCTTTGTTTTAGAATGACAGATGTTAACCGTCGCACCTTCATTTAGTAGTAACAGGGCAACTGGCTTACCAACTACATTACTTCTACCTACTACACATACCCTTGTCCCAACAAGATCCATGCCACATTCTTTAATAAGTCTAACTATACCCTTTGGAGTACATGGCTTTAGACATTTTTCTCCCCTAAAAAGCTTTCCTGTATTATCAAGATTAAAACAGTCAATATCCTTATTTGGAGAAATAGATCTTGCTACGTTGTCTGGAGATATGTGCTTTGGAAGTGGAACTTGTACAATAATTCCGTTAATATCTTCTCTTTCGTTAAGGTTCTCTATTAATGAGATTACCTCATCCTCAGTGCTCTCCTCTGGTAGTTCAAACATTGTATATTCTACCCCAACCTCATGGGACACTTTCTGTTGACCCTTAACATATGATATTGATGAAGGGTCACTTCCTACTAATATTGCAGCAATTCCAGGAGCTCTTCCCTTAATATTAATATGCTCCTTAACTCTTTCCTTAAGTTCTTCTCTTATATTTGCAGCTATTTCCTTAGCGTTAATTACTATTCCACTCATTTGATCACCTCATAAACCTATAAATAAACAATTAAATAATACTAATATTTTATCAAACTAAACCAATTGTGTAACACATTTAATTAAAAAGAATACATTACTTATAATTGAAATTAGTTTATCATTTTGTTGCAAAAATGTCTAGTGTGAAAATATAAAAAATTAAAAGATTTTTTATTAACAACCCTCTTCAAACAACCTTTTATAAGCTATTTTAGCAACACCAACTGCATTATCTGCACCATATTTACTTTTTGCAAAATGAATGTTACATAAGTTATTTCTTTTAAAATGGGCCTTCAAAAACTCACTTGAACTTACTCCACCTATAAATATTATTGGCAATTCGTACGTTTTGATAAGAATTTCACATATCTTATGTAAAGTTTTTGAGATACATTTCATAACAGCGTATGCTATTTCCTCATTACTATACTTATTATCAAAAAATCTAATAGCCATTGTTTCTTGACCAGAAAAATTCATATTAAGTCCATTTACCTTAGATGGAATAATTAAATTCCCTATCTTCTTTAAGGCTAGCTTATCTACTTCACTTCCTGCTGGGAAACTATATCCCATTTTAACCCCTACTCTATCTACAAATTGTCCTACACTAATATCAAGACTTTCCCCTATTAAGTCTATACTATATCCACTACCTTCATCTAAAACATGTAAAACCTCTGTGGTTCCACCTGATATATGTATTGCTATAAATTCCTTAAATGACTTATTAATTGAATTAAGTCCCGCTTCTATATGCCCCTCCTGATGAGTTGTTTCTATAAGTGGAACATTAAGTGCAGATGCTATACTTGATGCTACTGAATGCCCACCTAAAAACACAGGCATATATGAACCCTTAACAGGTCTTGGCTTTGTGCTTACTGCTACTCCATTAACATTATGTCCCTTAATAGACTCTAGAAGTAGAGGTAAGTTCTTTATATGCTCAAAAAGGGCATCTGATTGTCTCAGACCCCTTTTTCCACTTTCAACAGAAAGCATTTTCCTATTATCAATTATAATTCCTTTTTCAGAATATATAGCTATTGAAGTTGTGTAGTTACTTGTATCAATACCAAGCACTTTTTTCACTACTTATCAAACTCCTTCTGTATACTTCCAAGTATTCCGTTTACAAATGATTTTGATTTATCTTCACAGTAGATCTTAGATAATTCTAAGGCTTCATTAATAGCTGAAGCATTAGGTATATCATTTTCGCTTGTCATTTCATATATTGCAATTCTCATAATAGCAAGCTCTACCTTACCGATTCTAGAAACCTTCCATCCTCTTGAATACTTCTCTATATAAGAATCTATGTTATCAAGATTAGTTTCAATTCCCATAACAGTAGTTCCGATATAATCCATTTCGCTATTTGATAGCTCTAATGTATCAAACTCTGTCTCATCGTCACCTTCAAAGACTATGCTTTTTGCTTCATTATAATTATCTAAAATCTCTTGTGCTACTGCATCCTTTAAAGAAAGCTGATAAACAAGATGCATTGCTACCTCTCTAGCTTTTCTTCTACTCATGTGTCTTCCTCCATTATTCTGGTATTACCCTACTGTGCATGTTATAGAATAGGTCTAAACGTATTTTTACTCAAATTAACCCTCTGCAAACAGAGGGTTAATTATGAATTAATTATTTATCTTTGTCTTCCTTTGGCATAGTAATGCCTTGTACATGTACGTTAACACATGCTACTGAAAGACCTGACATAGTCTCAACTGATTTCTTTACGTTACTTTGTACCTTTGACGCTACATCAAGTATCTTTTCGCCATACTCAATTACTAAATGTATATCAATAGTAGCATCATCTTCGCCAACTTGAACCTTTACTCCCTTAGTAGAGCTCTTAACTCCAAGTTTCTCTGTAAAGTCTTTACCACCTAGTGATGCTACTCCCTTAACTTCTGAAGCAGCCATTGAAGCTATTACTGTTATAACATCTGAAGCGATTCTAACTGACCCAATTTCTTCAGTTACGTTTATGTTTTCTTCCATTATATACACCTCCCAAATAGGAATCGGATATTTTAAGGTTATTATATCAGAAAAAACTTTAATTTACAAAGTTTAATATGCTTTATATAGTATTTTGCACATAATCCTTATAAAAAATACGCCTAACTAGTAGGCGTATTATATGTATTATTGGTTTTGCTTAACAATAATCCCTGTTGGAGCTACTCCACTAGCCCTTACAGCAATATCTTTAATTTGGTTAACTCTTTCTCCATTTAACTTATCTTGGCTCTTAACGCAAATCTCAACACCATTATCATCAATTATGCAAAGAGCTTCTTCAAAGCCTTTTTCCTTAACCATAGTTTCGATTTTAGTTTCTTTTTCACCCTTTTCAATTATGCTCATAAGTTTTCTTGTAGCCTTTTCCTTTGACTCCTTAGTTGCATTTTTATTGTTGATTATGCTTTCAAGTTCTTGCTTCATTGTTGTTCTTTGATTTTCTCTAGCCATTCTTCCCTCTGCAAAAAAGTTCTTAGTTGTTTCCTTTTTCATACCTAAAGTTTCAGTGATCTCTGTTTCAGGCTTAAGGACCATATCTGTATCTTTAAAAGAATCGTTAAACTCTTTAGCAAAGAAACTCGCACATCCTATAAGTCCTATTAACACTGCAATTATTACTGTTTGTTTTTTAAAATTTGGCATTAATAACCCCACCTTCCATTATGTTTAATAAATTATATGTAAAGTTAAGATGATATATTCTTAACTTTTTTTCATAGGAGCAACAAAAACTTTATTTGCTGGTAAATTTAAAAGTGTTTTAACTGCACCTATAACATCCTCCTTAACTGAGGAATTTGTAGCACCCTCTGCAACAATCATAACCCCACCTATAGTTGGCCTTACTTCCTTAACTATTAAGGCTTTACTCTTAGATGATTCTCCTGTTGTAACAACAGTGCTTGACTTATTATTTTCTGTAATGGTACGAACTCCGCCTTCCTTATCCTTTTCCTCAGTTTTTTTGTTACTATCATTACTATTTACAGCAGGAATACTTTCACTACTTCCCTCAAAATAAATAGCAACTGTAACCTTACCCACTCCTGCAATTTGATTTAATGTATTTTCAACATCCTTCTTTAGTTTTTCCTCGTAATCCTTAACTCCAGTTGTTTGCTGACTTTCACTTGATGTAACCTCAACCTCACTATCCTCAACTATTTCCTTAGCAGGCTTATCTATACTCTTTTTATCACTATTTATATTTAATAGCCCTGCTCCCGTTTTACCTACTAACATAAATAAAACACCAAGCACTAAAAAGAAGGCAACATTAGTAAAAAATTTCTTAGGATCTTCATAAAGCTTTTTTAGATATTCTTTAATTTTCATACCCTTCTCCTTACTTTATAAACTTAACCTCAGATGCTGATATATTAAAGTCATTTTTAAGCACCCTTAAAACATCAGGGTCACTTTCTGCTACTTCTTTCTTCTCTTTCCCAATCACTACTTCCTCAACTGTAGATACAGCCATTTCGCCTTGGGTTTTCCTAAGGGTTATATTTTTAACTCCCTCATATCCACTTCCCATATTGGTATTTTTAAGACTTATTGAAACAACTTCATAATCCTTACCTGTTTGACTTTTTATTTGCTGCTTTATATTTGTTTTAAAACTAACACTAAAAGCCTCTATTGTTTTTTTATCAAACTGCTTCTTAGCCTTTTCACTATCTACTTTTTCATAATTATTAAGTGATGCTGTGTACTTGTCCATCATATCCCCAACATTAAAATCGTTATGTATAACCTTAAATATTGGAGTAAGAACCACTATCATAATCAAAAGTCCAGTTCCTATTTTTACATACTTTTTTATAGGATTGTCTGGGAGTATTAACTCTACTATTGTTATAAAAAGTACAGTTGTAACAACCGACATTATCCATTCTCTAAAAAAATCTATCATTAATTATCACCCTACAGTCATGATCAACCTTCCTGTGGTTGTTATTATTGTTATCATTATGAAAAACATTATGGCAACACATAGAAGACTTGAGAAAATAACAGTAAAACTTCCACCAACACTACTTAAACAGTCTATTATTTTTCTATCAACTACAGGCTCCATAACTGAAGCTACAAATTTATATATAAGTGTAATTATCATTATTTTGAGTAATGGGAAAATACAAATAAATATCATTATAATAAGCCCTACTATACTTAATGCATCCTTAAGAACTACAGAATAGCCAACTACTGTTGTTATTGCGTCTGATAAGGACTTCCCAACTAGTGGTATAAAATTATCAACAAAGAACCTTGTGGTTTTAAGTGTTACTGCATCCATTGTTGCTGCTGTAGAGCTTCTTATTGTCATCATAGTTATAAATATTGTCATTATAAATCCTAGTGCCCAAAGACTTACCTGCTTTATTAATGATGCAAGCTTTTTAACCTTAGGTTCATCACTTAAGCTGTTTACAATATTTAAGGCTACAACACATGCAGTACAAGGAATAATAAACCCCTTAATTACTGTGCTAAATATACTTATAACAATCATCATTACAGGGTCTAATGTTGCAGCTGACACTACTCCACCGGTTCCTGCTATTAACATCATAAGAGGAGGTATTAATATACATATAAATTCCATCATCTTATCTATAGTGTTTATTGCAAGGTTATATACAAGTAAAAAGCTTTTTACTATTATCATTATTAAGGTAAATATACAGGCATAATGTGCAACTTTACCTATACTACTTTCATTAAATGCAGATTGTATGTTTTGGAGCACTGCACTTAAAATTCCAAGTATTAAAAGTTCTACTAAAAGCCTTGAACTTGCTACTACTTCCTTAACTATAACCTTACCTAGGGAAGCAAATGCTTCCTTTACAGTTCCAGAAAAGGAACCTGTCTCTTGATATGTAGCTACAATCTCTTTAATACTAAATTCCGGTATGTAGTCTGAACTTTCCTTAAGATCATTGGCAAAATCTTCTATTCTCTTAAGGTCAACTCCACCATCTTCATATGCATATACCTTAGACGGTAAAGCCAAGAGTATAACTGCTATGAAAAGTCCAATTATTATCTTTTTCATACTAACCACCCTAAGGTAATATTTTCACTACCAAATCCATTACTGCCATAAGTATTGGTATTGATAAGGATATTATTATTATCTTTCCTGCAAACTCTATTTTTGAGGCTATTGATGATTGACCTGCATCTCTACATATTTCTACTCCAAAGGAGGCTAGATAAGCAACTCCAATAATTTTAAGAACTATATTTAAATAGGCCATATCAATATTAACTCTTTGTGATATTTGCTGAAGAGCCTGAACCACAACTGTAAGCTTTGTTACCATAAACAAAAATATTATTATTCCAGCTGCTAAACTTAATTGAAGGGCAAGTTCAGGTCTTTGATCCTTTAAAAAAACTACTATTATCGTAGCTACTATTCCTATAACTACAACTTGTCCTATTTCCATTTAATCCCCCTCTAAAACTGGAACATTGATCTTACGTCAGTAAATAACTGTGTTATTAAACCAAGCACTAATAAAAGCACTGTAACAAGTCCTACTATTACAAGCATGGTTCCCTGTTCCTTTCTTCCCATTCCATCAAGTAGCCTATCAAGGACAGCAACAACAACTCCAATTGCTGCTATTTGAAAAATTAGTGTAACGTCCACTTTACCACCTCTTTCATATTAGATTAAAACTATTACAACTAATAAGCCTGAGCAAATACCTAGGTATTTATATAGCTTTTCATTTTTATTCATTATTTCCTCTGCTCGTTTTTCAAAGGCTTCAAACTTTTTCATTGTTATATTAAAACTAGTTTTTTGACTCTCACTATCACTAGATTCTAAGGACTTTAAAAATGATGATATAGTATCTATCTCATCACCTTCAAGCATTAAAGGCTTTTTATATGTATTCATTGTAAGGGTAAACCCTTCTTGTATACCCTCAACTTCCCTTTTATACAGTGATTTCGAAAACTCCTTAAAAAATCTACCTACATTCCCATCTGTTTTTTCACCTACATAATCAAGTGCTTCAATCAAGGGCGATGATGAATATAGTATTTCTGACTGGAGCATTGTAAGTGCATATTGAAAGTCCCTAATTATCTTTACTCTATAGGAGAACCCCCTTGCATAATAAAACCCAACTAGTGTAGTTGAAAGTATTATCATTGCTGACCCAATAATTGATAACATCTTCCCTCCTCCTTATATACTTATAATTTCTTCAATTGTACCTGGCCCCTTTTTTCTACTAAGGGTTACAACGTATTTAAACTCACCCTTTTCAATTAATCTACCTACATATGCTCTTTTACAAATCTCATCGTAGCTACTTCCATGTACAGTAGCAATTATTTTGACTCCTGCATTAATAGCATCTTGTATTGCAATAGAATCCTCTTCGCTTCCTATCTCATCAACAGCAATTATTTCAGGTGACATACTACGAAGCAGCATTGTCATTCCAATGCTCTTTGGGCAGCTATCTAAAATATCTGTTCTTGACCCTACGTCTCTTTGGGCAACTCCCATATAAGACCCTGCAATTTCAGACCTTTCATCAACAAGTCCAACCCTATGTCCCCTTAAATTACACTCTGAAACACCACTACTTAAATTTCTTATAAGATCTCTTAAAAGAGTAGTTTTTCCACATCCCGGTGGAGACACTATTAATGTATGTTTTATGTCTCCTTGATATAACCTATTTATTAAATTTATTGAACATCCTTTAATTTCTCTTGCCATTCTTATGTTTAGTGAAGATAAGTTCTTTATTGTTTTTATTTTTTTATTTTCACATACAACTCTTCCTGTCATTCCAACTCTATGTCCACCCTTAATTGTAATAAATCCCTGTTTAATATCCTCCTCAACAGCATAAAGAGAAAAACTACTCATTAGCTGTATACACTTATCTATATCCTGTTTATTAACTATTAAATTTCCTGCAACAAACCTTGATAATGTACCATTATCACTTAAAAAATAATCACTTCCAGCTATAACAACCATTAATGGTCTATTAACCCTTATTCTTATTTCCTCTAATTTTTCTAGATAATCTAAACTTATTTTCTTAATAGGTGAAGATATACTCTCAGGAAGAGCAGATAAAACATCATGGTGTAAATCCAGCTTAGATTTTTCATTAATATGTACTGCCAACTAATCCCCTCCTTCATAATAAATATATATTACGTAAAGTAGAGTATTATGATAAAAAAAATAACACCTAATAAAAATTAGGTGTTATTTTTTTTATGTAATTTAGTTATTACTCGCAGTCATCACATGTGCAGTCGCAGCCGCCGCATGAAGTCTCAAAGCTAATTGCTTCATCACAGTTTGGGCAATGTAGTTCATCTTCTTCTTCAAACATACCCTCATCAAGATAAATCTTATCCCCACAGTTTGGGCAGTCTATATCTACATATCCATCTTCATCATATTCGTCATACTCATCGTGGCATCCACATCCACATCCGTCTTCTTCATCTTCAAATAGAACTTCTTCTACCTCAAGTAAAGCTTCGTCAATTGACTCAACGTAAGAATCAAGTTCATCATATGATTCGTTGATTTCTCTCATATCAAGAGCCATTTCCTCTAACATATCAACTATAGCAACTAGGACCTTTCCTTCCTTAGTTCCCTCTGATATTTCCAGACCATCACAAAGTCCCTTAAGGTATGCTGCTTTTTTAATTAGGTTATCCATAATATTCCCTCCTTATAAAAAAATATTGACCACGAAGGTCAATATTATTATTAACTATGCACGTGACATGTAGTCTCCACTTCTAGTGTCGATTCTGATCTTGTCACCTTGGTTGATGAATATAGGAACATTAAATACAGCTCCAGTTTCAACAGTTGCAGGCTTAGTAACGTTAGTTGCAGTATCACCCTTAACTCCTGGTTCTGTTTCAACTACTTCAAGCTCAACAAAGTTAGGAGCTTCAACTGAGAATGACTCACCCTTGTAGAACTTTATAATAGCAAATTCATTTTCTTTAATGTACTTAATAGCATCTTCAACCTTTGAGTACTCTAAAGGTACTTGATCAAAACTTTGCATGTCCATGAAGTAGTATAACTCTCCATCGTTGTATAAGTATTGCATTTCTTTTCTTTCGATAATAGCTTCTGGGTACTTTTCAGTTGGGTTGAAAGTTCTTTCGTTAACTGCTCCAGTTATAACGTTTCTTGTTTTAGTTCTTACGAAAGCAGCACCCTTTCCTGGCTTAACATGCATAAAGTCAATTATAGTAAATACTTGACCATCCATCTCGAATGTACTACCTTTTCTAAAATCTCCTGCTGTAATCATGTATAATATCCCTCCATCTAGTAATTATTAACATTTTAAATATAAATATACATACTACTAAAAAATTATATTTCAATTAATGACTTTGGAGATGATGATAATACTCTATAGCCATCCTTAGTAACAACTATAAGATCCTCAATTCTAACTCCTCCAAAACCTTCAATATAAATACCAGGTTCATCTGTAATAACCATTCCCTCTTGAAGAATAGTTTCTCCCTTAGGTGAAACCCTTGGTTCCTCGTGAATTTCACGACCTAGACCATGTCCTAAACCATGTCCAAAACGCTCTCCATATCCACCTTCTATTATTATGTCTCTTGCAACTTTATCTAATTCTAAGCATTTAATTCCTGGTTTTATATTTTTTAGTGCCTCTTCATTTGCCTTAAGTACTAAATTATATATTTCCCTTTGCTTATCTGATGCTTTTCCAACAACAATAGTTCTTGTCATATCTGAACAATATCCATTGTATATACATCCAAAATCTAATGTTACAAAATCTCCATTTTCTATAACTTTGTCTGATGCAACACCATGTGGAAGTGCTGATCTTTCTCCAGATGCTACAATAGTTGAAAATGATAGTGATGATGCACCCTGCATTTTCATAAATCTCTCTAGTTCTATTGCAACCTCCACTTCTTTTATTCCCTCTTTAATGAAAGTTAATATATGTGCAAATGCCTTATCTGCTATAGCTGCAGCTTTAGCGATTTGCTCAATTTCATACTCGTCTTTAACAATTCTAAGTTCATCTACTATACCCTCAAGATATACAAGTGAAATAGTATTAAACTTATTTTTGTAGGCTTCGTATGTTTTAAGAGTAATATGCTCCTCTTCAATACCTAGGGTTCTAATATTATTTTCTTTTATTAGCTCCTCTAAAATATTAGTTATAGGATGCTTATACTCAAGTATTTGGTACCCTTTAACTTCGTTTTTTGCTTGAAGTGTATATCTAGAATCTGTTATAAAATAAGCCTTATCCTGTGTAATTAAAATATAGCTTTCATCTCCTGTAAATCCAGTAAGATAATTTCTATTAAAATCACTTGCAATTAAAGCCCCATCTATATTCTTACTTAATAATTTGCTTCTAAAATTACTTAATCTAGTACTAATCATTTGTTACTTTCCTCCCATATTAAATAGTGCCCTCATTCCAAGTGAATAACCCTGGAATCCAAGACCACAAATCTGGCCAACGCAGGCTGGGGCTGTAACTGAATTTTTTCTAAATTCTTCTCTGTTATGTATATTGCTTAAATGAACTTCAACAATTGGCATTGATACTGACTTTAATGCATCATGAATCGCAAAGCTGTAATGGGTATAAGCACCTGGGTTAATAACTATACCATCATACTTGTCTAATGCATCTTGAATAATGTTAATTATCTCACCTTCAATATTAGACTGGACGATTACTGCCTTAACTCCAATTTCCTTTGCCTCACTTTGAATAAATGCGCATAAATCATCATATGTTCCGCTTCCGTATATAGTTTTTTCTCTGATTCCAAGAAAATTAAGGTTCGGTCCGTTTATAACTAAAATGTTCATACAATCACATCCTAAACACAACTTAAATATACTTATAGCACTTAGTATTTTAACAAATTTAACCCTATAATGCAAATAATTATTGACACTCTAGAAGTTAATTACTGTTTATAATATCTAGTATTTTAGAGGTAATTTCTTCTAAAGTAGAATCATTAACTATGTGAAAATCACATACCTCTTTATATAGGTCATATCTCTCATTATATAGTCCTATAAGTCTTTCCTTATTCCCCTTTATAAGAGGTCTAGATTCATCCTCTACATCTGATAAAATACTTTCAAGTGGTCTATCTATAAATATAGTCCTATAATTTTTCTTTAAATGGTCTCTATTTTCTTCCCTTTTTATTATGCCTCCCCCAGTTGACAAAATAACACTATCCATATTAACCATTTTAAGAGCCTTTGTTTCTTCTCTTCTAAACTCATCCTCAGATATATTAAACATATCTTCAATACTTCTACCAGATACCTCAACAATATACTTATCAAGATCTATTAAACCTATTCCTGTTTCACTTTCTAATTTTTCTCCTATTGTGGTTTTGCCACATCCAGGCATGCCAATAAGTGCAATTTTTTTAATCATTATAATTCCCCCATACGTTTATATAACTAAATAATACCACTTAATTAACCCCCTATGTCAATTTTAAGTTATGTATTATTTTCTATTATATAATTCACTTTCTTTGTATTTGAGAATTTTTTATATATTCCAGTAGAATCTATATTAACATCTTTAATTGTAATCATTTTCTTCTGACCATTAACTACCCTAGACTCATAGCGTTTTGAAATCTTAATATTAATACAAGCATATTTATCTGACAAAATACTATCTGATGCCATAATGCTTTCATCTACAATATTAATATAGTATGTTTTATTCCCATTTAGGCTAGTCTCTAATATCTTTGCATGTTTAATACCTATATCTGATAAATTAATCGTAGTTGACTTAGACATATAGTTAGAGGTTATCTTTCTTCCATCAACTGTTAAAGAGGCCATATCAGAGGCTATAAGTATTAGCACAACAAATAGCGGCAAAACGTAAATAGACACAAATCCCTTTTTCCTCAGTTTATCTCACCCCTTTTTACTATTGTAGATAATCTTTCAAATGTAGTACCTGTTGTAATTCTATAAAGGTTGTTTGAAACATGTTCTATCTTAAACTCAGATATATTCGGTGCTATATGCTGTGATGCTGAGGAGTATCTTAGTGTACCCTTATAAACATATATCCTATTACCATCTATTAAATAATCATGTCCTAATAATCTTATATCATTAGCTTCTTGAACCTTACTTACAGTAAATTCATGTGCTATTTGAAGGTTAACACTACTCTCCCCCTTCTTATCTATTACACTATAACTTTGACTAACAGACTTATAAAATTTAACGCACCCTATAATAGTAATAGCCAGTATAAGCACACCTACTAATGCTTCAATTAGTGTAAATCCCCTTTTTTTCACCTAGCCACCACCTCATTAATCTTTTCATATTTATTACCCTTAAATACAAGGCTTATTTTAATATGCTTAATTCCCTCTTCAAAACCATTTCTACAATATAGAATATATTCTCCTTCCTGTTTTTTCACTCCATTTACAACAAAGTTATATACATCATCTGGAGAACTAACTATTATTCCATTTCCATCTATTAAAACATCATGTCCATCTCTATATATACTTCCTAGGCTTTTAACAATGCTTGAACCTCTTATATACTCATTTGAGTAATTAATATTTTCCTTTGCATCACCTATTATCTTAGAAACAGATACAACCATAATAGCCGTTATAATACATGCTACTAATGCCTCTATATAAACATATCCTTTTTTCATTAATTAATCCTCTTTATTCTTGTATAACCTATGGTTAATGTTATTTCAGCATCTTTACTACTTCCTATATCTGATATAAAAATTGTAGTTGCCCCATGACCGAGGGTCCCATCGCTTTTAAACACAAGGTTGCCGCCATTAAGATCAGTTTTTCTAACCTTTAAAACAAATCCACTTGATAAGTTAACAGTTCTTATAAAACCCTCTTCATTATAAACATCAAATCTTTTATATCCACCGCTATTAACATCCTCAAACTTAACCTTAATAAGGCTACCACTTCCAATTGCATCTGACTTACAAAGCTTTAGTGCAGAAACTATTTTTTTAGACTCACTATCCAAACTACTGGTTTTAGTTGATGAAACAAATGGGTATACTATTGTCATAATAGACACCAATATAAACAAAGAGAGGATTACTTCTATATAAGTAATCCCCCTTTTATATGAAAATATTTTTTTAGAAACCATAGTAATTCTTTAAAAACTCTAATATGTAATCTCCGTATACTAGAGCTATATATCCTCCTATACCTATGTATGGGCCAAATGCCATTGTTCTTTCACTTTTATCTTTACGCCTTATAAGAATAATGCTTCCTACTATTCCTCCAAGTAAAACAGCTATTATAAGCATTAACACTCCCTTATATACCCCAAGAAACAATCCACACATAAGCGCAAGTTCAACATCTCCCCATCCCATAGCTTTAAAAATAGCAAATACTGCAATTACCCCTGAACATATAAGTCCACCTAATATTAGGTTTCCATATGCTTCACCTAAATAAAACTGGTATCCTACGTAACCTACTGCAAGTATTAATCCTACTATACTTACCTTTTCATAAATATACTCTGTATAGTAGTCAATAAACCCAGTAACAATAAGCACTGCTGTTAAAATAGTAAAAAAGAAAAACCTATATGTGAAATCAAACTCTAAATATATAAGAGTAAATAAAACCCCAGTTAAAACCTCAACAATAGGATATTGAATACTTATTTTCTCTCTGCAGTGTCTACATTTTCCTCTTAAAATTATATAGCTTAAAACTGGTATTAAATCATACCACATTATATTTGAATTACATCCTGTACAATTAGAAGGTGGGTATGAAATAGACTCCTCCCTTGGAATTCTATAAATACATACATTAAGAAAGCTTCCTATAATAAGCCCAAGTATAAACACAAATATAGTATAAACAACCATATAAACCTCCAATTACTCTATTTTGTCTTCTATTTTTCTTGAGTATTTTAGTAGATCTTCATATGTATACCTGCTTAAGTTATTTTCTTCAGCCTTAATACATTCTCCTTCATATAGTACGGAAATATTTTTAGGCCATGACTGAAGGTATCTACCTCCTATAGTACTAAGCTTTTGCTTTATACTCTCTAGTGAATCTGATCTTCTAATTTGACTATTTGGATTTTCGAAATTATACATATCCACTGAACTTTCTATTAGTTTTCCCTCAACTAAATAACGTTTTTCTTTAGATTCATTTATATATCTTAAGCTTATAGGCATTGCAATTGATGTAATAATTCCTATAATAGCAACTGTACATATAACCTCTATTAAGGTAAATCCTTTATTTTTCATAGGCTATACCTCAGCGTAAATCTGAAATACAGGAAGAAGAACACCTGCTAATACAAAACCAACAACAAGGGACATAGATATTATTAAAATAGGTTCAAATATCTTTGAAAGTCTTTTAGATGCAAATCCTACTTCTTTTTCATAAAAATCAGCAATACTTTCAAGTACAGAATCAAGTCTACCTGACTCTTCACCTGTTTCAATCATATTAGCAAAAAACTCTGGAAATAATCCTGACTGTTTTATCGAGAGGAAAAGACTTCCTCCCTCCTCAACTAAAACCTTAATATTTCTTACATAACTACTGTAATACTTTCCAAGTAAGCTTTCACATAGAAATAAGGCCTCAATTATTGGAACTCCACTAGACCACAATAATGCTAAGCTTCTTGCAAATTTTTCTGCAATTACCATTTTATAAAGAGATGAAAATCCTGCTATCTTAGTTATTATTCTATGAAATATAAACCCCTTAAACTTAATTATTATACTTAAGACTCCGGTTATTATACTTATGCTAACCAAAATAAACATATCATCTTCTATTAATCTACTTATTGTAATCAATATCTTTGTAGGCATTGGGATACTTTTTATTGATAGGCTCTTTACCATATCATCTATCATAGGTAAAATAGTAAACATCATTACAATAGAAGCTATAATTGTAATAACTAAAATGAAAATCGGATATGTCATTGCTTCTTTAATGAATTGCTTCGATTTGTACTCTTTATAGTAATAGTTTGACAAATTATCAAATATTACATCTAGCTTTCCTGTTTCTTCTCCAACCCTTACCATTTCACAAAAGGAATCTTCAAAGTGTTTAGTGTCTTTTATGCTTTCATATAGACTTTTTCCTTCATGTATACTCTCTACTATATTATCTAAAGCTCTATATGTTTTTCTGTTTTTTGTTTGATTTCTAATTGTGGTAAAGGCAGATACCACATTTATGCCTGAATTAAGCATAATTGAAATCTGCCTACACAATAAGTAAATATTTTTGTAATTAATAATGCTGTTAATTATTATAGGCACCTCCTATAAATTAATCAGCCTCATAACTATATCTCTATCAACTGCATAGGTCATTGCTTCTTCAAGGCTTATAGTTCCTGACTTACACAGTTCTACTAAAGACATATCCATAGTTTTCATCCCATTTTTGCTACTTGTTTGAACAACAGAATCTATTTGGTGGGTCTTCCCTTCTCTTATAAGGTTACGAATAGCAGGACTTGCAGTCATAATTTCAAGTGCACATGTTCTACCGCTACCATCTGCTGTTTTAAGAAGTTGTTGTGATATAACTCCCTCAAGTACAGCAGCAAGTTGTACCTTAATTTGCTGCTGTTGATGTGGTGGGAAAACATCAACTATTCTATTAATCGTTTTTGATGCTCCTACTGTATGAAGAGTTGATAGCACTAAGTGACCTGTTTCCGCTGCTGTTATAGCAATGGATATTGTCTCAAGGTCTCTCATCTCTCCTATTAGTATTACATCTGGATCTTCTCTTAAAGCACTTCTTAGAGCATTTTGATAGCTCTTAGTATCTCCTCCAACTTCCCTTTGGTTTATAATACTTTTCTTGTGCTTGTGAAGATATTCTATTGGATCTTCAAGGGTTATAACATGACAATTCCTTGTATTATTAATCTCATTAATCATAGCAGCTAGGGTTGTTGACTTACCACTACCTGTTGGACCTGTAACTAATATAAGTCCCCTTGTTTTCTTTGTAAGTTCTGATAATATTGGTGGCATATTAAAGCTTTCTAATGTTGGTACCTTAAGTGGTACTGCTCTTAGTGCTAATGCATCACTACCTCTTTGTTTAAAAACATTAACTCTAAATCTTCCTATTCCCTTTTCTGCATATGATGAATCAACTTCCCCTGTTTCCTCATACTTTTGGTATGTATCCTTGTCTAATATAAACTGTGCATACTTTTTCGTATCCTCAGGTAATAATTTATCTTCTCCTATTGGAACTAATGTCCCATTTATTCTAAGCATAGGCGGTACACCAACCGTTATATGAAGGTCAGATGCACCTCGCATCTCACACTCTTTTAATAAATCTTTAAATTCTATCATGATTTTCCCCCTTGAATTAGATTAAATTATACTTAAAACTTCACTTGTTGTTGTAACTCCCATTTTCAAAAGACTAATTGCAGAATCTTTAAGTGAAATAAAATTCTCTTCATTAGCTTCTTTAATGAGGTTACTACTCCCTAATCTATTTCCTAAAGACTCTCTATAACTACTACTAATTTGTAATGTTTCAAAAACGCCTATTCTTCCCAGATATCCAGTATAGCTACATTTTATACATCCTGATCCCTTTTTCAAAAGGTCACTTCTAGTTATATTTAAAATATTTATTTCATAATCACTTGGAGTATAGCTCTCTACACAATTATTGCATATTTTTCGAACAAGTCTTTGGGATATAACTCCTGAAAGACCAGAGGATATAAGATAGGGTTCTATACCCATATCTAAAAGCCTCTCAACCACCGAGTGACTATCATGTGTATGTATTGTACTAAGCACAAGATGTCCTGTTATTGCAGCCCTCATAGCAATACTTGCTGTATGACTATCTCTAATTTCTCCAACCATAATTACATCTGGGTCCTGCCTTAAAATTGATCTAAGACCACTTGCAAAGTCAAAGCCTATTTTAGAGTTAACATTAACCTGAGTTATACCCTCAATGCATTGTTCAACAGGGTCCTCAATTGTAATTATGTTCCTTTTGTTCATATCAAGCTGTCTAAGCATGGTATAAAGTGTTGTGCTTTTTCCGCTTCCTGTAGGTCCTGATACTAAAATTATTCCGCTTTTCTGGTTTAAGAAACTTTCTATTATACTTAAGTTTTCGTTAATTAAACCGATGTCATGAAGTCCTTTAATTTTTGTCTTTTCTTGGAATATTCTAATAACTATTTTTTCACCATTAACTGTTGGAATAGTAGAAACTCTTAGATCCCATAAAGTTCCGTTAGAATTTATACCTATTCTTCCATCAAGGGGAAGCCTTTTTTCCGAAATATCTATTTTAGATATAACCTTTATTCTAGATATTATTGCATTATATGACGCTTTTGAAAATCTAAAACCCTCTCGTAAGTAACCATCTACCCTAAATCTAACCCTATAATATGATTTAAAGGGTTCTATATGTATATCACTAGCTAAAAGCCTTAGTGCCTCATTTATTATGTAATTAACTATCTTAACAGCAGGTGCATCCCCCTCTTGATCTTTAGGAGCATCTACTGATTTAATTTCATCCCTTGTATCCTTAATGATTAATGTACTTTGAAGTGCATTACATATGAATTGCTCTAACTCCTGTAGGTTATGATAATGTAAAAATATAGGTTCATAGCCAAGTATAAATCGTATATCCTCACTATTTAATCCCATAATTGGATATGAAGTTAAAATATTAACCGTCTTAAGTTGATGATTAGCTTCAAGGGGGATAAGGTTGTACTTTAAGCATATATCTCTTGGAATTAAACTAGTAACTTTACTATCTACCCTTAATCCCTCTAGAGAATTACAAATTACAACTTTATCTGTTCCCTCTACCCTTTTATTATTAAATTCCTGCTTAACACTAAACAATAACATCTCTCCTATTTAGTATTTAACAGCAAACTCCCTACAAATCTCATCTATTATAGATTTGTCTATTGTAATATCCCTAAATATCTCCTGTGCATAAACAGCCTGACCTATAAGCATAGGAAGACCATTTTCACATATAAGGCCCCACTTTTTGCCATGTTTTAAAAACATTGTTTCACTTGGATTATATATTATGTCCATTGCTACCTTAAACTTTTTAATAACATCCTCACTTACAGGACAATCATTAATATTTGGATACATTCCAAGAGGCGTAGAATTAATAATTATATCTCCAGCATCTATTTTCTCAAGATCTTTATAGGATATAACATTATACTCTTTAAATTCTAAGTTACCCTTAGTCTTACTAACATCTCTTGTAACAATATTTATGCTACTAGCATTCTTATCACGAAGATACTTAATTATAGCCTTCGTAGCTCCTCCTGCTCCTAAAACATAGGTACTCTTACCCTTAACATCAATATTGTTTTTATCAAACATATAACTAAATCCATAATAGTCAGTATTGTATCCATAACACTTACCATCTTTAAATTTAATTGTGTTAATAGCCCCTATTTCCCTTGCTTCATCAGAAATACAGTCCATTCTTTCAATTACATCTATTTTGTATGGAATAGTAACATTAAGTCCACCTATTTTTAGTAGTCTAAATCCATCTATAGAGGATTTTAGATTATTTTTCTCTATTTCAAATATATAATATTTTCCTTTGTAATCTGTTTTCTCAAAAATACTATTATGAATTTCTGGTGATATGCTATGGGAAAGCTTCTCACCTATTAACCCATATACATTATTCATTTTGCCCTCCATCTATGTATATACCCAATAAAAACTTTTATATACATATTATATATTTATTATATGTTATTTACCAATTTTATTTAAGCCTAAAAAAGGTATAGTCTCCTATACCCTTTAGTAAATATCAGTCTTTTGAAGTTTTCTATATGCTAAATATATTGCATATAGAGAAATAATCATCCTTGTAACAGTTTCATTCATTATAACATTTAAAATTTCAACTATAACAATACTTAAAAACTGCATAGATGAAAATATTAAAAAAATCTTAATAAGAACAAATCTTAATCTTTCTAAATAAATCTTACTAAACACAACAGATAATATTCCAACTGCAAGGAAATTAAACCAAATATCAACTGTTCTTATAAATAACCATGTAGAATAATAAGGTAGTGATGGATATATAGAATTTGAATACATAAAGTACTCTACAAGAAGAACTTTTCCATCTATTGAGTATAAACATACTGCAATACCAAGAAATAATGTTGCAAATATAGCAATCTCTGAATATATGAATCCCCTTATTATATATCCGTATTTCTTAGGAGTTAAGAATATTATTCTACTTCTACCAAACATTAAGCTTTTAAATCTGAGAATAGGTGCAATTAGCCCTATAATAACTATTAATGTAACTAAAAATGCTGTTATGTACTGACCATAGTGAAAAATAGGATGTAAAAATATTGAAAGTACTGCTAGTAACGCTAGTAGTATATTCATCATAAAGCTTTGATTTAAAAAATATAAGTTTACTCTATTAAGTTTCATAACTAAAAAAGTTCCTCTAAAGAATTAATTCCATTTTTTCTAAGTTCTTTAATAGTTGAATGTAGCTTTATTTTTCCATCCTTCATAAATATCACCTCATCTAAAATTGGCTCAATATCACACACTAAATGGGTACTTATAATCATAATAGACCCTTCCTCAAAATTATCAAGAATTGTTTCTATTACCTTACGTCTATCCTCAGGATCTACTCCGAATAATGGCTCATCAAGTAAATATACCTTAGCCTTTCTTGAAAATGTAAGTGCTACGTTAAGTTTTTCAAGTGATCCTAATGATAAGGTATCTATTTTCCTATCTATATCAATAGAAAATTCTGCAAGCATTCCCCTTGCATTTCCTTCATTAAAGTCCCAGAAAAACTCCCTATAAAAGTTTAATGCATCCCGAACTCTCATTCCTTTAAATAAAATATTTTCATCCATCATAAATGATACAATCTCACGTGACTTATCACTTATTTCATTAGAAAATATGCTTATCTCTCCACTTGTTGGCTTTACTAATGAAGATATAATCTTAAGAAGTGTGGTTTTACCACATCCATTTTTACCTATAAGTCCAACTATTTTGTTACCCTCTATTTCAAGGTTAATATTATCAAGTACTGTTTCTTTATATACCTTTGAAAGGCCTCTAATACTAATCATATAAAACTTCTTTCTAATATTTTTTCTCTTACATATTACCGTTAAAGCATAATTAAGTCAATAAAACAAGGGATAGCTTAAGCTATCCCTGTGAAAGTTCCTTTGAAAGTTTTTTCAAAGCTTTTTTTTCAATTCTTGAAACATAAGACCTTGAAATCCCAAGTTTCTGTGCTATTTCTCTTTGGGTCTTAGGTTCACTATTTAATCCATATCTAAGCTTTATTATCTCTTTTTCTTTTCCTTCAAGTACACTTTCTATAATGTCATATAGCTTTTTAACTGATATTTTGTATTCAACTTCTTCAAGTACAACGTCACCATCAGTTCCTAATACGTCAATTAAACATATTTCATTACCCTCTTTATCCACCCCAATTGGGTCTTGAAGGTATACTTCCGATTTGATTTTTTTACTTGATCTTACACTCATTAGTATTTCGTTTTCTATACACCTTGCTGCATATGTCGCAAGCCTGTTCCCTTTTTTATAATCAAAGCTTTCAATAGCCTTAATAAGTCCTACAGTGCCTATAGAAATCAAATCATCTGCATCTCTGATTTGTGGGCTAAATTTCTTTATTATATGTGCCACAAGCCTAAGATTCCTAGTTATAAGTTCTCCCTTAGCACTTTCATCTCCCTCACGGTACTTTTTAAACAGCTCCTTTTCCTCATCTTGATTTAAAGGAGTGGGAAATGAATTTCCATTGCTAACATATCCAACAAGAACGACTAGATTTTGAAAAAAATTAAGAAACATATCCGGTAACAAGCTTTACCCCCCTAAAGACTAGGTCTCATAATCATTATATGAGACCTTTCTAATATATGTGCCTTTTTCTAAAGAAAAAACATCACATTTAATTAAATTCTTTAGGAATAAAATACGTTTCTACTTTACTACTTTACAGATTATTTCCCTCTATAGCCTCTGCGTCATTGTCTCTTCTTCTTGGTGGAAGTGGTCCAAAATATTGGTAGTAATAACACTGCAGTGTTCCATTATATAGCTTTCTATTCTTAGTAGCTTTCTTACCATAATGTTTTTGGAATTCTGGGTGTGATGTAATAACAAATACTGACCAAGTATCAAGTTCTGAGAAAACTCTACCCATATCCTTATAAAGCTTATTAACTTCCTTAACCTCAAGAAGTCTCTCCCCATATGGCGGATTAGTAATAATACATCCATACTTCTTCTTTGAACTAACTTCTTGAACTGGAAGCTTTTGAAGATAAATATAGTCTGTAAGACCTGCTTTCTCTACATTTTCCATAGCCGTCTTTAAAACTCTATAATCAACATCTGAACCATATATTTTAAATTCCTCGTCATTAATAGCGTTTCTTGCCTCTTCTCTTAGCTCATCCCAAATCTTTTTGTCTATTGTTGGCCAAGTCTCTGATACAAACTCTCTATTAAGTCCTGGTGCAATATTCTTACCTATAAGAGCAGCCTCAATAAGAATTGTTCCTGAACCACATAGTGGGTCAATAAGCTGTCTTGATGGGTTCCATCTACTTAAAAGAACAAGTGCTGCAGCTAGAGTTTCCTTCATAGGAGCTTCCCCTGCAATTTCTCTATATCCTCTTTTGTGTAGTCCTTTACCTGATGTATCAATTGTAAGAGTTACAATATCCTTAAGTATTCCTACTTCTATTTTATAAACGGGACCATCCTCTGAGAACCAATCTGTTTTATATTTTCTTTTCATTGCTTCAACAACAGCCTTCTTAACTATTGATTGACAATCTGGAACTGAGAATAATTTTGATTTTACAGATTTACCTGTAATATGCATCTTCCCGTCTAGTGGGATTATATTCCCAAAGTTAACAGCCTTAGCTCCTTGGAAAAGCTCCTCAAAGCTTTCTGCTTTAAATTCAGCAGCCTTAATAAGTACTCTATCTGCTGTTCTAAGCCAAAGGTTACATCTTGCAATGTCCCTTTCGTCTCCTTCAAATTCTACTCTTGAGTTTTCAACCTTAAGATTTTCATACCCAAGATTCTTAAGTTCACTTGCAACAACACTTTCAAGACCAAATGTTGCCGTAGCAATTAATTTATATTTCATTAATTTCTCTCCTTAAATTTCATCTTTATTACGTACATTATCTATTTTAACCAAAAAATCTTGTTTATGAAACACAAACATTGTAAATTATAATAAATAAGTTAAGTTTGATAAATATCCAAAAAGAATTAAAATATAATTAGAGGTGATAATAATGGCAGATATTAAATTAGATTACTTTATTTTCAACGATAATATATACCCATCTAGTGAATTTGAGAATTTATATATTGAGGATGCAAAGTCACTATATGAAGTTATTAGAGTATGCTCTAGTACTCCATTATTCCTAGAAGAGCATCTTAATAGACTTTTTAAGTCAGCTAATATAGTTGGGTATAGCCTAACACTTACACTTGAAGAGATCAGAAGCAATATTAAAAAAATTATTAATAAAAACAATGCTACTGACTACAACTTAAAAATTGTTATAAATAACTTAGATAACCCATCTCCTAATGTATATTATTTTTTCATAACTACTAACTACCCAGACCCTTCACTATATACTAAGGGGGTAGATGCATTCCTTTATTCAGCAGAAAGAGATAATCCTAACGCTAAGGTTATAAATGCTACTTTACGTGAAAAAGTTAATGCTCTTATGCAAGAAAAGAACTGCTTTGAAGCTATCTTAGTTAATAATAATGGCTATATAACAGAGGGAAGTCGTTCTAACCTATTTTTTATTAAAGATAATACTCTTTATACAACTAAAGGAAGTGACGTTTTACTTGGAATAACAAGAGATAGAATTATATCTCTTGCAATTAAAGATGGTATTAATGTTGTTGAAGATGATATCCACGTAGATTCTCTTCCTTCCTTTTCGTCAATATTTATAAGTGGAACCTCACCTAAGGCTCTACCTATAAAAAATCTTGATAACATGACATTCTCACCTAAAGAAGAATTAATGCAAAGAATCATAAAACTATATGATAATGAAATAGATTCATATATTAAGAGCCATAATTAATAATAACCTCCTTAATTTAAGCTAATGCTTTTATATTAGGGAGGTTATTTTTTAGTATTTACACTATTTATCATAATACTTTATTAAGTTTTTTCATATAAATTAAAATAATACTTATTGGAGGTTACAACTATTAAAGTAAATATTAAAACCCTAGTTACCCTAATTGCTATTCCTCTAATTGTTGGTAGCATTGCCTCGCTATTTACTCAAAATAGCATGGAGCAATTCCAAACATTAATAAAGCCACCACTTTCACCACCTGGAATAGTATTTCCGATAGTATGGACTATTTTATACATACTAATGGGAATAGCATCCTACCTTATTCTTACTTCTAGTAAAAGCTCAGTTAATACATCCTCAGCTATTAGGCTTTACTTTATTCAGCTTATAGTTAACTTTTTCTGGTCTATTATATTCTTTAATTTTAATTTATATTTCTTCTCATTTATTTGGCTAATTCTTTTATGGATACTTATACTAATTACCATAATTAAATTTTATAAAATTTCAAAACCTGCTGCTTATTTAATGATTCCATATTTTTTATGGGTTACATTTGCAGGCTATTTAAATCTATTTATTGCTATTCAAAACTAAAAAAAGGTGTCATTTCTGACACCTTTTAATTATCTTATTAGTTACTTTTCCAGTATCCGTGTAGGTTACAGTAAGCCTTCGCAACTGCTCCATCAGCATTTTCGATCTTAAAGAATGCTTCTGGCTTCTCACTTGGCTTTAGGTACTTAACGTATACCTCTTCTCCAACATGTAGTTCAATCCACTCAATAAAGTGAACATCTTCCATTGGGTGATCAACGCTTCCTACGTTAACTCTAACTCCACCATCAACCTTTTCAATTACTGGTACATGCTTTTCAACTGATGCTTCAACAGTGTTCTCTACAATTTCAACCATTGGCTTACCACAGCAAACTAGCTTTCCAAATCCGTCCTTCTCTACCTTTGCGATTAGGTTACAAATTTCACATCTATATAATTTATTTTTCTTACTCATTAATAATTCCTCCTAAATAATAATTGTTATTTGTTAATATTATAATATCACGACTCCACAAAAATGACAATAGGATTTTTAATAATTTTATTAAAAAATTTATCATTTAAGTTTTCACAACAAAAATAGGCTAATTAAAGTTATTAAATAGCCTACTTCTAGTATATGTTAATCTACATATTAAATTCTCGTTTAAATGTATTATCCTTAACTATTTTATTAATAAAATTTCTAGATTTAAATTCTATATTATCTATGCTATTAACAGGAAATGGTCCACATACAGAATTTGTTATAAAACATTCATCCATATCTTTTATGTCATCAAGTTTTAAAAATACTTTTTCTGTAGTATATCCATTCTCTCTTGCAAATTTTAAAACATCATCCCTCATAACGCCCTTAAGAATTCCACACATTATATGAGGAGTATATAGTGTATTTTCTTTTCTGAAAACAATATTAGCATATGAAGTTTCACATATATAGCCCTTATAATTTCTAAATAAACATCCATCAAAACCCTTTGATTTACTACGTCTATCCTCAATTACATTTTCACCATAATTTAATGTTTTAAAATAATTAAGTATGTTTTTAGGATCACGCACAGCATCTGCTATAGTTAGCCTCATTCCCCTATTAAATGACTCATTTGTATACCCGCTAGGTCTTGTTGCAAATTCAAGATTATCATCTATAAGAATAGCCTTAAGAACACCTTCATTAATATCTACCGAATCTAAATATACTAATATACTTTTTTCAAAATCCTTAAAATTTTTGCTATATAAAACATTAAGGACCCTTGAGGCCCTTAATAATCTATTATAATGCATTTGTAATCTTTCAGGTTTTTTGTTTTTGAAGTATATAGTTTCAAATGGTGTTAATCCAAAGGCTACCTCTGGCTTAAATAAATTCAATACTAATCTTCCCTTCCAGTTAGTGATCTATTTATTGCACGTCCCTTGTGTAGTGTTTCATTGTACTCATCCTCAGGGTCTGAGTCCCAAACCATTCCTCCACCTACGCTGTAGAACACACCTTCCTTTGTAATAACAGGTGTCCTAATTGCAATATTAAAGTCAAAGTTACCATCATTTGATATATAACCTATAGCACCTGTATATATTCCTCTTGATACATTTTCAAGTTCATCAATAACCTCAAGTGATCTAAGCTTTGGAGCACCTGTAATAGAACCTCCTGGGAATGTTCCCTGAATAATATCCTTAAAAGTAGACCCATCCTTAATTTCTCCCTCAATAGTTGAAACTAAGTGGTTTACAGTTGCATATTCTTCAACATCAAATAATGAAGATACCTTTACTGTACCTGGTTTACATACCCTAGATAAATCATTTCTCTCTAGGTCAATTATCATTAGTAGCTCTGACCTTGTTTTTTCACTATAATATAGATATTCCTTAAGTTTATCGTTTTCTTCCTTATCATCTACCCTAGGAACAGTTCCCTTAATAGGTCTAGTTGTTATAGTATTACCTCTTTTTCTAATAAACTGTTCTGGTGAAGTTGATAAAACATAATTTCCATCGCTTATATCCATAAATGCGTTATAAGGACCCCTATTAACCCTTCTGAAAACAGAATATACATCATGTGCATTAACATTACCATAGCCTGCATACTGCTGTGCTATATTAACCTCATACACATCACCTTTTTTAATGTAGTCCCTAACTCCTGTAACTCTTTGCTCAAACTCTTCCTTTGTAAAGTTAGAAGTTAGCTTCACTCCTTCAATTGCTTTCATATCATACTCAAGACCCTTAAGCCCTTTTAGAGTTTTAACAATTTCTTCATTATCTGTGTGTATATATGTTTTTGAGTTTACATGGTCTATAATCACAAAATCTTCATAATAACCAAAATATACCTCTGGAATCTTAAATGAGTCTGTATTACTCTTCTTAACTCCCATAATCTCCATTCCAAAGTCATATGATAAGTATCCAACAAACCCACCATCAAAAACAAGCCCAGTTGAAAGCTTGTTTTTTTCTGAAATAAGCTTATCCATTTCATCTAATATATATCCATTAAGCTTTATTTTGTTACCATTCTTCTCAAGAAATGTAACCCCATCAATATAGCTTATTACTTCCTTAGGATTAAATGTAATAATAGAATTATCTCCTGTATCTTTTATCCTTAAACTACTTTCTAGTAAATGAGTATTCTCTCCCTTAACGCTCATATATACATAGAAAGGGTCTAGGCAATAATCTAATGTTGTTAAAGACATTACTTGTCACCTCTTAAAAAGTTTTTTAACATATCTATTCCGTGTTCTGTTAGTATAGCCTCTGGGTGGAACTGTACCCCCTCAATTCTATACTTTTTATGCCTAACACCCATTATAACTCCATCTTCTGTTTCAGCAGTAACTGCTAATTCCTCAGGTAGTGTCTCCGGTGCAATAGATAGTGAATGATATCTTGTTACATTAAGTGGGCTCTTAAGTCCCTTAAATGCTCCCTCACCATCATGTACTATTGGATGAACCTTTCCATGAACAGGCTCCTTACCTTGTAGTACGCTTCCATTAAAATAATGACCTATACACTGATGCCCAAGGCATACTCCTAGTATTGGAATTTTACCCTTAAATTTATCTAGTATTTCAAGGGGTAATCTTGCCTCCTCTGGAGTTCCTGGTCCTGGAGATAGGACAATGTAATCTGGGTTCATTTTCTCTATATCAGAAATATTTATTTCGTCTCTTCCTTTAACTACTGTTTCTTCACCAAGCATAATAAAATAGTGTTCTAAATTATATGTGAAAGAATCATAATTATCAACAATAAGTACCATGAAATCAATCCTCCAAGCCAAAAATACTCTCATACTATTTTATCACAAATTTTTCATTATTAAATGAATTTTTAGTGGTATTATACCCAAATCCAACAAATTATTTCCTATACCCCTATAATTTATAGAATTATTATTGTTATTTTATTGACAGTATCAAATTTTCAGAGTATTATGTAATTGTTATCAAAGCCAATACATTTTTATTTAAAGATCTATTTTACTTACCTATAGGGGATATAGCTATGCTATATCCCCTTTTAATTTTGCTATAACTCTCATAGTAGGGTATAATTAAGTTAAATTAACTTATTTTAGGTTAGGAGGTAATTTATGAGACGCAAAATATTTACTACAATATTAACTCTACTAGCTTTAGCATTCATATTCACATCATGTTCTAAGTCAAACGCTAAACCTGAGGATACAGACTCAAACAAACCTCAAGTTCAAGTGAATTTTAAAGAACTATTCCCATATACAAAGGATGCAAAACTTGAGTACTTTAACACTACTACTAAAAAATCAACAGAAGTTAAGGTTAAATCTAATGAAAATAATACAATTGTATTGTCTTCATTAAAAGAAACAAATATTAAGTTTAGTAATGATGGGATACTAATTAATAACGAATATATACTTAAACTTCCACTTGAAAATAATTCATCATGGGATATTACAGGTGGTAAGGTTACTCTTAAAAACAATTCAGCTCCTATATCAACAGGCCTTGGAGACTTTTATGGGTATGAAATAGAAATCAAAAAGGATCCTATAACTTATACACTTTATTTTGTTAAAAATTTAGGTATAGTTAAGATAGTTGAACTAAGTAATAATACATCTGCTGAATATATATTATCATCAATTGAAGCAAGTCTTGAGGATGGGGACAATGAACCCGGGGATAATAACCTTTCAGCTGAGGTAGATAATATATACTACTATGATGTTGAAAAAGACGCGGTTATAGAAAAACCAATCGATAAGGATACATCATCAAAGGATGCCAAAAAATTCTTTGAAAACCTTTTCAAATCACCACCTAGTGGAATTAAACCACTTATGCCTGCATCAACTAAGATAAATAATATTAAGGTTGATAATGCAGCTTCACTTATAACACTTGATGTTTCAGAGTCATTTACAGAAACTATGAATCTTGGAACAAGTGGTGAAGAGGGTATTTTACAGTCTATTGCAAATACACTTGGCAAGTCATATAAGTGTAAAAACGTTGTAATTACTGTTAATTCTAAACCATATGCAACAGGCCATTTATTAATAGATAAAGACAACCCATTAACTGTTGAATAAATAAAAAAAGTAGCCATATGGCTACTTTTTTGTTATATGTTGCTATCTTCAATAACCTGCTTAAGTCTTGCCTTCATAATATCTATTGCAACCTTATTATATCCACCTTCTGGAATAATAACATCTGCATATCTCTTAGTAGGCTCTATAAACTCAAGATGCATAGGTCTTACTGAATCTGTATATTGATTAATAACAGATTCTAGGGTCCTACCCCTCTCTTCAATATCCCTTTTGATTCTTCTAACTATTCTAAGGTCTGCATCTGTATCAACAAAAATCTTAATGTCTAGAAGATCTCTAACTTCCTTCTCAACAAGTACCATAAGACCCTCAATAATAATAACCTCACATGGGGCTACCTTCTTAGTGTCCTTAGTCCTATTATGAATTGAAAAGTCATATATAGGCATATCTATGCTCTTTCCATCCATTAAAGTCTTTAGATGACTTAATAATAACTCTGTATCAAATGCATTTGGGTGGTCATAGTTAGTTTTGATTCTCTCATCATGTGACAGATGTGATTGATCTTTGTAATATGAGTCCTGCTGTATCATACAGATATTAGCAGACGGTAAACTATTATAGATTTCATTGGCTACAGTGCTCTTACCTGAACCTGTACCTCCAGTTATTCCTATAAGTATTGGTCTCATATTATTCTCCCTTCTCTTTAACTATCATGTCAAAAGGCTTAAGACTCTTCTCACATTTAATCTTAAATATCATTTGTGGATGTGGTGCAGTTTCAATTTCTTCCCCTGCTTCATTCCAAATAACGTCTAAAGTTAGGTGATAATTGTCATCCTTAGGACTTAATATCTCAACCTTATCTCCCTTAAATAATCTGTTACGTTGTTCGATTGTTGCTATTTTAGTTTCTTCATTATAGTCAACAACTATACCCATAATATCATGTGTTCTAACATATGTTGCTGTATCAAGAATTTGCTTATCAGGCTTGCCGTAGTAGAATCCTGTTGAAAACTCTCTATGGCTAGACCTTGATACTTCTTCCATCCACTTAGGGTCAAATTCATAATTGTCCTTGTCCTTAAGGTAGGCGTCTATTGCCATTCTATATGCTTTAATAACACTTGCAACATAATATGAACTCTTCATTCTTCCCTCAATCTTAAAGCTAGTAATACCGCTTTCTACAAGTTCAGGTATATGACCTATCATACATAGATCATGTGAGTTCATTATATAAGTACCTCTTTCATCCTCTGTAATCTCAAAGTATTGATTAGGTCTTCTTTCTTCCATAACATGATACTTATATCTACATGAATGTGAACATGCTCCCCTATTAGCATCTCTACCGCTCATATAGTTTGAAAGTAGGCATCTACCTGAGTATGCCATACACATAGCACCATGAACAAATGCTTCAATTTCCATTTCAGCAGGCATTTTTTCACGAATCTCTTTAATTTCTCCCATTGAAAGTTCACGGGCTAAAACGATTCTTTGAGCTCCTAGCTTATACCAAAATTCAGCTGTTTTGTAGTTAGTATTATTAGCCTGTGTACTAATATGCACTTCAAGGTCTGGAGCCACTTCCTTAACAATTGAGAATATACCAAGGTCTGATACAATAACAGCATCAATTCCCGTTTCTTCTAAACGCTTAATATATTCTGGCATACCATTAATATCTCCATTATGAGCAAATATATTAACAGTTACATATACTTTTTTTCCTCTTGAATGTGCAAACTCTACTCCTTCTTTCATTGTTTCAGGTGTAAAATTATCTGCCATCGCTCTTAAGCTAAATAATTCTCCACCAATATATACAGCATCTGCTCCATATATAATAGCTGTTTTTAGCTTTTCAAGATTACCTGCAGGTGCTAGTAATTCTATCTTATTCATTTTCATCTCTCCTTAACTTACATGTCAGTGCAACTCCGTCACCTATTGGTAGTATTGTGGTTTCTAGATGGTCAACACTTGAAATATGGCTTAGGAATTTTCTCATTCTTTTAACTATTGTAATTTTTCTTCTGATTAATAAGTCATTTGATGCAACCATACCTCTAAATAAAACATTATCGGATACTAATAATCCTCCAACCTTAAGCTTTTTTAAGCATTCTTCTAGAAAGTGATCATAATGTCCCTTAGCAGCATCTAAAAATATCATATCAAACTCACCTTCTACATCCTTAAGCACCTCAAGTGCATCTCCAAAAATAAGGTTTGCGTTATTTTCGAACCCTTGTGATTTGATATTTTCAGTTGCTAGTTTGTACATATCCTCACTTCTTTCAATTGACGTAACATGTGAATCACTACCTGCTGCATCTATCATAACAGAAGCCGAATAACCGATTGCTGTTCCTACCTCTAAGATTTTCTTAACATTATGTGACTTAATAATAACCTTTAAAAACTGTGCTACTTCCTTGTGGATTATTGGTACGTTATTTTCTACTCCGTATGCTTCAATTTCTTGAAGTTTCCCCTGATGATCCTTAACTAAAGATCTTAAATAATCCTCTATATAATCGTGACTTACCCCGCTCATACTTCCTCCTAAAACACTTTAGATTACCTTATATCTATTATTATAAAATAATTATTGTCGACTTGCTACCAAAACCTTATATTGGCAGTACCTTAAGCCATATATTAAAAAAAATACATGGTGACTTGCTGCCACCATGTATTGTTTATTTATAAACTATTTGAGGCTTTCTTAGCCTTTAAAAATTCATTATAATCTGCTGTAAAGAAATGTTTACCGCTATTTTGCAGAACAAAATATATATAATCATGCTGTGAAGGATTTGCAGCAGCTGATAGTGACTTCACCCCAGGTGAAGCTATAGGTCCAAGTGGAAGCCCTGCATTTTTGTAAGTATTATAAGGTGAATCAATCTCTAAATCCTTATTATATAACTTATCCTTATGCTCACCAAGTGCATACAGTACTGTTGCACATGATTGCAGCCTCATATTAGACTTAATTCTATTGTAGAAAACACCTGAAATTATAGGTCTTTCCTCATCACTTCTAGCTTCCTTCTCAACAACAGATGCCATCTTAACCACATCATCTACTGATATATTAAGCTTATCTGCACCTTCTTTAGCTATAGGATAGGCATGCTCATTAAAACTCTCAAGCATTCTATCTATAACTTCCTTTGACTGAGTATTCTTTCTAAATTCATATGTGTCTGGATATAAATATCCTTCAAGTCTAGCTCTTCTTCCAGCTGGAATCTGTTTTACAAATTCAAACTTTGAGAAATCTCCATTATTAACTTCATTAATAAATTCTTCTTTACTTGATATTACACCTGACGAAACTAATTTATCAGCAATGTCATTAACAGTGTATCCCTCTGGTACAGTAACCTTAATAGCATTAATATCCTTGCTTATCTTACCACCTGATATATCATCAAGCATAGACTTTACAGATGAAGATGTTTTGAATCTATATTCTCCACTTTTCATATCTGATAGCCCACTTAAGCTTAAATAACCTGATGCAATAAAAGGTACCTTAAGGGCTCCTACCTTATTAAGCTTATCAATAACTTCTTTTTTAGTATCTCCCTTGTCAACTCTAATAGAGAATACCCTATCACCACTTGATACAGGCATAAATAAATATGCAGCTGAACCTACAATGGGTAGTGCTATTAACAAACATACTAGAGTTATAATTAGTTTCTTATTCATTAGATCACCACTCAATAAAAATTAATAAGTTAATTATATATTGTATTGCATAATTTTACAAGTTACTACTTATTTCTTGCAGCTCTCTTTCTCATTGTTGGGTCAAGCATCTTCTTTCTCATTCTGATGCTTTGAGGTGTAACCTCAACTAGCTCATCACTTGAAATAAACTCTAGTGATTGCTCAAGACTTAGGTTAATAGCTGGTACTAGTCTTAGTGACTCGTCTGCTCCTGAACTTCTCATGTTAGTTGCTTGCTTCTTCTTACAAACGTTAACATCGATGTCTTCTGCTCTTGAACATACACCAACGATCATTCCTTGGTATACAGGAACTCCAGGTCCTACGAACATGCTTCCTCTATCCTGTGCATTGAATAGACCGTAAGTTACAGCTTCACCAGTTTCAAATGCAACTAGCGCTCCTCTGTTTCTTTCAGGAATATCTCCCTTAGCTACTTCGTATCCTTCAAATAGGTGATTCATTATACCGTTACCCTTAGTATCAGTCATGAACTCACTTCTGTATCCAATAAGTCCTCTTGCAGGAATATTAAATTCAAGTCTTACGTATCCATCTACTGCTGAAGTCATGTTAGTCATTTCTGCTTTTCTTTGACCAAGCTTTTCCATAACAACTCCCATGTACTCTTCAGGAACGTCAACAGTTAATAGCTCTATAGGCTCACACTTAACCCCATCAATTTCCTTGTAGATTACGTTAGGTCTTGATACTTGGAACTCATATCCTTCTCTTCTCATTGTTTCAATAAGAACTGAAAGGTGAAGTTCTCCTCTACCTGATACTTCAAATGCATCGTTAGTATCAGTATCCTTAACTCTAAGACTTACGTTAGTCTCAAGTTCTCTCATAAGTCTATCTCTTAAGTGTCTTGTAGTAACGAAGTCTCCTTCCTTACCAGCAAATGGGCTATCATTAACGCTAAATGTCATTGATAGTGTTGGCTCGTCTATGTTAACAAATGGAATAGCTTCTGGGTTTTGTGCATCAGCTATAGTCTCTCCAATTGCGATATCAGCTATACCTGAAATTGCAATAATATCTCCACTTGTTGCTTCTTCAGCTTCTTCTCTCTTAAGACCGTTGAATGTATATAGTGTAACAATCTTACCATTTCTAGTCTTACCATCTGGGCTACAGATTGCGATTGGTTGATTCTTTTTAATAATTCCCCTTTGAACCTTACCGATTGCTATTCTTCCAACGTACTCATTTGAGTCAATTGTAGTAACTAGCATTTGAAGTGATTCATCTGGATTACTATCTGGTGATGGAACCTTCTCAATAATAGTTTCAAATAGTGGAACCATATCAACTGCTTCATCTTCCATATTAATCTTAGCAATACCTGACTTACCTGAAGCGTATACTACTGGGAATTCAAGCTGATCATCATCTGCTCCTAGCTCGATAAATAGTTCAAGAACTTCATCAACAACCTCATCAGGTCTAGCCCCTGGCTTATCAATTTTGTTAATAACAACGATTGGCTTAAGCTTAAGCTCTAGAGCCTTTCTTAGCACGAATCTTGTTTGAGGCATAGCACCCTCAAATGCGTCTACTAGTAGAACAACACCGTCTACCATCTTAAGAACTCTCTCAACTTCTCCTCCGAAGTCAGCGTGTCCTGGTGTATCAATAATGTTAATTTTTAAGTCGTTGTAGATTACAGCTGTATTCTTTGAAAGAATTGTAATCCCTCTTTCTTTTTCTAGGTCGTTAGAGTCCATAACTCTTTCGTTAACCTTTTCATTGCTTCTAAATGTTCCACTTTGTTTTAATAGTTCGTCTACCAGTGTAGTTTTACCGTGGTCAACGTGGGCAATAATAGCAATATTTCTTATATTCTCTGTAGTGAAATTTATCATAATAACCTCCAAGCTTCTTTCTGTAAAAAAATGGAAAAATAATTTTAAAATAAAACAAGGACACCACAAATGTGACATCCTTGACTATTCTACATGAATAATATATCTATTGTCAATGAAAGTTATCTATCTCTTTCTAATTATTTTACATTTTTTGATTTTTTTAATTAATAAATGCAAAAAGAAATTGTCCCCGTTAAGATGTATAACAGTAACATTCTGAATAGGCATAAGCCTTTTTATGTCACTATCAATATTTCTTAAAGTTTCCTCCATTGTAAAAAAATTAACTTTATACTTAGTCCATAAAATATACTGTGGTATCTCACTAAAACTCTCAACATTTAGTTTAGATAAATAAGCATATTTTAAAATTTTAAGGTTTTGAAGCTCTTTTTTAATAGATATAATCTGATCTGGCTCTAGGTCTAGCTTAATATATTTTTCAAGGTTAAAGCTAGGTCTTTCTCTTTCCTTAAGAGCTACTTTGCATCTATCTCTAAGTTCTTTATACTCCTTGGTATATCTATCAACCATATTATATGCGTCCTTTTTTCTATAAAAGTTAATAATCTCCCTATAACCTTCATATGAAACAAATGGATTGATTCTTATAGCTGATTCTATATACTCTATTCCCTGTGGGTTATTACCATCTAGAAGCATTTTCCCAACTAATAATCTTATTGATGGATTATTAGGATATCCTATGCAAAGCTTTTTACCCTCAATAATAGCATTATTGATTCCAGTATACTTCTCTCGAAGACTTAAATATAGTGGAAAACTTGACTCCTTAAGCTTAAATTCATTAAATTCCTTAGAAAGGTTAGCATAAACCTGTTTTTCTTCCTTATTTCTTTGAAGAATAATTCTAAGCCCTTTTTTCTTTTCAGCCTGCCATATTTTGTTATACCTTGCTTCTATTTTAGAGAAGTTTTTAGATAAAAATCTTATTGAATTATTTCCAAATTCATATTGGAAGTTATCTATATCCTCGTTTGCATTTTCAATTCTTGCAATCAAACTTCTTTTAAAGTCTAAGCTTTCCCTATCTTCACCCTTTATATTCTTAAGACAAATTGTAATATCACGTCCACTAACGAGTTCATTAAGATATGTACTCATTTTAGTATAATAATTACCTATTGCCTCCTCAGTTTCTTCTATTTCCTTTTCAATTGCCCTATCAAAAACTTCCGCTACAAGGTAGCTATGTACTTTTTTCTTAAGTATAGTATTTATGAACACCTTTGAACCAAAAGTCTCTATATACATCTTATCACTTTCAAGCTTAGCCTCTCCTAAAGCAACTGATATAATTTCCTTATAGAAATTATATATGTACTTATAAACAGGCAGTATCATATTTTTAACTGCTACATTTGACTTAGAGTATAGAGCATCATCTCTAAACAAGCTCTCCATTAACTTTAGAGTTTTAGTGTAGCTTCTATGCTTAATATTCCTAATCTTAGATGCTGAAATAACTGAAAGTGCAATTGAATCTTTTAGCTCTTTTTCACTAAATCCAAGTACTATAGGAAGTCCAATTTCTAAACTATTAATATATCTTCCCCTAATACCCTTTGACTTATGTAAAATCACTTTAATATTAGTTTTCTTAGTTAGTATTATATTTTCAATTTTAGGTCCCTTGTACTCTTCAACTAGTGAATCTACAATTTCCCAAAGAGATTTATAGTTATCCCTATCTAGATATATTCCCTTTAAAGTGTATCTTCTTATAAATACTACTCTAAACAGATAATAAATCATAATTAAATATATTACCCCAACTATACTTACTGTATAAATAGACTGATCTATTCTTAGTGTAAAATAATATATTAAATACGCAAGTAACGCTGTTGCAGCTATTATAAAAGCGTATGTATGTCTAAATAAAATACTTAGTATATAACAAATATTTCTGTATGTTGATGGACTCTTAATATATATCTCTCTTATTTTACTAATTAAAAACATACACTCACCCCCTATAATATTATCGCAAATAAATAGGAATAAATAAAGATAAGCTGATGACTATGTCACCAGCTTATTATTAGATTTCCATTATAATTGGTAAAATCATTGGCTTTCTCTTTGTTTTTTGATATAGGTAATCTCTTAACTCATCTCTTATATTAGCTTTTAGTGCTGACCATTCTCTTATCTTATTCTCAAGACACTTATCTAGACAATCCTTAACAATAACCTTTGCTTCATCCATAAGATGTTCTGATTCTCTAACATATACAAATCCTCTTGAGATTATATCTGGTCCTGCAATGACTTTTCCCGTCTGTCTATCTATTGTAACAACAACTGTTAATATTCCATCCTGTGAAAGATGCTTTCTATCTCTAAGTACTATATTTCCAACGTCTCCAACTCCAAGTCCATCAACAAGCACTTGTCCTGCTGGTACAGTTCCATTTATTCTAGCACTATCACGAGTAAGTTCTAGGGTCTGTCCAATTTCTAAAATAAATATATTAGATTTTTTCATTCCCATCTTCTGAGCTAGTGTTGAATGCTGCTTTAGGTGTCTATACTCACCGTGAACTGGCATAAAGAACTTTGGCTTAGTAATTGAATGTATCAGTTTAAGCTCTTCTTGGAAAGCATGCCCTGATACGTGTACATGTGCTAATGACTCATATATAACGTTAGCACCCTTTTTGAATAATTGGTTAATTACTCTTGAAATAAGCTTCTCATTTCCTGGTATTGGTGATGCTGAAATAATAACAAGGTCTCCCTCTATTATTTCTACCTTTCTGTGCTCTGAATTACTCATACGAGCAAGTGCACTCATAGGTTCCCCCTGGCTACCAGTAGTAATTATAGCAATCTTATTCTTAGGGTATTTGTCAATATCGTCTATGCTAACAAACATATCATCTGGTCCCTCTAGGTATCCTAAAGTTCTTGCTACTTCAACTATGTTCTCAATACTTCTACCTGAAATAGCTACCTTTCTTCTATGCTTATAAGCTGCGTCTAGTATCTGCTGAATTCTATGTACATTAGATGCAAAACTAGCTACTATAATTCTTCCTGTTGCCTCTGAGAAAATTCTCATAAATGTTTCTCCAACAACCTTCTCAGAAACTGTACTTCCAGGTCTTTCAACGTTTGTACTGTCTCCTAAAAGTAGAAGAATCCCCTTCTTGCTAAGTTCCGCATATCTTCCAAGGTCCATAACATCTCCGTTTATTGGAGTATAGTCTATCTTAAAGTCACCTGTATGTAATATTATACCTGCAGGTGTGTGTATAGCTAATGAACAAGCATCAGGTATACTGTGGTTATTTCTGATAAACTCTACACTAATCTCTTCGAAACTAATTATGTCTCTTGGGCTTACAACCTTAAGAGTTGTTGTGCTTAGAAGCCCATGCTCCTTAAGCTTTGTTTCTACCATACCTATTGTTAGTCTAGTACCATAAACTGGTACATTAAGTTGCTTTAATATGTATGGCAATGCTCCTATATGATCCTCATGTCCATGTGTTAGCATTATACCCTTAACCTTATCTTTGTTCTTTAAAAGATAGGTAATATCTGGGATAACTATGTCAACTCCGTACATTTCCTCATCTGGAAACATTAGTCCACCGTCTACTACTACTATTTCGCTTTTGGTTTCAATAACTGTTATGTTTTTACCGATTTCGTTAACTCCACCAAGAGGAATAACCTTAACTTTTTCTTTTCTACTCAAATGTAAATTCCCTCCTTATTTAAGTCAACCGATCACCTATATAAATAAATTATACTTTTTCAGTACAATATTTATGCTTTGTTAGATTAGATTTTAAAATATTAAAACCTAAAATTATTATTTATTAGAACATTTTGAACAAATCCCATAGAATTTTACCTCATGATTTGTAATAGTAAAACTGTATTTTGTTTCGACCTGCTCTTCTAGACTATCTAATAGTATGTCTTCTACTTCCTCAACACTTCCACAATTCTTGCAAATAAGATGGTGATGCTGATGAGTTTCACTTTCGTGAACAAGTTCATATCTATTACAACCATCGTCAAAATTAAGCTTACATATTACTCCTATCTTCTCTAGAAGTTGAAGAGTTCTATATACTGTTGCAAGCCCTATTTCTGGGCATTCTATCTTTACTATATCATAAACTTCTTCCGTTGAAAGATGCTTTCCTTCGTTTTCTATGATAACATCTAATACAGCTCTTCTTTGTGGTGTAAGCTTATAGCCTTGAAGTCTCATTTGTTCTTTTAGTTTATTGTACTCATCACTTGAAAACTTAGCCATTTTTACACCTCATAAAATCTCTCTTTATAATTAATATAATTCTACAATCCCACATAATTATTGTCAAGGAACAATCAATTGAAAATGATTGTTAATTAATAATTTTCTATTAGACTATATGGAGCATATCTTATTTATTTTTTCTTTATTGTCTTTTTTAGATAATAAGCAGCTACTACAATTTCCACTACACACAAAAGTGTATAGCTTACTTTTGCATCTTACACATGTACTTGTGTTTTTGTTACTATATCCACAAACTGTGCATTTTACATCCACTTATATCACCTACATTACATAAATATTTGTGCTACAAATCCACCTACTAAAAAAGCTGTTGTAAAACTTCCTACCCATATTAATAGGGCTTCTTTTTTGCTTCTTTCCTTAAATATAACCATAATAGCTGCTATACATGGAACAAATAAGGTCATTGTTATAAGTGCAACGATTGTTTGCATAGGATCAAGTGATAATTCTGTAAGACCTGCTGCTCCAAAGTCACGTCTTATAATTCCCATAACAAACGCTGTAGAAGCCTCCCTTGGAAGATTTAAGAAACTTTCTATTATAGGTGCAACTGCATTTTGAATCCATATTAAAACATTAGTTTCATTTAGTATTGTAATAATGAAAGCCCCTAGGGCAAATAAAGGTATGGCCTCTTTAACAAACATCTTAGATTTAGTAAAGGTCTTCACTAATACATTTGATACTTTCGGTATTCTAATAGGGGATAGGTCTATAAATAAATCTGAACTTTCTCCAGGTAATACCTTATTAAGAATAGTTCCAGCTAAAACAAACACTATTAGAATAGTAGCACCATATATTAAGAAATACTTCCCACCAAGAGGAGCAATCATACCTGTAATAATACCAATTTGAGCTGAACAAGGTATTGTAAGCCCAAGCAGTGTAGTTGCTATTATCTTTTCTCTCTTAGTACCAAGTAACCTTGTTGTAATTGTTGCCATTGTAATGCATCCAAAACCTAAAATTATAGGTATTATAGCACGTCCATTTAATCCAAAAAACGCTAATACCCTATCTGTTAAGGTTGCAAGTCTTGGAAGATATCCTGAATCCTCCATAATAGACATAAACAAATAAAATGCTGCAACAAGAGGTAACAATAAACCAAATACATAGGTTATTGTTAGTGTTAAAACACCATATTCCCCTGCAAGTAATCTATATATAAACCCTGTGTCAGAAGCAAATGTAGTTACAACTCCTCTTACAAAGGGTTCATATATAGGCTCAAATATATTACCTATAAGATAGTCAACAACGTCACCTGCAACAAATTGACCTATAACCTTATACATTAGGTATAAAATAGCCATTATAATAGGTATTCCAGTTAGGGGATTTAGCATATAGTAACCTATTTTCTCCCTAATATTATTTCCCTTAGAGTCCTTTAAAATTATTTCATTAACAATACTATCAACCTCTGTTCTTCTAATCGAGTATATTTCATCTCTTGTATTAGGTGATGGTATTTGATATTTATAAAGCGTCTCCTCATCATCTTCACCAATCATTAAGGTTTCACTTTTATTTTCTACAATATCTTTATATTCTCTAATTATACTTTCGATACTTAAGTTGATTTCTCCTACCTTAGCAGAATAAATTTTTTCTTTTAATTCATTAATTCCCTTTCCCTTTACAGCAACTGTAGGTATTACTGGCACTCCTAAAAGCTTCTCAAGCTTATCTATATCAAGGGTTATCCCATTTCTTTCAACATCATCCATCATATTAAGTGCTACAATAACTTTTTTACCTGCGTCTATAATTTGTCTTGTTAAAAATAAATCCCTTTCTATGTGAAGTGCATCTACAACATTAATTATTATATCTGCACCTAAAATAACATCCTTAGCTACCCTCTCCTCATCATTAAATGAGGAAATCCCATATACTCCTGGAGTATCTATAACTACATCCCTATTATATTTACCATGTGATATATCAACAGTTGTTCCTGAAAAATTAGATACATCAACATATATTCCTGTTAATTCATTAAAAAAAACAGACTTTCCAACATTAGGATTACCTGCTAACACAATCTTTTTACTATTTTCTGGTATGTTAATATTTAAGTTATTACAGTTCATTTGTAAGCCCCCACTAAAGTAGTTCAATTTCAATATTATCTGCTATGTTTCTACCTATTGCAATTTCTTGCATTCTACTACTTAAAATCACTGGTCCATATGGTATTTTAGCAAAGCAGCTTACCTTAGCACCTTCGTATATACCAAGCCTAATTGCTTGCATCTTAATATTTGAATCTGTGATTTTTCTAATCAAAATACCCTGTCCTCTTTTAGCTTCACTAAGTTTCATGCTCCCCTCCAAAAATGAAATTAATTATCCCTAAATACTCATAAAACTTTCTATTAATACATAATTATACTGCTCAAAAAACCTTATGTAAACCTTAGAATTTATAAGGAATACTATCTATTATTTCAATTGAATCCTCGGTTATTTTCGATCTATAAACATGTAGCTCTACACCCTTTTCAACAGCCTCTTGAAGCTTGTCTGCAAACTTTGGGTCTATTTTACGGTTAGGCGTAAACTCTCTTATATAATCCATAAATCCAATAATAACAACCCCTGCATTATATCCATTTTCCTTAGCGTCTATTAACTCCTGTAAATGCTTACAGCCCCTATCTGTAGGTGCATCTGGAAACATTAACACTCCATCTTCCTCATATGTTCCACACTTAACCTCTATAAAATACTCCTTTTCTGATTGAACGTGAAAATCAAACCTACTATTTTTATATGTTACTTCCCTTTTGTGTGTTCCACTTACCCAGTTGCTTCTAGGAAGAAAATCTTCAAAAACGTCATTAGCAAGTGCAGATTTAATACATATTAAGTGACCCTTTTTCTTAACAAACATAAGTGAGTACTTAGTTTTACGCTTTGGGTTATTCGACTTTGTAACTATAACATCGACCCCAGGACGTAACATCTCAGACATTCTACCAGTATTAGCAACGTGGCAAACCTCTATATTCCCATCTATAAGAACATGTGCAATGAATCTATTAGGTCTATTAATAAATACCCCTTCTATTTTCTCACCATCTATATTAACTGCCATATTATCCTCCTAAACAAAGAAACTGACCATAAGGATACCTTATGATCAGCTTCAATAAAATTATTCTTCGTCTTCGCTTTCGTCTTCGAAGTCTTCTGATTCAATCCACTCTTCGTAAACAGCAGCAACTTTATCAAATTCTGCATCGTCTTCTACTACTTCTAGAATATCTGAACCTGTATCATCTTGTCCGATTCTGAATACTACAGCATCTTCTGCATCTTCTGCATCTACTTCATATAGAATTGCGTATTCTGTATCTTCAACATTTAGTACAGTGATAACTTCGAAATCTCTTTCAACGCCCTCTTCATCAGTTAGGCTTATGATGTTTGTATTTTCTTCCATGTAAAACACCTCTATTCTTAATGATAATCTAATTCTAATGTTATTAGTATGCTTTTGTCAACTAAATCTATTATCTAGAATTCTTGTCTAGGTAGGTTTGAAGTATATAAGTCGCAGCTACTGTGTCTACCACTTTCTTTCTCTTCTTTCTAGACATATCAGCTTCTATAAGGGTTCTATGGGCTGCTGCTGTTGTTAATCTTTCGTCTTGTAAAATAACCTCAAGACCTGTTTTATTCTTAAGATTCTCAGCAAAAGCAAGACTTCTCTCACCAGCTTCCCCTACAGTTCCATTCATGTTCTTTGGCATACCTAAAACTATTTTTTCTACTTTATATTCTTCTATAATAGCTTTAATTTCTTCAATATCCTTTTTAAGGCCTACTCTTTGAATAGTCCTAACTCCCTGGGCAGTCCACCCTAGTGGATCACTAATAGCAACTCCTATGGTTTTGGTTCCTAAATCAAGTCCTAAAATTCTCATAAATATCTCCTAAAAAATTATAACGGTGCATATGGCACCGTTAAATATATATTAACTGATTATTATTTTTGTGATAAATAACTCTTAAGAAGTTCTTCTACTATCTCATCTCTCTCTATCTTTGAAATAGCACTTCTAGCGTTGTTGTAGCTAGTAATGTAAGTTGGATCTCCAGAAAGAATGTAACCCACTAGCTGATTAATAGGATTATATCCTTTTTCTTGAAGTGAAGTGTAAACAGTCTTAAGGATTTCTCTAGCCTTCGTATCAGTTTCCATATTTATCTTAAACTGCATTGTTCCTTCATATTGCTCGCTCATAATTTACACCTTCCTTATAGTTTCTTACTATAAATATATCACTTTCCTAATGTGAAAGCAAATAAAACTGCCCTATAATATTTATATTCTAGGGCAGTTTTGTTATGTTAATTATTTAATCATATCTGTAATAATTTGCTTAGCTGTAACTAATGCTTCATCTACCTTAGTTACGTCCTTACCACCTGCTTGGGCCATGTCTGGTCTTCCACCACCGCCTCCACCTGTGATTTTAGCTATTTCCTTCACTATGTTACCTGCATGAACTCCCTCTGATACAGCATCCTTACTTGCCATAGCAAGAAGCATAACCTTATCTCCCTTAGTACTTGCAAGTACAATAGCTGACTTACCAAGCTTATCACGAAGATTATCTCCAAGATCTCTAAGTGCATTAGCATCTAGTTCTACCTTACTAGTAATAACCTTAACACCCTTAATTTCCTCAGCACCTTCAAGAATATCTCCAGCAGCTCCCTTTGCCATTTCAGCCTTAAGAGCTTCAATTTCCTTATCCTTTTCCTTAAGTTCTGCCATAACAGTTTCAGCCTTTTTAGCTACTTCCTTAGCATTTGCCTTAAGTGACTTTGCAACGTCCTTTAGTGTTGATTCTAGTGACTCTACATATTCAAATGAAGCCTTACCTGTAACTGCTTCAATTCTTCTAACTCCAGCTGCTACACCATTTTCTGATATTATCTTAAACATACCAATTGATGATGTATTCTTAACATGGCATCCACCACAAAGTTCTATACTATAGTCTCCAGCTGATACTACTCTTACAACATCACCGTACTTCTCACCGAATAGTGCAGTTGCTCCCATTTTTCTAGCCTCATCAATTGAAGTTTCAACAGTTTGAACTTCTACTGAATCCATAATCTTATTGTTAACAATTGATTCAATCTTCTTAATGTCCTCATGTGATACACCTTCAAAATGAGTAAAGTCAAATCTTAGTCTATCTGCTTCAACAAGTGAACCTGCCTGTGCAACATGATCTCCAAGTACCATCTTAAGTGCCTTGTGTAGAAGGTGAGTTGCAGTATGGTTTCTAGCAATATCTTGTCTAATTGAGTTATCAACTATTGTTTTAACAGTATCCTGAGCCTTTAAAGTTCCCTCTACTACCTTAACGATGTGGATTACCTTACCATTTGGAGTCTTCTTACAATCAACAACCTCAAGCTTAGCACTATCTGATGTAATAAGTCCTGAGTCTCCGATTTGTCCTCCCATCTCAGCATAGAAAGTTGTGTTATCAAGAATAACAGTTCCTTCCTCAGATGTAGTAATTGAATCAACAACTTCTCCATCCTTAACAATAACAACTACCTTACCAGTGTCTTCAAGATTAACATATCCATTAAATTCAGTTGAAATATCAGCTGAAAGTGTTGAGTATATATCTTGTTCTGCACCCATGTAGTTTGATTCTCCCCTAGCATTTCTAGCTCTTTCTCTTTGGCTAGTCATTTCTCTTTCGAATGCATCCATATCTACTGAGAACTTATTTTCTTCAAGAATTTCTAGAGTAAGTTCTACTGGGAATCCATAAGTGTCATAAAGCTTAAATGCCTTTTCTCCTGAAAGAACAGTTTCACCGTTTTCTTTCATTTCTTTAATATATTCATCAAGGATACTAATTCCCTGTTCTATAGTCTCTTCAAATCTTTCTTCTTCAAGTTTAAGAACCTTCTTAATGTAGTCCTTCTTCTCAACAAGTTCAGGATATCCACCCTTAGCTCCTTCGATTACTACATCACACAGGTTATATAGGAATGAATCCTTAACTCCAAGAAGCTTACCATGTCTAGCAGCACGTCTTAGAAGTCTTCTTAATACATATCCTCTTCCTTCATTTGATGGAATAACCCCATCACATACCATAAATGTAACACTTCTAATATGGTCTGTAATAAGTCTTAGTGATATATCAACATTCTTATCCTTTTTGTATTCTTTACCTGAAATTTTGCAAATCTCGTTAAGAATATCCCTCATAGTATCAATCTCAAATATGTTGTCAACACCCTGCATGATTGTTGCAATTCTTTCAAGACCCATACCTGTATCTATGTTCTTCTTAGCAAGTTCGTTATAGTTTCCGTTTTCGTCCTTATCGAACTGAGTAAATACTAGATTCCAGAACTCTACTACTCTGTCTGCATCAGCTGCTGCTAAGAATTCATCAACAGTAGTTATACCTCCATCTCCTCTATCGAAGTGGATTTCTGTACAAGGTCCACATGGTCCTTGACCGATTTCCCAGAAGTTATCTTCCTTACCTAGTCTGAAAATTCTCTTAGGGTCTACATCTGTAAGTGAAGTCCAAAGCTCAAATGCCTCATCATCATCTTGATATATAGTTACATATAGCTTATCCTTTGGAATTTCTAGAACTCCAGTTACAAACTCCCAAGCCCATGGAATTGACTCCTTCTTAAAGTAGTCTCCAAATGAGAAGTTACCAAGCATTTCAAAGAATGTACCGTGTCTTGATGTTTTACCAACATTTTCGATATCACCAGTTCTAATACATTTTTGACATGTTGTTATTCTGTTTCTTGGTGGAATTTCCTGTCCAGTAAAATAAGTCTTAAGTGGAGCCATACCTGCATTAATAAGCAGAAGACTCTTATCATTTTGAGGAACAAGTGGAGCACTAGCTAGTCTTAAATGCTCTTTTCCCTCAAAAAATGATAAATACATTTCTCTTAGTTCATTTGCGCCATAGTATTTCATTTTATTTCCTCCTTAATTATATATAAATACAAAAAAGCCCCATCCCTATTAAAAAATAGGGACGAAGCTATAAATCTCCGCGGTACCACCCTGGTTACCATAAAGGTCACTCACTAAATATAACGGTTTAACCGTTTCTGCCTACTTAGGTTCAGCAGAAAAACTCAAGGACTGCTTCTATAGCTATCTGTAAAGATTCCCACCTACCATCTTCTCTCTGAAACAAGATAATTCTATATACTACTTCCTATCAAAGTATTACAATATTAACTTCGTAAATTATACAAAATTGAGTGTTAAAAGTCAATTCATATATTTATCTAGTGGTGACTATATTATTGAAAATATTCTCATGATTAATACATGTTTCTAACAATATATCTATAACTTATTTTAATAGTTGCAGCTATAGGAACTGAAAGTATCATTCCTATACCTCCAAAGAAGTGACCTCCAACTAATAGAACAACCATAACCTCAACAGGATGCATACCTGTACAATCACTTACAATCTTCGGCGCAACTATATTAGCTTCTATTTGTTGAATTATAAAAAATGCAATACTAACCATTATAACCTGATCAAATGACTGGGTTAATGCAAGTATTAATGCTGGAATATACCCAAGAAGAGGTCCAAAATAAGGTATGAAATTCGCAACAGCATTAGCTATAGCAATCACTAGTGGGTACTTAATACCTATAAACAATAAGGCCATAAATGTAAGTACGAAAACAAGTAGAGATAAAATAACCTGACTTACAAAATATCCTTGAATAACCCTATTAATATGTCCTGCAAGTTCTATAGACTTCTCCCTATATCTAAGTGGAATAAAAAACTTAGTCTTCTTAAGGAAGAATCTCTTATCAGATAGAAAGTAATATATAAAAATTGGAGCAAGGAAATATGTAGGCAGATCCATTGCAAGTCTAAATATATCCTCAAATAGTCCATTTAAGGAACTTGATACACTATCCTGTATCTTAACTACAGTTGTATCAATAACCTGTCTTAGATACTGTGGTAGCCCTTCGTAACCTATAATACCCATTAGCTTATCTATTAAATTATCAAAGGTATGGAAGTTATCAAGTATACCCATAAGTTCCCTAATAATGCCAGGAACAATATATACACATACAAAAACTAATGCTATTAATACACCTATAACCACAATCAGTGAGGCTAGCCACCTTTTAATGTTATGGTTCTCTAGTTTATTAACAACTGGCATAAGTATGTATGATAATACAATAGATAAAAGAATAGGATAGAACACATTTCTTGATAGGAAAATAAGAGCTATAAAAAACAATGTAATAAGAATAGCTATTATCTTTCTAATGGTTATATCCTTCATCTTATCACCTGTTCAAAGTCTTTACTAAAGGATATTTCACATATCATCTCTATACTGCTCTTAGGAGCTATAAGACTATCCTTTCGAATTATGAATCCCTCATTAACTAGCATAACCTTCTTCCCTCTTATAAGATCATCATAAAACCCTCTCTTGCAAATAACAGCCTTAATACTTCCCTTAGAAGGGTCAAAAACAACATCCTCAACCTCTCCTAAAAGCACTCCATCACCATCTAATATATCTCTTCCTATAACACCCTCTAATGAATAACAAAGGGCCCTAGATAACTTACGTCGCCTCATCTTAAATGGCCTTTCAGATAGAATTATTCTATCCTTCATAAAAACCACATTCTTAAATGGTGCAATATAAAGGGAAGGAAACAACCTACCATTGGAAATAATAATAGACCTAATAGACTTACTCTTAAAGTCTACTATTCCATTATCTATAAACCCAATACATCTATTGTCACTTGTATATATATCCTTACCATGCAGATCTAAGTATTTGAGCATAAAAAAGCCCCCTTTAGCCATATATACATTAGTATTGTACTAATGGAGGATTTTTACTCAAAAGAATTTTAATATATTAAAAAAATAAAAAGATAGGTAATAATAACCTATCTTTCTTTAAATGTATTTTATTCTTCATCATCATGGTGGTGATGGTGATGATCTGAACAACATCCCCCACCTGTATTAAATCTGTCTTCTAGTGGGTCAAGACCCTTCTTAACTCTGTAGTCGTTAATTGCCTTATGAATAGCCTCTTCAGCAAGAACTGAACAGTGCATCTTAACTGGTGGAAGGCCCTTAAGTTCTTCTGCAACCTTCTTGTTAGTAATTTCCCAAGCCTCATCAAGAGTCTTACCCTTAATAAGCTCAGTTGCCATACTACTTGATGCTATAGCTGCACCACATCCAAATGTCTTAAACTTAACATCTTTAATTATATCATCCTCTACATCTAGGTAGATTCTCATAATATCTCCACACTTAGGATTTCCAACTTCTCCAATTCCACTTGCATCCTCAATCTCTCCAACGTTTTGTGGGTTCATGAAATGCTCCATAACTTTATCTGAATACATAATTACTTAACCTCCTCCATTGCCTT
>NZ_JAVWJB010000009.1:0-31194 GCF_036639235.1 Clostridium sp.
CCTTTTAAGAGTATACAGATTTTATTTTATGATGGGAAGTATGCTGAGGGTGTAGGTGCTATGCCACCGCTTGGAAAGTACATATTTGCTCCTGAAGGAGACTTTAGTAAGGGAGTACTTGTATCACCAGGTGAATACGATAAAATGACTGAAGTGAATAATCTAAAAGAGGTTAACTGGAAGTTAAAACCATCTGAAAATGATCAGAAAATAGTAGAAGCATATAATCAATTTTTTATAGAGGAATCAGAAAAAAGACCAAATGACATTGTAAGAGATAGTGAAGTTAAGGAAAACTTAGCAAAGTATATGGAAGTAAGCGTAGATGAAATAAATAAAGCACTTACAAATGTAGATAAGTGGATATGGCAGGAATAGAGACCGAAATGGTCTCTGTTTTTTTATTTTTAGCGATATAACGAACATTGAAAAGTGAATGTAGTGATTAATAGTTGTTATATAGGGGTAAAGGTAAAATATTTATAAGAAAGTAAGAAAAAGTTTCGGAAATAGTATTGACGATAGTAGTATGCTCTGATAATATTTAATAGCAGTCGAAAATTGACGAAAGAGGAGAGAAAAATGTTCGAGAAATATTTTGAGTTAAAGAAGAATAATACTACAGTTAAAACAGAGGTTTTAGCAGGTATAACTACATTTATGACAATGGCTTACATACTGGTTGTTAATCCAAGTATTCTTGCAGATGCAGGTATGGACTTTGGAGCGGTATTTACTGCAACAGCTGTAGCTACTATTGTTACAACATTATTAATTGGTATTTATGCAAAGCTTCCATTTGCAGCAGCACCTGCTATGGGACTTAATGCTTTCTTTGCTTATACTATTGTTATTGGTATGGGACATACATGGCAGTTTGCACTTACAGCTGTTTTATTAGAAGGAATCATATTTATTTTATTAACTGTATTTAATATAAGAGAAGCTATTATCGGTTGTATACCGAACAATCTTAAAAAAGCAATTGCAGTAGGAATAGGACTTTTAATTGCTTTTATAGGTCTTGATAATGCAAATATTGTTATCCATGTTGAAAATAGTACAATAGTTCAACTTGGTGATCTTGGAGATATGGGAGTTTTACTTTCACTTATTGGTGTTATTGTAACAAGTATATTACTTGCTCGTAAGGTAAGGGGAGCATTGTTAATTGGTATAGTAATTACAACTATTATTGGCATTCCAATGGGAATAACTCAAATGCCAGATGCTATAGCATCAATGCCACCATCACTTGGACCTACTTTTATGCAATTTGAGTGGACACAGATATTTACAATGGATATGGCAATAGCATTATTTACACTATTATTCATGGACATGTTTGATACTATAGGTACACTTGTTGGTGTTAGTACAAAGGCTAATATGCTTGATGAGAAGGGGAATGTGCCTAATGCTAAAAAGGCATTACTAGCAGATGCGGTTGGAACAACTTTTGGAGCATGTCTAGGTACAAGTGCAGTAGGAGCATATGTTGAAAGTGCTTCAGGTATTTCAGAAGGTGGAAAGACAGGTCTTACTGCAGTAGCAGTTGCAGGTATGTTTATACTAAGTTTATTCCTATCACCATTATTTATGATGATACCAGCAGCGGCAACAGCACCTGCGTTAATTGCAGTAGGTTTATTTATGCTTGAACCTATTAAAGATATAGACCTTAATAATTTTGTTGAGGCAATACCAGCATTCTTAACAATATTAATAATGCCTCTAAGCTTTAGCATTGCAGATGGAATAGTTTTCGGAGTTATTTCATACGTTATATTAAAGGTAGCAACAGGCAAGTATAAAGAAGTACCAATATTTACGTATATATTATCAGTACTGTTTATACTAAAGTTTATGGTATAAAAAATGGGGTAGCTACGCTACCTCATTTTTGTTTTATAATAGTGCTACCAACTTGCATAGGGGGGGAGTACTTGGGAAAAAAGTTTAAATTATTGTTTATGTTATTGACAGTAACCACACTATTATCTTGTAGTAGACATGATAAGGAAAACATTGCTACTCAGAGTGGGAAAATTGAAACCACCTTTAATAGAGTTAGTACTGATAATCTAGAAGAATATAGGATTAATAAGGTTGCTTTTTTAACATTTGATGATGGGCCTTCAAAAAACACAGAAAAAATCTTAGATATATTGAAGAAGGAAAATGTACAGTCTACCTTCTTTGTAAATGGAAATAATAGTGAATTTGCGGTAAATATGTATAAAAGAATGGTTAATGAAGGGCATGCTATTGGTAATCATACATATAGTCACACTTATGAGGATGTTTATACCTCAAAGTATGCATTTATTGAGGATATTAAAAAGCTTGATAGTTTAATATTTACGGAAACAGGATATAGAATTAATCTTTTAAGATTTCCTGGAGGGTCTAATAATACTATAAATAGAAGGTATTCTAACTCACGGGATAATAGCTTTATGGAATGTTTATCAAATGAGGTTGAGTCTATGGGATATAGATATTTTGACTGGACTGTAGACTCTACAGATGCATCTAAAGTAAAGCAAAAGGAAGGGGTAATAGTAAAAAATACATTAAACGAAGCTTTAAAGCAAAAATACCCTATAATTTTATTTCATGATGCACCGGCTAAAACAACAACTGTAGAGGCCTTAAGTGGAATCATTAAGAAGCTTAAAGAGAGTGGATATAAAATTAAACCTTTATCCTATGACGTGCCAGTAGAATCCAGTTTTTTAAAGGGTATAAATGGAGAAATATTAAAATAAAAAGATAAGGTAAATATTTAATATTGAATATTTACCTTATCTTTTTTATGTTAAAATATAAAGTATTACTTATAAAGTGTAAGGAGATTATATTATGGGTAAATTCTATGCAGTTAGAAAAGGGTATTCAGTAGGTGTATTTAATACCTGGGCTGAATGTGAAAAGCAGGTTAAAGGTTTTAAAGGAGCAGAATTTAAAAGCTTTAAAACAAAAGAAGAAGCAGATGTATTTATTAACGGAGGAGAAGAAGTAGAAATATACGATGAAAATTGTCTAGTTGGATATGTTGATGGTAGTTATGAGGATTCAATTAAGAGATTTGGCTCTGGAATTGTAATACTTAAAAATGGAGAAGTAATACATGAAAAGAGTATTTGTGGAGTAGATGAAAGTTTACTTTCTATGAGAAATGTTGCAGGAGAAATTAAGGCAGCAGAGTATTGTATGAAATATTGTCTTGATAATGGAGTAAAGGATTTAATACTACATTTTGATTATATGGGAATTGAAAAATGGTGTACTGGGGAGTGGAAGACTAATAAAGAAGGTACACAAAAATATAGAAAAACATATTTAGAATATAAGGAAAAAGGACTTAGGGTTAAGTTTGTTAAAGTAAAGGCCCATAGTGGAGATAAGTATAATGATGTAGCAGACGAACTTGCTAAAAAAGGTGTAATATTATAACCAATATATCCATATGTATATATAAGTTAAGTCAGTAGAAGTAGACACTTTGAAAAAGGACATAGGAAACAATTAAAATAAGAGGTGATATTGTGAGGGGTACAAAAAAAGCCTTATTTTTAATATTTACGTTAATAATGATCCTTTCACTTGGTTTTAGTGTTGTAACACTAGCTGAGAGTAAAAAAGTTATTAAAGTTGCTGGGGATATAAATTATCCTCCATATGAGTACATAGATAAAAACGGAATATATACAGGGTATAATGTTGAAATAATTAAAAAGATAGCAAAGGTACAAGGCATGAAGATAGAGCTTATACCTATGCCTTGGGATATGGCTATTAAAGCCCTTGAAAAGGGTGAAATTGATTTAATACAAGGAATGACAAATAGTGGAAATAGAAATGAGAAGTTTGTATTTTCAGATCCTATTATAGAAAATGACTATGTAATAATTACACTTAAAGATAATAAGGATATTGAATCAGTACTTGACCTTACAGGTAAAAAGGTATCATATCAAACATCTGACCTTGCTGAAGAAGTATTATCATCTGTTGAAATTAATAAAATGGGAACAAGGGATCAGCATGAAGCATTAAAATTATTAATAGATAAGAAGGTAGATGCCTTTGTTGGAAATAAATTAACCTCTATTTATTATCTACAAAGAATGAATGCACTAGATAAAACAAGGGTAAGTGGAAGCCCACTTCTTAGAAATGACTATTGCATTGTATCTAGTAAGTCCAATGGAGAAAGTATAAAAATTATTAATGAGGGACTTAGTAAGATGAAATCATCAGGGGAATATGATGAAATTTATAATAAGTGGTTCTCTAATATATACGAAGAAAATGGGAGTATATTGAAGGTTATACTTAGTGTTCTTTTTATTATATTTATATTAGTAATGGTAATAATATTTGTTGTTGCTTACTACAATGAAAAACTTAAAAAAAGGTTTGAGTCACTTGAATACGAAAAAGATGGAGTTATTCAGGAACTTAAACTATGTAGGGATGAGGAAAGTCTAAATAGAATAATAATAAGCAAGTTAGTTTCGAATATAGAAGCTGGACTTATTGTTTTTGATATAAATGGAGTTGTAAGAAAGTTTAACAATCTTGCAAAAGATATTCTAAAAGAGGATATTAGAATAGGAGATGATTTTAATTCCTTAAGACTTATTGAAATTCTGGATATGGACCTTATCTACGATATTCCATCAGTTGATATTTATAAAGAAATTAAATTAGTAGTAGACGAAAATATAGTAAATTATAAAATAGACCTATTAACACTTAAAGATGAAAAAGACATTATATGTGGATGGACAATGCTTATAAGAAAAGGATAAAAATAATATGTCAAAGTGTAATTGGAGCTATTATGGCTCCATTGTTTTTATTTAATTCCTACTAAATAAAAGGTGTTTTTTTTAATAATAATATGATATCATGGATAATAATTATTAATAAATTCTCAGTATAAGAAAGAAGGTTTTTAAATGAGTAAAATCATAAAAACAATAGACGGTAATGAAGCTACTGCATATGTTTCATATGCATTTACAGAAGCCGCTGCAATATATCCGATAACACCTTCCTCTACTATGGCTGAGCTTGTTGACGAGTGGAGCTCTAAGGGAAGAGAAAATATATTTGGAAAAAAGGTTAATGTTGTAGAAATGCAATCAGAAGCTGGTGCAGCTGCAACAGTTCACGGTTCACTTCAAACTGGTACGTTAACAACAACATATACAGCATCACAGGGACTACTATTAATGATCCCTAATATGTATAAAATGGCAGGAGAACTGCTACCTGCAGTATTCCATGTAAGTGCTAGAGCAATTGCAGCACATGCATTATCAATATTTGGTGACCATCAAGATGTTATGGCTGCAAGACAAACAGGGTTTTCAATGCTTTGTTCTAACAACCCTCAAGAAGCAATGGATATGGCATCAGTTGCACATCTTTCAGCTATTAAGGGAAGTCTTCCATTTTTACATTTTTTTGATGGGTTTAGAACATCACACGAAATTCAAAAGATAGAGTGTATTGATTACAGTGATTTAGAGTCATTACTTGATAAGGATGCACTTCAAGGCTTTAGAGATAGAGCTTTATCACCAGATTCACCTGCAACTCGTGGAACAGCTCAAAATCCTGATATTTATTTCCAGGGAAGAGAAGCATCTAATAAATTCTACAATAACATTCCAGCTATTGTAGAGGAGTATATGGATAAGATTTACGATATTACAGGTAGAAAATATAATTTATTTGATTATTATGGAGATAGTGAAGCAGACAGAGTTATCATAGCTATGGGTTCGATTTGTGACACTATTGAGGAAACAATAGATTATTTAAGAAGTAAGGGTGAAAAGGTAGGTCTTATAAAGGTTAGACTATTTAGACCTTTCTCAACGGCTCACCTTTTAAAGGCAATACCAGCATCAGTTAAGAAAATTGCTGTGCTAGATAGAACAAAGGAACCAGGTTCAATTGGGGAGCCTCTATTCGAAGATATTCGTAGTGCTTTATATGATAGTGATATAAGACCGGTTGTAGTTGGAGGTAGATATGGACTAGGTTCAAAAGATACTACCCCAGGACAAATACTATCAGTATTTAAGAATTTAGAGTCAGACTCACCTAAAAAAGGATTTACTATAGGTATAGTTGATGATGTAACTAATACTTCACTTGAAAGTGAAATTGAAATAGACGTTATAGGGGATAGTATTAAGTCATGCAAGTTCTTTGGACTTGGTTCTGATGGAACTGTTGGAGCTAATAAGAGTACAATTAAGATTATAGGAGATAATACAGACCTTTATGCACAGGGGTATTTCTCATATGACTCTAAAAAGTCAGGTGGGGTTACAATATCACACTTAAGATTTGGTACAAGACAAATAAAGGCTCCGTACCTTATTATTAATGCAGACTTTATTGCATGTCACCAACCATCATATATTTATAAGTATGACCTTCTTGAGGGTATTAAGGAAGGGGGAGTATTCCTACTTAACTGTCCTTGGGATAGAGAAAAGCTTGAAAGAAAGTTAAATACAAAAATTAAAAGAGAACTTGCTAGAAAAAATGTTAAGTTCTATATTATAAATGCTGCATCTATTGCTGAAGAGGTTGGTCTTGGCAAGAGAATTAACATGATAATGCAAACAGCATTCTTTAAACTATCAGGAATTATTCCTATAGAAGATGCTGTTAGTTATCTAAAGGACGCTGTTGTTAAAAATTACGCTCGTAAGGGTGAAAAAATAGTTAATATGAATAACACAGCAATTGATATGGCTGTTAACTCTATTGAGGAAGTAGAAGTTAAAAAAGAGTGGATAAACCTTGAGGATGAGGTTTTAGAGGATAAAAGACCTAAATTTATTAAGGAAATTCTAGAACCTATGAATGCACTTAATGGTGATAAACTTCCAGTAAGCGCATTTAATGGAATAGAAGATGGTACATTCCCACATGGAACAGCTGCTTATGAGAAAAGATATATATCAAAGATTGTTCCTAAGTGGATACCTGAAAATTGTATTCAGTGTAATCAATGTGCTTTTGTTTGTCCTCATGCAGTAATTAGACCTGCACTTTTAAATGAGGAAGAGTCAACAAATGCACCAGAAGGATTTAAGATGAAAAAGGCTATTGGTGGAAAGGCATTTGAAGGATTAAACTATAGCATTAATGTTAGTGTTGCAGATTGTACAGGATGTAACCACTGCGTTACAGCTTGTCCTGCTAAGCAAAAGGCATTAGTAATGGAGTCAGTAGAAAGTCAAATGGATGAACAAAATAATTTTGACTATGCTAGAGAGTTATCTAAAAAAGATAATCCAATGTTAGCTTCTACTATAAAGGGAAGTCAGTTTAATCAACCTTTATTTGAGTTCTCGGGAGCTTGTGCAGGTTGCGGAGAGACGCCATATATTAAGCTTATTACACAATTATTTGGAGATAGAATGATGATAGCTAATGCTACTGGATGTTCTTCAATATTTGGGGCTAGTGCACCAGCTACACCATATACAGAAAATAGTTGTGGGCAAGGACCTGCCTGGGCAAATTCATTATTTGAAGACAATGCTGAATTTGGACTTGGAATGCATTTAGGCGCAGAAACTATAAGAGATAGAGTAAAGGATAAGGTAGAAAGTCTTAGAGATTTATACTCAGGAGATAAGGCTATTATAGAAGCATACCTTGAAAACTTTGATAATAAGGCGAATACAAGGGCAGTTACAGATAGCTTAATACTACTACTTGAATCTATTATAAATGAAAACAAGGAAAGTAAGGAAATTGCTTTAGATATTCTAAAATACAAAAAATATCTTGTTAAGCGTTCACAGTGGATGATAGGTGGAGATGGATGGGCCTATGATATAGGTTATGGAGGACTTGACCATGTTATAGCATCAGGAAACGATGTAAACATTTTAGTTCTAGATACAGAGGTTTATTCTAATACAGGTGGTCAATCATCTAAGGCAACTCCAGCAGCTGCTATAGCACAGTTTGCAGCTTCAGGTAAGAAAACAGGAAAGAAGAACCTTGGTCTTATGGCTATGTCATATGGTTATGTTTATGTTGCACAGGTTGCACTTGGAGCAGATAAAAACCAGTTAATGAAGGCTTTAGTTGAAGCGGAGAAGTATAATGGACCATCTATAGTAATTGCTTACTCACCATGTATTAATCAAGGTCTTAAGGCTGGTATGGAAGAAGGTCTTGATGAGGCTAAGAGAGCTGTAGAATCTGGTTATTGGCATTTATATAGATTTAATCCAGAGCTTAAGGAAGAAGGAAAGAATCCATTCCAATTAGATTCTAAGGAGCCAATAGGTGATCTTAAGGAGTTCTTAATGGGAGAAGTTAGATATGCATCACTGTTTAAAATAAACCCAGATGTTGCAGATGAACTTTTTGATAAGGTTAAGAAGGATATGGATGAAACATACAGTTTATATAAGAAAATTTCACAACTTTAATAAGAAGAGCTACTAGAATATTCTGGTAGCTCTTTAATATTTATGAAAATTAATTTAAATTAACAAGATAATAAAAAAATTTGATATAATAGTATAAAAGAGAAAATTGGATTTATTTTCAGTTAAATATAATATTATGTAATATAGCAATGTTATGTGAGTAAATAAGGGGGGATATTAATGATTTTTACTGGTAAGAGCTTAGATGAAGCTAAGAAAAAGGCAGAGGAGCATTTAGGAAAATCAATTGATGAATTAGAGTATAAGGTTAATGAGAAAAAGGTAGGATTCTTTAAAAAAGAATATGAGGTAGAAGTGTTTATACTTAAGAGAAGTGCTAAAGGGGAAATAAGAAATAAACAATTCATTTTTCATGAAGGTGACGGAGAAGTTTTGATTAAGTCATCATCTAAGGTTCAAATTAAAGTAAATGGTACCCCCGTTAATAATGATATATATGTTAAAGGTGAAGATACAGTAGAAGTGGAAGGTAAAACTAAGGCTAAGGTTAAGAAGTTAGATATTAGCATATCAGAGGATAAAATGCAGGTGAAAGTAGATATTCTATCATCTCCAACTATAAGTTATGAAATTTTAGATAGTGAGCCAGGTGAAGTAATAGAAATTAAAACTGCTGAAAGAAAATTAAATGATGAGGAAAGTTATACAGTCCAAGAAATAAAAGTAGAGCTGGTTAAAAGAAGAGTAATATTTGGTATTGATGATGCTTTAATCGAAGAGGCTATTAAAAATCGTAGTGGAATAGTTGCTAAGGGAATAGAAAGTATTAAGAGCGTAAATGACAAAATTGTTTACTTTTTTAACGTACAAGATAAAAGAAAGCATGTAGAAGTAAATGGAAAAGTCGATTATTACAGTATAGAAGAGATTGAGTCTGTTGATAAGGATGTTATAATTGCAAAGCTTGAAGTTGGAAAAAATGGTGTAGATGGTATGGATGTTTTAGGTGGGAAAACAACTATTAAGCCTAAAAAAGATATATCACTAAAAACTGGAGTAGGGGCAAGGCTTAATGATGATGCTACAGAAGTATTTGCTGATACAAGTGGAAGACCATGTGTAATTGGTGGTAAAATATCAGTTTTACCAATATTTCAAGTACAAGGTGATGCAGACCTTAAAATAGGTAATATCGAGTTTGATGGTGATATTGTAGTAAATGGAGACGTTAAGGAAGGTATGAAATTAAGTGCTGGAGGGTCTATAATTATTGGAGGGTCTGTATTAGAAGCGAGCCTTCATTCAAAGGGAGATCTTAAAATAAGAGGAAATTTAATAGCTTCTTCAGTTAAGGTTGGTAATGTGCAACTAAATGAATTAAAGTATATTGAAATTTTAAGTGATATAAATATATTTTTAGATAATTTTATAGAACTGACAGAGAAGCTTCAGAATATTATGGGACAAAAAGCTAGGAATATACCTAAGTCAATTATAGGTAAAAAGGTTATAGACTCAAAGTTTATTGAACAAAAGCTAAAATTCAAGGAAATACGTAAAGAATATATTCAGCTTAAAATGTCTATTGAGATAAAAGAGCTTATTGGAAAGTTTTTTAAGGTATATATGGATATAATAGACGAAAATCAGGTTGAATTTGATCTTTTTAACGATATTCAAAGAGATATAGGAAGATTTTTAGAATCATATAATATAACGGAAACATCTGCAGATGTATATATGAGCTATTCTCAAAATTCTAAGGTATATTCATCTAGAAGTGTGTATATAAACGGAAAAGGATGCTACTGTACAGAAATTGAAGCAGAAGGCGAAATTATAATAGAAGGAATGCCAGGAACATTCAGATCTGGTACTGTGTATGGTAAAAAAGGTGTAAAAATTAGAGAGATAGGTAGTGTTGCAGGAGTAAAAAGCATTATTAAAACAGACTTAGATGGAGTTATAGAAGCAGAAACTGTTTATCACAATACCTTATTTATGGTAGGTGGATTTAATTACTATGTAGATGAGGGGCTAAAGAAGGTTAAGGTCTTTGTTAAAGATGGTGACCTAGTTGTAGAAAAGTTTAAGCTTTAGGTTAAAGAGGGGGATAATATGAAAAACTGTAAAGTTGTTATTTTTAAGATTAATAACGAAGAATATGCTGCAGATATAATGCAGGTTGAAAGAATTTTAGAATATATTCAACCAACAAAGGTTCCAGATTCACATGAGTGTATAAAGGGAATAATTGATTACCAGGATATTGTATTGCCTGTTGTAGATGTAAAGAAAAGATTTCATCTAAGTGAAACAGACTACGATGAAGAAAGTAAAATAATTGTTCTAAAGGGACAAAGTGCATATGCAGGTATATGTGTAGATATGGTAGTCGAAGTTTTAGATATAGAATCAGAAAAACTAGAGGATGCACCTATTATAACAAAGAGAGAGGCTAATAAGTATATTAAGTCTGTACTAAAGAAGGATAATAGAATAATAGTATTATTAGATACTGATGTATTATTAAATATAGATAATATTGGAGCATATAACAATAATTTATAAACTAATTATAATTGGAGAAGTAGGGTATGGATAAAAACGAAATAAAAGTAGGGATTGGCGACTTAAATGTTGCTACTCCTCCAGACAAAATAATAACCCTAGGCCTTGGCTCATGTGTTGGAATTGCTTTGTATGATTCATCAAACAAAATAGCAGGGCTAGCACATATAATGCTTCCAAGTAGCATAGGATTTTCTAATCAATCTAATCCTTTGAAATTTGCAGATTTAGCTCTTCCCTCATTGCTAGAAGCAATGCTGAAAAAAGGTGCTAATAAAAGAAATATTAGGGCTAAAATAGCAGGAGGAGCTAGTATGTTCTCATTTGGAGACAAAAGTTCTATAGCAGATATAGGGAAGAGGAATGGTTTATCTGTTAAAGAAATTTTAGCAAAGATGAATATCCCTATTATGGCAGAAGACTTAGGAGGTAGTTCAGGAAGAACTATGATAATAGAGTCTGATACAGGAAAGGTTTTTATAAGAACTGTCGGCAAGGGGACTAAGGAGTTGTAGTTTATGTTTAAAAATATAAGAGTTTTAGTTGTAGATGATTCTGCGTTTATGAGAAAAGCAATATCTGATATGATAAACTCTCAAAAAGATATGGAAGTTATTGATGTTGCAAGAAATGGAATAGAGGCTATAGAAAAGTCAATTAAGCTTAGCCCAGATGTTATAACACTTGATGTTGAAATGCCAAAATTAAACGGACTTGAGGCTCTTAAGGAAATTAAAAAGAAGACAACATGTGAGGTTATAGTTTTAAGTAGTTTAACAGCTGAAGGGTCTAAGACGACAATGGAATGTCTTAAAGAAGGAGCATTTGATTTTCTTCAAAAACCTTCAGGTGCAATATCCTTAGATATAGAAATATTATCAAAGGATTTATCAGAAAAAATTCGATATGCAAGTAGTGCAAGAAAAAAGGTTGTAACTAAGGTTATATCAGAAAGACCTCCTGTACAAAGGAGAAATTCATCAGTAGCTTTTTCAAAGGATGTTAAGGCTGTTGTTATAGGAGCATCTACTGGTGGTCCTAAGGTATTATTTGAGATATTAACAGCACTACCTAAAACGCTTCAGGTACCTGTATTTGTTGTTCAGCATATGCCAAAAGGATTTACAAAGGCATTTGCTGAGAGAGTTAATAAAAGCAGTGATATGAAGGTTGTAGAGGCAGTAGATAATGAGAAAATAGAGAAAAACACTATATATATAGCTCCAGGCGGATATCATATGGTATTAAAGAGTAAGGATAGAATTTCATTAGAAGTTACCCCTCCAGTTCACGGAGTAAGGCCAGCGGTAGACAAGCTTTTTGAATCTGCAGCAGCGGTATATGGAGGTGCTCTTATAGCATGTATTTGTACTGGAATGGGTAAGGATGGTGCTATAGGTATAAGGAATATTAAGGGTTCAGGTGGATATACAATTTCTCAAGATGAGGCTACATCAATAGTATATGGAATGCCAAAAGCAGCATATGAAACAGGGTGTGTAGATTGTATTCTTCCTTATGGTGAAATTTCTACTGAAATAATCAGAGTTATAAGGGGGAAATAAAATGGACTTTGCTAAAATAGAAGACTTCGTTAAAAAAACTTATGGAATTGATCTTAAAGCATATAAATCAAAGCAGCTATATAGAAGAGTTGAAAATTTTATGCAAAGGGTAGGTGCTAAAACAGAATCAGAGTTTATAAGCATACTTTCAAAGGATGAAAAAATATCTAAGAAGTTTCAAGATCATCTAACAATAAATGTTTCAGAGTTTTTTAGAAACAAAGATATGTTTATACAGCTAGAAAAAGAAATAAAAACAAGATTAAAACCTGAAAAAAACACTCTTAAAATATGGAGTGCAGCTTGTTCCTATGGTGCAGAACCCTATACACTTGCAATTATAATGGAAAACCTTACAAAGGGTAAGAAGCACAATATTCTAGCAACAGATATAGATTTAAATATATTAAAGAAGGCTAAGGATGGTATTTATCTAAAAAATGACGTAAAAAATGTAGATGGAAATATTTTGGATAAATATTTTGTGAAAAAAGACGAAAATTATATTATTAAGGATGAAATCAAAAATAAGGTAACTTTTAAGAAACATGATTTGATACTTGATAAATATGAAAAAGGTTTCGATTTAATAGTTTGCAGAAATGTTGTTATATACTTTACTCAAGATGCAAAGAGAGAAATCTATGAAAAGTTTTATGAGGCTTTAAATCCAGGTGGGCTTTTGTTTGTAGGTGCTACAGAAAGTATCTATAATTATAGAGATATTGGATTTGAGAAAGCAGCAACATTTATATATAAAAAGCCAGGGGGGAATTAATTATGGATATGTCCCAATACTTAGATATCTTCTTAGAAGAATCTTTAGAGAATTTAGAAAATCTTAATCAGGGAATATTAGAATTAGAGGGGAATCCAGAAGACAAAGATACAATAAACTCAATATTTAGAGTTGCTCATACCTTAAAAGGTATGGCTGGAAGTATGGGATTTGCTGATATAGCTGATTTAACTCATAAAATGGAGAATGTACTAGATAAATTTAGACATGATGAACTAAAGGTTACATCAGATGTTGTAACAGTACTTTTTAAGTGTCTAGACACACTAGAGCAGATGGTACACAATGTTCAGCAGGGCATTGATGAGAAGATAGATTATAGTGAGCTTATAAATACGCTTATATCTATTGATAAGGGGGAAGGGATACCAGGAGTAGCTCCATCTTATGAAAGTATTGAAGTTCCTCAGCAAAGCTCAAGTGAACTTTTTGAGTTAAATGAGTATGAGAAAAATATTATAATTGAATCTAAGGAGAAAAATTATAATGTTTATCAGATTACTATTAGAATATATAAAGATTGTTTATTAAAGTCAGCAAGGGCATACCTTGCATATAAGACCCTTGAGGATTTAGGTGAAATAGTAAAATGTACACCTTCAACTGAGGACTTAGAACAGGAAAACTTTGAAAATGAATTTGGCGTAGTTTTAATAACTGAAAAGTCAAAGGAAGATGTTTTAAAGTCAATGGAAACTGTGTCAGAACTTGAAGAGGTTTTAATATTAGAAATTGAAGACGAAAAGGAAGAAGTTGAAGAAGTAACTGAAAACCAATCAAACAATAAGAACGCTGAAAGTAAAGCTTCACCTAAAAAGGGTAAGGAAGAAGAAAAGGGAGCTAAAAAGGTTAATCAATCTGTAAGAGTTGATCTTGAAAGACTAGATAAGTTTATGAACCTTGTTGGTGAACTTGTAATGCACAGAACAAGACTAGAACAGTTAAGTGCTAACTATAAGCTAACAGATCTTCATGAAACTTTAGAGCAGGTAGGGATTATAAGTTCTGACCTACAAGATCTTGTTATGAAGGTTAGAATGCTTCCGGTTGAAAGGGTGTTTAATAGATTCCCAAGACTTGTTCGTGATCTTGCTAATGAATTATCAAAGAGCATTAACCTTATTATTGAAGGGGAAACAACAGAACTTGATAGAACTGTAATAGATGAAATCGGAGAGCCACTTGTTCACCTTATAAGAAATGCTGCTGATCATGGTATTGAATCAGTTGAGGATAGAATTAAGTCTGGAAAGAGTGCTGAGGGTACTATTAAACTAATAGCTTATCAAGAAGGAAACAAAGCCATTATTAGAGTTGAAGACGATGGTAAGGGAATTGATGTAGAAAAAGTAAAAAGAAAAGCTGAAAGCCTGGGTATAGATACTGTAGGAATGTCCGACAACGATATTAGGGCACTTATATTTATGCAAGGATTTAGTACAAGTGAACAGGTAACAGATGTTTCAGGTAGAGGAGTTGGAATGGACGTTGTTAGAACGAAAATTTCAGCTATTGGTGGAAGCATTGAAGTTGTTAGTGAAGTGGGACAAGGGTCTGCAATAATAATTAGACTACCGTTAACACTATCTATAATTCAAGCGCTTTTAATAAAGGTTCAAGAAGAAACATTTGCCATATCACTTGGATTTATTGATAGGGTTATAAATATAAATGTTAAGGATATAAAGAGAACAAATAACAAGGAAATAATTATTTATAGAGATAATGTTATACCTATAGTTAGGGTTGCTGAAAGATTAAGTCTTGATGAATCAGACCAAGAGGAGAAATTCCTAGTTATGGTTAATGTAGGTGAAAAAACCGTAGGACTTTTAGTTGATGACCTTTATGGCCAGCAGGAAATAGTAATAAAGTCTATGGGTAAAACTCTGCAGAACCTAAAAGAATATGTAGGAGCTACAGTGCTTGGTGATGGTCTTGTAACATTAATCTTAGATGTAGCAGCCTTAGTGTAAAGTAGGTGATATTTTGGATAAAACTTTAAATGACATGCAGCTAGATGCCCTAAAGGAAGTTGGAAATATTGGTGCAGGTAATGCAGCAACAGCACTTTCACAGATACTAAATAAGAAAATAGACATGATGGTTCCTATGGTAGATATAGTACCAATGGATAGTATTGTTAAAAAGCTTGGAAGTGAAGAGGAAATTGTTGTAGCAGTTCTTCTAAAGGTTTATGGAGATGCACCAGGAAATATTTTATTTGTAATGGACGAAAAGAAATCAAGGGAAATTTCAAGTTCAATACTTGAAGGATATGAAAATGTACCTGAGGACATGGCATACTCGCTGTTCCAAGAAATAGGAAACATTATAGGTAATTCATATATTGGTGCGATATCACAAATAGCAGGATTAAATCTTGTTACTTCCGTACCAGCAGTTGCAACTGATATGGTAATAGCAGTTCTAACAACTACTTTTTTAGATGCAGAGCAGTATAGTGATTATGTGTTATCAATAGATACCAACTTTATAGATGAAGATAACAAAGAGTCAGGTGGAAGTATATTCTATGTACCAAAGCCTGGTTCTCTAGATAAAATTCTTACAAAACTTGGACTTAACTAGTCCGGTACAGAGTAGCTAACAGAAATTAAGGAGGGTATAAAATGCCAAAGGTATTAATTGTGGATGACGCAGCGTTTATGAGAATGATGTTAAAGGATATTTTAACAAAGAATGGATATGAAGTTATAGGTGAGGCACCAAACGGATTAAAGGCTGTCGAATTATATAAAGTAGAAAGACCAGATGTGGTAACAATGGATATAACAATGCCAGAAATGGATGGAATTCAGGCATTAAAAGAAATAAAATCAATAGACCCATCAGCAACAATAATTATGTGTTCAGCAATGGGACAACAAGCTATGGTTATGGAGGCTATTAAGTCAGGAGCTAAGGACTTTATAGTTAAGCCATTCCAACCAGAGAGGGTTATTGAATCATTCAAAAAAGTTCTTGGATAGGAGTGAGGATCGTGCAAGTAGTAGTATTTACACTTGGAAACGAAAAGTTTGCATTAGAAACAAGAATTGTACATGGAATAGAAAAAATGATGACAATTACAAAGGTACCAACAGCGCCGTTTTATATTAAGGGGCTTGCAAACTTAAGAGGAAGCATTATCTCAGTAATAGACCTTAAGTCTTATCTAAATATGGAAAACATCAAAGAGGAAGATAATATTATTATTATAGAAATTGATGATGAAAAGGTAGGAATAATGGTTGATAGCGTACATGAGGTTGTAGACATATCCTACGATATGCTAGAGAAGGCAAATGACGCTTCAGCTTATATAAAGGGAGTTATAAACTTTAAAGATAGTGTTGTAACACTTTTAGAGGGGGAAGTACTTCTAGAACAGTAGGTAAGGAGGGAAAACAGTGAGTGAAGTTTTATCACAAAGTGAAATAGATGCCCTCCTGGCAGCTTTATCCACAGGTGAAATTGGGATAGAAGAAGATGTACATGAGGAAAAGCAGAAGGTAAAGAAGTACGACTTTAAAAGACCAAATAAGTTTTCTAAAGATCATACAAAAACACTTGAAAGAGTTCACGATAATTTTGCTAGAATTGCATCAAATTATTTAGCAGCTCACTTAAGGACTTCTGTCCAAATAAATGTTTTAAACACAGAACAAATAACATTTGAAGAGTTTATACATTCAATACCGAATCCTACAATATTAATGACTTATTATTTAGATCCATTCTCTGGTCCATTTTTATTTGAGACGGGACCACAGTTTGTTTTTCAGGTAATTGATATTTTATTTGGTGGACAAGGTACAAGTGGGGCAAAATCAAGAGAGTTTACTGATATTGAAAAAAACGTAATAAGACGTATTAATGAAAAGCTTCTTGAGAACCTAAACGTTGCTTGGGAAGATATCATGGATATTGAAGTTAGAGTTGATGGACTTGAAACAAACCCAGTTTTAAATCAGGTTATGGCGCCTAATGAGCCTGTAACTATTATTACTATGTCAGTTGAACTTTCAAATAATAAGAGTTTTATAAATATGTGTATACCATATATATCAATAGAAAAGTTCTTAGAAAAGCTTATTTTCCAGTATAAAGCTTCTGTTGCATCTAATAAGGATGCAGAACATAAAAAGCAGATGGAAAAGAAAATTCAAGGAGTTGGTCTTAACTCACATGTAGAACTTGGAAAGTGTACATTAAATGTAAATGACTTTTTACACTTAAGAGTTGGAGATTGTATATCACTTAATCAAAAGATTAATGAACCATTAAGTATGTTTGTTGAAGGAAGAAAACACTTTAAAGTTTATCCTGGTAATATAGGAAGAAAAACAGGTGTACAAATAGTAGAAATTTTAGATAAGGATGTGGAAGACAATGAATGATGGACTACTTTCACAAGAGGAAATTGACGCTCTATTAGGCGGAGATTCCTCGGTTAGTAAGGAAGATGCGAAAGCTGCTGAATCAACTTCTAGTGATGTAATAAAAGAAAGTGATAAAGATTTACTTGGTGAAATAGGGAATATATCTATGGGATCAGCATCCACAGCCCTATCAACAATATTAAGTAAGAAGGTTAATATTACTACACCTAAGGTATCATTAATAAGTATTAACTCAATTAAAGAGAATATGCAGGTTCCAATGGTTGCCCTTGAAGTTCTATATACGGAAGGGTTAACAGGAGCGAATCTTTTAATAATGAAAATAACAGATGCAGCTGTTATTGCAAGTTTAATGATGGGGTCAGACGGCAATATTGAAGAGCCTGTAGAACTTACAGAACTTGAGCTAAGTGCAGTTGCTGAGGCTATGAACCAAATGATAGGTTCATCAGCAACATCTCTTTCAACAATGCTTGGATTCCCAGTTAATATATCTCCTCCAACATCAAGGGTTTGGAGATCAGCAAATGATAACTTAGCAGAACATGTTGATGAAAATGAGGAAATTGTTAAGATAGCATTTAGATTAACTATTGAAGAACATGTTGATAGTGAAATAATGCTGATACTTAGACTTGATACTGCAAATTCAATTATTAACACGATGACAGGTGGTTCAAGTGAGCCAGAGCCAGAGATTGCTTTAGAGCCGGTTATAGAGCCAGTGCAAGAAGCAGCAGCATCTCGAGCTCCTGTACAGGCTCCAAGGGTAGATATGCCTGTTTCAAATTCAATTAACCGTGATGCACCTGTTCAAAGAGCAGAGTTTGCACCACTTCAAGCAATAGAGACCCATGATACTAAAAATATTGATCTTATACTAGATGTTCCACTTGAGATTTCAGTAGTTCTTGGAAGATGTAAGAGAACTATTCAGGAAATACTTGATCTTGGAACAGGTTCATTAATAGAACTTGATAAGTTAACTGAAGAACCTGTAGAGATTTTGGTAAATGGTAAAAGGGTAGCACTTGGAGAAGTAGTTGTAATAGATGAAAACTTCGGTGTGAGAATAACAAATATAATTAATAGTGTAGATAGAGTAAAGAGTTTACAGGATTAGCCTGTAGACTCTTTTACATTTTGAATTATTATTACTTTAGGGTTAACTAATACATGATTTATTCGATATAATAAGTAGGTTAAAGGTTTGTAAAGGAGTGCTTGAAATGAAAATTGAAGGTAAGAATAACGTTGTTATAAATGCATATTTTAATAGTGCAAATAATATTAAAGCTAATAAAGTAAACGTTGCAGGAAATGATAGAATTGAAATTTCATCAGCGGGGAAAGAAATTTCAAAGTTTATTGAAGAGTATAAAGATATTGAATTAGTAAATGACAGAATATATGAAATTAAAGATAAAGTAAAAAACGGAACATATAAGGTTGCTAGTGAAGACCTTGCAAAGGCTATTATAAAGGATATAAAAAGAGGTGTATAGATGGAGATAACTTTAAGTGAAATATATAAGTATCTTTTAGAGTCCTTTAAGGAATTAGAGTCAATTCTAAGTGAGGAAAGGGATATTCTTATTAATAATAAGAGTGATGACCTTTTAAGAATTGTAGAAGAAAAAAGAGTAGTAATTAAGAAAATATCTCTGTTGGAAGAAAAAAGACTTACGTTAAAGGGAGATATGGAAATAGACGATATAATTGAAAAGGGACATATATCAAGTGAGGATGTAGAATCTCTTAAGAAGATATGCAGTAGCATTAAGGAAAAAAACGTGACAAATAATATATTAACTAAACAATCACTACATTATATAAGAGCTATTAAGTTCGCATTAACACCAAATCAAAATAGAGTTACAACTTATGGGAATCAGGGGAAAATTGGAGAAGGTCAGTCTGATTCTATTTTTTCCACAAAATTATAGGCGGTGATATATAAATGAGCGGATTATTTTATACATTTAATATTGCAAAGCGAGGTATGTCTGCACAGCAAACATCATTACATGTAGTTTCGCATAATGTATCAAATCTTAATACTTATGGTTATTCTAAACAAAGGGCGGTTCATAGTACAACTCAGCCGTATCCAATGCCAGGGCTTAACTCACCAGTTGGAGCAGGTCAACTTGGAACAGGAGTTGAGATATCAGAGATTACAAGAGCTAGAGACCAATTTATAGATAGCTCAATTAGGCGTGAAACATCAAGCCTTTATAAGTATGGAGCTAAGGATCAATTTCTTAATTCTATTGAAGGTATTATAAATGAGCCAGGAGATACAGGACTTTCTAATACTTTGACAAAATTTTGGGATGCATGGCAAGGTCTTGCTACTCATCCTGAAAATGCATCTAGTAGAAAGTTAGTAATTAGTAATGCAAATGCTTTGGCAGATAGTTTTAGACAAACTTATAATCAACTTGAGGAGCTTGAAAAGGAACTTGCGCAGCTTCAAAGGGATCATATATATGAAGTTAATTCTCTGCTTAAACAAATAGCAGATGTTAATGACCAGATTAAGAAGGTTACTATTAGTGGTCAAATGCCAAATGACTTAATGGATAGACGAGATGTTTTACTAGATAAACTATCAGAAAATATTAACTTTAAGATTGAGCATGGAGATCATAATAGTGTAAGAATTATTACAACAGATGGGTCAGGTAATGAAAAGTATCTAGTGACAGATGGTAGGGTAATTAATGGTATTGCAAGTATTGATGATGTTAACTTTACTATGAAGGATAAGGATGGAAAGGATGTAAAATTTGATAAGGCTGACTTTCCATTATCAATAGATTCTAAAGCTGCTGGAACCTTCCCAATAAATATGGAACTTAAGGTTTATATAGATGGAGATCTTAATAGACCATCATCAAAAAATATTGTAATTAATGATGTTAATGACCTTAAGAAATATTTTAATGTTGAGGTTGAAGGTGATAAGGTTAGAATAGATTCTATTAAAAATGGTAATCTACTATATAACAGTAGTACTTTAGATAAAGATAAAGCTATACAAGATGCGGAATCATTTGACTTTACGAATGGAGCTATTAAGGGACTTGAAGATCAAAAACTTGAAATAGCAGATTATAAAAATCAGCTTAACAATATGTCAAGAACAATTGCAATTGCTATTAATGCTATACATACAGATGGTAAGGAAACAGGAACTGAACCTTTCATCAATTTCTTTGATGATGTTATAGGATCAGATCATCCTGCAAAATCTTTAAAAGTTAACGAGTCTTTGGTCAATGATCCAAGTAAGATTAATGCAGGAGGTACTATGGTAGATCCCTTATCAGGTGATAGTGCAAGAGCTAAGAGAATTGCAGAACTTCGTAATATGAGACTTGATCTTGATAAAATCAGAACACAGGAAGATTTTATTAAACAGGCATATGGTGATGCTTATGATGTAACTACAGGTAATCTTGCTACAGATGATTTTATTCAAAGTAATAAGGGTGATACAATTGACACTTACTATAAGGGAATGATTGCACAACTTGGAACAAGTGGGCAGGAAGCGAAGAGAGTTGTAGAAAATCAAAAGAATCTAATTCTTCAACTTGATATACAAAAGCAGTCAGTTTCAGGGGTATCTATGGATGAGGAAATGATAGATATGCTTCAATTCCAAAGAGGATATCAGGCAAATGCTAAGATGATTAATGTAGTTGATGAACTATTAGACTTAGTAGTTAACGGATTAATTAGATAGGGATGGTGATAATATGAGAGTAACTAATAGGGTTATGATTAATAACTATCTTCATAACTTAAGTAGAAACCAGCAGGCAATGGGAAAGCTTCAGATGCAGCTTTCAACAGGACATAAGGTATCAAGACCATCTGATGACCCGTTTGTTGTAACGAGAACAATGGAGCTTAAGTCATCGATTGCAGCTAATGAGAGATATAAGCAAAACATTGAAGAGGCTAGAGGATGGACAGATACTCAGGAAATGGCACTTGGTCAGATGAATGATGTACTTCACAAGGTTCGAGAATTAACTGTACAAGCATCAAATGATGGAGCTTTAAGTGATGCAGATAAAAAGGCAATATCAACTCAGCTTCAACAGCTTAAGGAGCAGCTAGTTGAAATAGGTAATACATCATATGATGGTAGATACGTATTCTCAGGTCAGAAAACCACAGAAAAACCATTTGAAATATTTAATGACCCTACTAATGCGGCAAACCCTAATAATGGTAAGGTTGTTTATAAAGGTTCCAATGCAGGTCTTGATAAGGAGCTTGCGCCAGGAGTTAGCCTTGATATAGGTATAGCTGGTTCAGAACTTTTTAAGGATAAGTATACAAGTAATACCCCGAATCCACCAACACCTCCAAATCCATTTGTTGATAATGTAGGTATTTTTTCAACAATAGATGAGTTAATTAACTCAATTGAAAACGGTGGAGACACAAGTGCCTTACTTGGGAAACTTGATGAGAATATAGAAAATATTACTACTATTAGAGGTGCATCAGGGGCTAGGCAAAATAGACTTGAGGATATGCATGCTAAAAATGAATCAGAAACATTTAATATGACGACACTTCTTTCTAAAACATATGATATAGACGTAGCAGAAAAGTATATGGAAGCTAAGGTTATGGAATCTGTGTTCCAGGCTTCCTTAAATGTTGGTGCAATGGTAATGCAGCCAAGTATACTAGATTTTTTAAGATAGGAAGATTGATATGATAATAAAAACAAAGTTTTTTGGAGAAGTAGAAATAGAAGATAACCTTTTATTAAAGTTTAAAGAAGGTATACCTGGGTTTGACTCATATAAGGAATATGCAATTATAGATGTTGAAGATAAAAAGTTTAAATGTCTTCAATCACTAGATAAGGAAGAGTTATGTTTAATTCTAGTTTCACCTTGGGATTATTTCGAGGATTATGAAATTGATCTTGATGATATAGATGTAAAAAGACTTGGAATCGAAACTCAAAATGATGTATTAGTTTTAAATATAGTTACTGTAAGAGAAAATATTATTTCAGCAAATCTATTAGCACCTATAATAGTAAACATTAAAAATAGAGAATCTGCACAGATTGTAATGAACACCAATAAATATAGTATAAGAGAGAAAATAGAATGCTTGTACTAAAAAGAAAAATAGGTGAATCATTAATAATAGGTGATAATATTGAAATTAATGTTGAGGAGATTGCAGGAGGATATGTAAAACTATCTATAAATGCACCTAAGGACATGAAAATAGTCAGAAGAGAACTTTTAAAGGAAATTGAAGAGGAAAATATAGAATCAATTAAAAACCTTGATTCAATAATACTTTCAAAGGAGTAGATTATTATGGTTATGAGAATAGGTGGACTTGCAACTGGTCTTGATACAGATTCTGTTATAAAGCAGATGCTTATGAAGGACCAGGAAAAGGTAGACAAGGTAAAGGGAGAAAAGCAGGTCCTTCAATGGAAGCAGGAAATATATAGAGATGTAATTGGAAACATAAATAAATTCAAATCAAAGTATTTTGATGTACTTAATAAGGGAAGTTTTGCACTTAGTCCAGATTTTTTCTCAAGTTTGACTAGTAAGGTAGTTGGAGATAGCTACGGACTTGTTAATATTAAGCCAACTAATACTGCAAAGCCAGGTAGATATGAGGTAACAGTTAATCAAAATGCTACAGGTGCAAAGGCTGAGTCAACGTTAACTACGTTAACAGGTGGTAAAGTTAGTAATACTACAAAGCTTAGTGAAATTGGTGATGTTGGAGATGGTAAGCTTAACATTAAGTATGGGAATAATGCAGAGGTTACAATTAATGTTGATGCTAACACAACAGTTGGTGATTTAGTTAAGAAAATTAATTCAGATCCAGCCCTTAAGGGTAAAGTGTCAGCAAACTTTAGTGAGATTTCAGGTAAGATAGCTATAGAAACTGTTGACACAGGGGTAAACCAAAAGTTATCAATATCAGGTGGTGCTATTGGCGCCCTTAAGATGACAGGTGGTGCGAATGGAACAATTAACTCAACAGCTAAGGATGTTTTAACACATTCTCTTTCAAGCGGTGTACTTAAGATTAATGGGAATTTGGCTACGGGAGCTAATACCTTAGCCGATCTTGGTATTACGGGACCTATTAAAGTGCAGCTAGCTGATGGAAGCTTGAAAGAAATTCCAAACACTACAACACTTAGTGGTATGGCGGATCTTACTAAACCAGGTGGTCCACTAGAGAATACTGGTATAACTGCAAGCTATAATGAAACAACAGGAAAATTATCATTTATTAATACTGAAGGTAAACCTTCTTTTAAGGTAGTTGGGAGTAACGATGATCTTAAAAAGCTAGGACTTGTTTCAGGTGCTGAAACTGAGGTTACAAGTACGGGGACAAAAACTTCTACAAGATACGATTTAGGAATTACCCCAAGTAATAATATTACGCAGGTTAGTATTAATGGTAAAGCTGTAACATTACCAGCCTTTGATGGAGTGGATATAAATGTATATGCAGCATCATTAAATGAAGCTGCAGGAGCATTAAATGGAACAGGTGTTACTGCTGAAGTTGTTGATGGTAAGATGGTTTTAACATCTAAAACTGCATTTAGCATGTCAGGAACATCAGCTGATCTTGCGAATATAGGTTATTCAAATTTAGTTGGTATAACTGGTGGTAAAAATGCTGAGGTATCAATAACATTACCAGATGGTACTAAAAGTACTATAGTGAATGAAAAGAATATATTTACAATAGATGGACTAACATTCGATATTAAGGGAATGGATCCATCTAAAAAGATAGTATTTAACATAGAGTCTGATGTTGATAAGGCAATGGACAATATTAAGGGGTTTGTTAAGGACTATAATGACATGATAGATAGTATAGCTTCTAAGATATATCAAAAGAAGCAATACACATATAAGCCTTTAACAGAAGAACAGAAAAAGGATATGTCAGAGGAAGAAATTAAAAATTGGGAAGAAAAGTGTAAGGAAGGAATTATTAAAAGTGATCCTTCACTTGAAAAAATGCTTTCAGAAATGAGACAAGCATTCTTCGCACCTGTAAGTGGAGTTAATATATCACTTAAGGATATAGGACTTTCAACATCAAGTGACTATACACAAAGAGGAAAAATAGAGATAGATGAAGGAAAGCTTAGACAGGCTTTAATGGAAAAACCAGATGATGTTGCAGCACTTTTCACTAAGGATAATGCAGCAACTCCCTATGATAAGGATAAGGGATATGCAGGTAATGCAAATAGAAGAGATAATGTAGGAATTTTCCAAAGGTTAAATGATATTGTTGAGGATTCTATAAGAGTTACAAGAAATACTAACGGTAAAAAAGGTAGCCTTATAGAAATAGCAGGTATTAAAGGTGATAGCTCCGACTTTAAAAACTCAATTGCGGATAGGGTTAAATCTAAGGATGATATGCTAAGAGAGCTTGTTCGTAAGATGGGAGATAAGGAAAAGAGGCTTTATGCTAAGTTTTCTAGACTTGAAACAATGATGAATAACTATAATTCTCAAACATCATGGCTTCAACAACAGATAGGTGGTATGTAATAGGTGGACTTACTTAAGAAGTATTTAAGAGAATATCTTAATATAACACAAAGTATTAATAGCTTACTTGAAGCTGATATAGAGGAGCATCTAGATAAGCTAGATAGCTTAATTGAGAGTAGAGAAAATATTAAAGAAGAAATAAATAAATTAGCTTTTACAAAGGAAGAATTTAAGTCAATAGTTGATGAAATAGGTTTAATAGATGAAGATGAAAAAATGGGAGTTCTTTTAAGTAGTAATTTAGACTCTACAAAAGGGGAAATAGAGACTAATAAAAAAGAGATGAATAACATTTCAAAGCAAAGAATAATAAGTAATAAGTATATGAATTTTAATCCAATTGATCCTGTTTTTTTAAGTAAAAAATACTAGCTATAGGGGGGAATTACCCCGTATAGCCTCTATATATACGGAGGTGTAAAGGTGGAAATTTCATCAGTATCTTGTAATCCTTCTTTTGATACGAAGCATTTTGAGAAAAATGTAGCTACTATTAAAGAAGAGATTGGAGAAGTTGTAAAAACGGATAAGAAAGATTTAGAAAATAAAATTGTTAAAGCTAACAAAATGATTAATAGTGACAAGACGCACCTAAAATTTGAAATACATGAGAAAACACATGATGTAATGATAAAAATCATACAATCAGATACTGGAGAAGTTATAAGAGAACTTCCTCCAGAAAAGTTAGTAGATATGATTGCAAAAATTTGCGAAATGGCAGGACTATTTATAGATAAAAAGATATAGGAGGATACCTGTTGGCTATAAATCTTTTTACCCTTGATTATTCTGACCCTAATATAGTAAAAGTTATGCAGCAGAAAGCTATACAAACTGTTAAAAAGGGAACAGAGTCTCAAAGGCCTAATAATAGTAAAAAAGATAACAAAAGAGGATTTAGTAAAGATAAGCAAGAAATACATGGCAGGGAATTAGTACTAATATTTAATAAACTAGATTTAAAGTTTGAGTATATAATTGAAAAAGATAGAATTTTAATAAGAGTCCTTGATAAGGATTATAACCTGATTTTAGAAGAGGTAATTGACAACCTTTATGATTTGTTATTATCAATTAAAAGGGATACAGGTAAAATAATTGACTTAAAAATTTAGAGGTGAAGTTAATGAATAATACTAATGCATTAAACGCATATCAAAGTAATAGTGTAAATACTGCTTCAAAGGAGAAGTTGCTATTAATGCTTTTAGATGGACTTGTTAAATTTATGAAGCAAGGTATTTCTGGACTTGAAGAAGAAAATATTAAAAAGTCTAACGAAAATTTTAAAAAGGCACAAAGTATTTTACTAGAGCTTAAGTCAACACTTGACCTTAACAAGGGTGGAGAAATTGGAAGGTCATTAAATTTACTTTATGACTATATATATAGAAGAGCTGTAGAAGCTAATATAAAAAAAGATAAAGAAATAGCAGAAGAGGTATTAGAATTCTGTATAGAAATTAGAGAAACTTTTAATGAAGCTTATAAGAAATTAAAGCCATAAATTATAAAAAAGCTTTCAAAACTGTAAAAACAACTTAAAAAGTATAGTTTTTACATGTTTTTGAAGGTTTTTTTTATTTTGTGTAGAAATTACAGTGGTAAAAGAGTTAAAATAAGTGTATAGATTAAGTTTTATGTAAATATAATAAATTATTATATTAAAAGTTAAAAAATATAAAAATAAGTAAAAATATATATTTATGCTTTATTTTTGGTTTAAAATAGTATAAAATAATTTTAATGAGATAATTAATTATATTTTAAAAAAAATTAAAAAATATAATAAAGGAGAAAAATATGGCTGGTACAATCGACTCAATTACCTATGATCTGATAAAAGGTGCAGTTGATGCTAGTGCTGCAAGGGGACAGGTAATATCAAATAATATATCAAATGTTAACACTCCTAAATTTAAAGTATCTAGCGTTAAGTTTGAAGAGAACCTGGCAAGTGCTTTAAGCGGAGATAGTATTAGTATGAAACTAACAAATAGAAAACATATACCAGACGAAAGTAATTCTCTAAATGGGTATACAGTTGTTAAAGACGAAAAGACAAGTTTGAGACCTGATGGGAATAATGTAGATATAGAGAAAGAAATGGTAGATTTAGCCTCTAATAATATGTACTATAATTTTTTAGTATCTAGATTAAACGGTAAAATTTCATCTAAGCGTCACGTAATAAGTGAAGGGAGAAAATAAAAATGGGGTTATTTGATTCACTTACAATAAGTTCAACAGGACTTACTGCTGAAAGAATGAGAATGGATGTAATATCTAATAATATTGCAAACATAGAAACAACAAGAACTAAAAATGGGGGACCTTATGTTAGAAAAACAGTAAGCTTTGAGGAAAATCTTACAAGAAGCTTTTCGACAGTAAAAGACAAAAAAAGCATGGGTGTTAAGGTATCATCTATACAGGAGGATAAATCAACACCTCTTAAAAGAGTATATAATCCGACCCATGCAGATGCAGGGGCAGATGGATATGTTACTATGCCAAATGTTAATCCTTTAAATGAAATGGTAGATCTAATTACCGCATCAAGGGGATATGAGGCAAACGTTACAGCTTTAAACACTAATAAGCAAATGTTTATGAAGTCATTAGAAATTGGAAGGTAGGTAAATTTAAATGAGAGTTGATGGAATAGGGACACTATTCGATTCCCAAATAAATAAACTGCAGAATAATAAGACTGAAAATATCGAAAATACTAAAGGTTTTGGAGATTTTGTCAAAGATGCACTAAATAAGGTTAACGACAAGATGATAAAGTCGGATGATTTAACTCAAAAAGCAATCCTTGGACAAGTCGATAATGTTCATGAAGTTTTAGTAGCTGCTGAGGAGGCTAGACTCTCTCTTGAGTTAACAGTCCAAATAAGAAATAAAATTGTCGAGGCATATCAAGAAATAAATAGAATGCAATTTTAAAATTTAAGCAACTAAAGGAGTACTATATATGAACAGATTTCTCGAATTTTTCAAAGATAAGTTTGAGAAGTGGAAGGCATGGTCTAAAATTAAAAAAATTACTTCAGTATCTATTGGGGCATTGCTAATTGCATCGTTAATAATTGGAGTAGTTTATGCTACACGAACAGAATATGCTACACTTTTTTCAAACTTAGAGGTTGCGGATTCGAATAAGGTTGTTGAGAAACTAAAGACAGATAAGATTCCATACAAAATCGAAGGAAATGCTATATTAGTTCCTAATGAGAAGGTAGATGAACTTAGAATGTCATCATTATCAGATGGTACGGTGTCTTCAGGAACTGGATTTGAATTATTTGATCAAAGTGCAATTGGTATGACGGATAAGGAAGCAAGTGTTAAGTACCAAAGAGCACTTCAAGGGGAACTTGAAAGATCTATTGCTACATTTGAGGAAGTAGAAAAGGCTAAGGTCCTAATCAATCTTCCAGAGGAAACAGTGTTTACTAAAGACACTGAAAAGGGAAGTGCTTCTGTAACTTTAACCCTAACAGGTAGTGGAAAGCTTAAAGAAGAAAAGGTAAAAGCAATTATAGCTTTAGTTACAGGAAGTACAAAGAATATTCCACAGGAAAATGTAGAAGTGGTTGATAGTAAAATGAATCTTTTGTCAGATGGTTTATTTGATGAAAATGAAAATGGAACTGTTGCGACTAGTAAACAGTATGAACAGGAAAAATATTTTGAAAAGTCACTAGAAAAAGAAGTTATGGAAAGTTTAGAGTCAATGTTTGGTCAAGGAAAGGTTAGAGTTAATATGAATGCAGATCTTGATTTTGACTCTAAAAAGGTCACAGCTATAACATATGATAAAGACAATGTAATTCCTATAAGCGTTAAAGAATATAAAGAGACTGCTAAGGATAATGGAAATGGTGCTACAACACCAGGAGTTGATACTAATACTGGAGTTACCTACCCTAATTCAAATGGAAGTAATGGGTCAAGTACATCAGAAAGAACTGAAACTATTACTAATAATGAAGCAGGTACAACCGAGGAAATAGTTGTAAAGGCTCCAGGTGAGGTTAGAAGACTTACAGCATCAGTTATGATTGATGGGAATTTATCAGAGGCACAAAAAGCATCGGTTAGGAATATGGTAGCTGCAGCGGTAGGATATGATTCAGTTAATAGACGTGATGTTATAAACGTTGATTCTATGGTATTTGATGAAGATGCTAAGAGAGCTGAGGAAGCTGCAAAGAAGGCTCTTGAGCAGGAAGAAGCTAAAAAGGAACTTATAAGAAATATTTTATTAATTGCAGTTGGACTAGCTCTAGTAGTAGGAAGCATAGTAGCTCTACTTATCTGGAGAAAGAAAAAGTATCAAGATGAGGATGAAGAACTTCTTACAGGAGGAAATATTGATATGGCAGATGGAACATCACCACTTGCACCTTCAGAATACTCACCTGTACTTGATGAAAATGAAGATGAATACAAGATGAATCTTGAAAAAGAAATTAGAAGTTATGCAGCTAAAAAGCCTGAACAGGTTGTTGATATAATTAAAACTTGGTTATCAGAGGATGAGAGGTGATGAGATGGCTACAACTACTAAGTTAACTGGGGTACAGAAGGCAGCTATTCTTTTTGTAACTTTAGGACCAGATGCATCAGCTCCTATAATAAAAAGTCTACCAGAGGCTGAAATACAAAAGATAACATTTGAAATAGCTAATATGCCTAAAATAAAAAGAGAATTAAAAGAAGAAGTTTTAAGAGAGTTTGTTGATTTAAATAAAGCTAAGGACTTTATTATCGAAGGTGGATTCGACTATGCTAAGAACCTGTTAAGCAAGGCTCTTGGAAGTCAAAGGGCACTAGAAATAATAGAAAAGGTTTCAGAGGTTACTCAGCAGTATAGACCCTTTGCAATTGCGAGAAAGGCAGATGCTAATCAGCTTTTAAATGTTATACAAAATGAGCATCCACAAACAATAGCACTTATACTTTGCCACCTTCAGTCTGAAAGAGCAGCACAAATACTGTCAGGTCTTTCAGATGAGCTTCAAGCAGAGGTTGCAAAAAGAGTAGCAACTATGAGTAATACTTCTCCTATAGTAATTGAGGAAGTAGAGAGGGTACTTGAGAAGAAGTTATCAGGTGTTATAAGATCAGAGGCAACAGTAATTGGAGGTATACAGTCACTTGTTGATATTCTAAATGGAGTTGATAGGGGTACTGAAAAATCAATTATTGAAGAACTTGATCGTGATGAGCCAGAACTTGCTGAAAAAATCAGAGAATCTATGTTTGTATTTGAAGATGTTATTACCCTTGGAAATGCATCAATCCAAAGAATTTTACGTGAGGTTGATGTTAGAGAACTTGCACTTGCTCTTAAGGGATCTTCAGAGGAAGTTGCAAGCATTATTTACAAGAATATGTCGAAAAGAGCTGCACAGACCCTTAAGGAGGACATTGAGTTCCTAGGGCCTGTAAGATTAATAGATGTAGAAAAAGCACAACAATCTATTGTATCAATAGTTAGAAGACTAGACGATACTGGAGAAATAGTAATTTCAAGAGGTGGAGAAGATGCCATCATTGTATAGTAATGTAATTAGAGGTAAGGAGATTAGCGATAAAAAGCTAATCTCACCTCCTATATTAGAGACAATATATTCAAAGGAAATTGAAGAAAAAAGTACTGATGTAGTAAAACCAGAGGTTGATATAGACAGTATATATAAAGCTATTGAGAAAGAGGCCCGTGAAAAGGGTAATGAGATAATTAAGGAATATGAAAATAGGGCTCAGGAAATT
>NZ_JAVWJB010000009.1:31294-59838 GCF_036639235.1 Clostridium sp.
CCGTGAAAAGGGTAATGAGATAATTAAGGAATATGAAAATAGGGCTCAGGAAATTATAGAGAATTCTCATATAATTGCTGAAACTATTAAAGAAGAAGCCGTAGATAAAGGTTACCAGGATGGATATCAGAAAGGCTATAAAGAAGGATATGATTATGGCACAGAAGAGGCTAAAAGAGAAAATGAAGAAATTATAAATGACTCAATAGAAAAGAGAGAAATAGCTTATAAGTTTCTAGATGAATGTCATATTGAATCAAGGCAGTATATAAGTCAGATTCAAGATGAGGTTATAGATATTGTAATGGAAGTTAGCAAAAAAGTTGTTTTAACAGAAGTTACACAAAATAGGGAAGTTATATTAAGTATTATAGAGTCAGCTATTTTAAAGTGTGCAGATAAGGATAAGATAATAATTAAACTTAGCCCTAAAAATGCTGCAATTATTAAAGAAGAAAAAAATAGATTTTCATCATTAGTAGATGAAAAGTGTAATATATTAGTTTTAGCAGATGGTGAGTTTGATGACTTTACCTATAAGCTAGAAACTCCTTCAAGTTATATTGATGCAAGTATTCAGGTTCAACTTGATTCGATTTTGAAGAATTTGTTAGGAGATAGTATAAATGTTTAGTGTAGATTTTAACTCTTTAACTGAAAAGGTTAGAAAAGCTAAAACATTAACTGTTAGAGGTAAGGTTAAAAAGGTTGTTGGATTAACAGTTGAGGTTGAGGGTATTAGAGCTTTTGTTGGAGAGGTATGCATTATAAAAAATATTGATAATAATGAAATAGAATGCGAAGTTGTTGGATTTAATGGTGAAACAGCTATATTAATGCCATTTGACACCACATTTGGTATTGCACCAGGTTCTGAAGTTATTGCAACAGGAAATGCATTAACTGTTAAGGTATCAGATTCTCTTTTAGGAAGAGTATTAGATGGACTTGGAAGAGATATGAATGGTTATGAACCAAAAGCTGCTACAGAATATAAATTAGATAGAGATCCTCCAAATCCTTTAACTAGAAAAAGAATTAAATCTGTAATGACTACTGGAGTTAGAGCAATAGATGGATTTTTAACATGTGGAGTTGGACAAAGAATTGGTATATTTGCAGGGAGTGGAGTTGGAAAAAGTACACTACTTGGAATGATAGCAAAGTATTCGGATGCAGATGTTAATGTTATTGCATTAGTAGGTGAAAGAGGTCGAGAGGTTAAAGAATTTATTGAGAAAGACCTTGGAGAAGAAGGTTTAAAAAGATCAGTAGTTGTGGTTGCAACATCGGATCAATCACCAATTATGAGATTAAAGGGAGCATATGCAGCAACAAGTATTGCAGAGTATTTTAGAGATAAGGGCAAAAATGTAATGATGATGATGGATTCTGTTACAAGATTTGCAATGGCCCAAAGAGAAATAGGGTTAACCATTGGAGAACCACCAGCTACAAAGGGGTATACCCCATCGGTTTTTGCTAAATTGCCAAGACTTATGGAAAGAACAGGAAATAGTGCTAATGGTTCAATTACTGCTTTTTATACTGTTCTAGTTGATGGTGATGATATGAATGAGCCAATTGCAGATGCTACCCGTGGTATTTTAGATGGTCATATTGTATTCTCAAGAAAAATTGCAGCTAAAAATCATTATCCTGCTATAGATATTAATTCAAGTGTATCTAGACTTATGAGTCAGATTGCAGGTGAAGAGTTAAAGGAAAAGGCAGGTAAGGTTAGAGATTTACTTGCAACATATTCTGAATCAGAAGACTTAATAAATATAGGTGCATATCAATCAGGTGCAAATTATAAGGTTGATGAAGCTATTAATAAAATAGATGCTATAAATGAATTTTTAAAACAAAAAGTAGATGAATACTCATCTTTAAATGACACTATTGAAAAACTTTTAAGTATTTAACAGAGGTGTTATAGATGTTTAATTTTAAGTTAGATAAGGTATTAGATTACAGAGAAAAGATTGAAAAAAAGTCAAAAGAAAATTTCGCAGCGAAACTTAGAATATATAGCGACATTAACTTTGAATTAGAGAGTTTAGTAACCAAAAAAACTCAAGTTCTAAATGGTGGATATAGTAATTTAAGAACAACTCAAGAGTTAATAGTATTCCAGAGGTACCTAACTTTCCTTGATGATTCAATAGATAAAACACGTGAAGAGTTAAGTGTTGCTGAAAGAATACTTGAAGGAGCTAGAGTTGAGGTTATAAAAGCTAACAAGGATAGAAAAGTTATTGAAACACTTAAAGATAATGCTTATATAGAGCATATTAAAGAAGAAAACAAGTTAGAGCAAAACAAATTAGATGATATTGCATCTAATAACTATATAAAATCATTGAAAGGAGGTGATTAATAATTGAATGCAAATATAGCAATGCCCGCAGCTACTTCACCAAACCAAGGTTCATTTAAAGCATCTTCTTTTAACGGTTCATCTGATGAAGCTGGTTTTGTAGGATTTTTAACATCTCTTATAACATCAGGTAAGTCAGGAGAAGAAGTACTAGTAAGTTTATTTGGTAACTCTAATGGACTATCCGAAGAATCAAGCCAAACCTTAAACCAAACCTTAACCATTGGAAGTTTATTAAGTTCTTTAAACTTAAGAGAAGCAAGCTTAAAAGAAGGAACACTATGTGATAGCCTTAACAATTTTATAGTAAATGACAATGTTGAGGATATTTTAAGCAACCTAAAAAATAAATCTCAAAGTATGGCGGAAGAAAATATTACACAGTTTCTAGCAGATGGAAGTATTGACCTTTCATTTATAAAGATGAAGTCAATTAACTCACTTAATTCATTAGCTCAAAACAGTAATATGGGTTCAACTATAAGTGGTATGATTTCTAATCTATCACAAAGAGGAGAGAATAAAGAGATAATTGATGCATTAAAGTTTTTACAGCAGTTTACCACAAAAGACGGATCCCTAGATACTACAAAGCTTGTTAAAGCTCTTGAAGGGAAGGGAGATTCATCATTAATGGGCAGTATGCAGTTTGCACAGCAAACAGCTTCGACCCAGGATATAACAGTTAAACATGCAAATATCTTTAAACAAGGAGATATTGTTGATGTTGTAGTAGAAAACTTTAAAACACTTAGACTACCTGGTAGATGTGAAATGAGAATAAAGCTTAACCCACAGGAACTTGGCGAAATCACTATAAAGTTAGTTCTTGAAAAGGGACAAATTTCAGCATCAATATCAGCGGATAAAAAGGAAACATTTGCACTACTTCAAAATAATCTTCAGCAGCTTCAAGAAAAACTGCAGTCTACAGGAGTAGATTTACATCATGTTTCTGTAAATCTTTCTCAGGAAGATGGTGGAGAAGAAGCTAGACGTGGCTTTAATGGAAATAGTGAAGAGTCAAATGACGAGGAGTTTGAATCAATTTTTGAGGATGCCCTTGAAGAAAATATATAGGAGGTATTTTTATGCCAATAGGTTCAATTAATTCACCTAATAATGTTGCTAATGGATACATGGGAAGTTCAGGTGTTAATAACGACATGACTAACAAAAATGTATTCTTTCAAATACTTGCAGCTGAACTCTCTAACCAGGACCCACTTAAGGGGAAGGATGGAACAGAATATGTATCACAGCTTGCACAGTTTACATCACTTGAGCAAACGGAAAAGCTGTATACTGCAATGTCAAGAGTATTAATGTCTTCAAGTGTTACAGAGGCAGGCATGATGATTGGCAAGGAAGTTGAGTTTGCAGTTAGAGGAAAAGATGGTACATACTCAACTGAAAAAGGAGTTGTTAAGTCAGTTAAGATTGAAGGTGGACAAGTATATCTTATAACTAAGGATGATAAGAAGTACGCACTAGAACAATCAGTTGGTTTTTCAGAACCTAAAGAGGAAGTTAAACCAGATGTAAAGCCAGATGTTAAACCAGATGTTAAACCAGAAGGTGGTACTACAGGAGGAGCAACTGAGGGTAGTGGAAAGTAGGGAAGTAATGTGGCTAAGATAAATAATATACAGCAAATGCCATTAACCCCCACAAAAGAAAATATTAATAGGAAATCCTTCGACATTAGAAACACTCATAGACTTGAATTTGATAAATGTGTAAATAAAGCACTAGATAGTAACCTTAAAATTTCTGCCCATGCAAGTGAAAGACTTCAAAGTAGAAATATTAACCTATCAAAGGATGATGTGAATAGCATAAATAAGGCTATCGATAAGGTTCAAAATAAAGGGGCAAAAGAAACTTTAATCCTTTATAATGACTTAGCGTTAATTGCTAGTGTTCCAAATAGAACGATAATTACAGCTATGGACAAAACATCCCTAGAGGAAAAGATATTTACTAATATAGATAGTGCAATAATAATTTAGGCTGGACCTTTAGGAGGCCTAACTGCTACTGACTGATTGATGTAGTAGAAATAAGGAGGTAATAAAGTGATAAGATCAATGTATTCTGGTATAAGTGGTATGAAAAATCAACAGGTTAAAATGGACGTTATAGGTAACAATATAGCAAATATAAGCTCTGTTGCATTTAAAGGTTCAAGAGTAACTTTTAAGGATGCTCTGTATCAAACAATGCAAGGTGCATCAGGTCCTACATTCTCAACTGGAGGGGTTAACCCTAGACAGGTTGGACTAGGAATGAGTGTATCATCAATTGATAGAGATGTTAGACAGGGAACCCTTCAGCCAACAGGACGTGCAACAGATATTGCAGTTCAAGGTAATGGTTACTTTATGGTAAGTAACGGTTCAGAAACATTCTACACAAGAGATGGTTCATTTACACTTGATAAGTATGGGGATCTTGTAACATCAGGTGGGTTTAGAGTACTTGGTATTGATAAAACAGGAAATAGAGGGCCAATTAATGTACCACTAGAACACCCAACAGTTCCACCAATTAAGTTTGGTTCAGGAACACCTCCAAAGGAAGTTATGGCGGTTAAGTTATATGGATTTGATGGTGGAGATAATGTTAAGAGTATTAACTTTACTAATACAGCAGGGGGAGACCAGCCAATAACAATGACTGCTGATGGAGCTATGACTATAAACATTGGTGGGTATGATAAGCTAACAGATCTTGAAAAGGCTATTAAGAATCAGATGAAAAAGGCTGAGGAAATGAGTGCTACTGATAGAGAAGTAGCTGCTAACAGTAACTATAAAAATCTATACACTAATATGATTTCAAAGGGTATATATGGAGTAAGTGTTACTGGAGATTTAGCTGATGCACAGAAAACACCACCTACTATTATGGATGAATCTAAGGGAGCTGGAGGTACAGGATTTAAAATCGAAAAGATACAACTTGGAAGCTTCTCTATAGGTAAGGATGGAAAGATACAAGGAATATACGGTGAGGATAGATTTGAGGTTGCAAGACTTGAAATTTCTTCATTTGTTAATGATGCTGGACTTGAGGGAATTGGTGAAAACCTTTATCGTCAAAGTGCTAACTCAGGGGAGGCTAATCGTGGTTTCCCAGGAGATGATGGATTTGGTACAGCAGAACAAGGATTCCTTGAAATGTCTAATGTTGACCTTGCTAATGAGTTTACAGAAATGATTGTAACATCAAGGTCTTATCAGGCAAATTCAAGAACAATTACAACATCTGATGAAATGCTTCAAGAACTTCTTAATATTAAGAGATAGTAAATAATTAGAAAGAAGGGGTTTACATGATTAAATTATCAACACTAGCCCATAAAGAGTTTTATATAAACTGTGATCTAATTGAAAAAATAGAGGCAAATCCAGACACTTTAGTTACTATGACAAACGGTAACAAGTATGTTGTAGAAGATAGTCCAGATGAAATAATCAAAAGAATAAAAGAGTTTAAAAAAGAAATACTGTGTAAAATTTAAGTTAATATTGTGCCTACCTAGGTAGGCACATATATATATAACATAACTTGAAAAGGAGAATTTATATGAGTGAGGGTAAGAAGAAGCCTATTGTGTTAATTCTTGTTATTTTAATAATTGCTGTTGTAGGTGTTGGTGCATATTTTGCATATACAATGCTTGGGTCAGGTAGCGCTAAAGAAGAGATAAAGTACGTTGAGAAAGAGCTTGTAGAGAAAAGTCTTCAAATGGAAGAGTTTACTCTAAATCTTTCAGATGAAGGTGGGAAAAGTTTTATTCAAACTAAGCTAACACTTGCTTATCCAGATAAGAATAAAGATCTAGACGCTGAAATTAATTCTAAGATAAATAAAATACAAGATATTATTAATAGCACAATAAGACAGAAAAAGGCTGTTGATTTTGACGGTAAGGGACTTGATGTTGTTAAGAAGGAATTATTAAATAAGATAAATGAAGGGCTTGTTAGCGGAAGACTTACAAATATCTACGTTAATAAGATAGTTATTCAAAGGTAAGGAGATATGATGGAAGGTTCTTTTATAATAGATACAATTAAAACCATATGTGTATTAGTCTTTGTTATAGTTCTTATGCTTCTAACATTAAGAGGGCTTTCTAAATATCAAAATAAGCTATCAGGTAGCAAGAATATTAGGGTACTTGAAAGAACTAGCTTATCACAAAATACAACACTTAACATTGTAAAGATAGGCGAAAAACTATATTTAGTTTCAGCAGCGTCAAATGATGTGAAAATCTTAAAGGAACTTAGTGAAGACGAAATTGATACTAAGGCATACAAGGCAATTAGTATGGATAACGTAAAAATAGACTCTCTAGTTAAAAATACAGAGGATTATTTAAGAAGGTTCAAAGGAAAGGGTAAAAATGAAAAGAAAACTAGCTAAACGTGTTTTATTAATATCAGCAATAATGTTTGTTTCTTTTTACACTGCTGCACATGCACAGCCTGTAGGGCTTGATTTGAATTTATCTGTTGGTGGAGAGCAAACTCCAAAGGAGTATGTTGGGAATATAAAGTTATTATTATTATTAACTTTTTTAACATTTATACCAGCTATAGTATTACTTACTACATCTTTTACAAGAATAGTAATAGTACTTGGCTTTACAAGAACAGCCCTTTCAACCCAGCAGTCACCACCAAATCAAATAATCATAGCCCTAGCTATATTTATGTCACTGTTTGTTATGACTCCAGTATATAAGGAGGTTAATACAACAGCAATTCAACCATATGTTGAAGGTAAGCTTAGTTATGAAAAGGCAGTAGAAGAGGGAAGTAAACCTATTAAAAACTTTATGTTAAATCAAACAAGGGAAAAGGATCTTGCTTTATTTTATAAAGCATCAGATATACAAAAACCAGAAAGTAGATATGATGTACCTTTTACAGTACTTGTACCAGCATTTGCAATAAGCGAGATTAAAACAGCTTTTCAAATGGGATTTTTAATATTTGTACCATTCATAGTAATAGATATGATTGTTGCAAGTGTATTAATGTCTATGGGTATGTTTATGCTTCCACCGGTTACCATATCCTTACCCTTTAAAATACTACTCTTTGTATTAGCAGATGGATGGCACTTAGTGGTGAAGTCATTAATACAGAGTTTTTAACCCTGAGGTGAAAGATGAGCGAAGTTTTAATTTATTCAATAGCTAAAAAAGCAATAATAACATCACTTTTAGTAGCAGGACCTATTCTTCTTGTTGCTATGGTAGTTGGACTTGCTATTAGTATTTTTCAGGCTGTAACACAGATACAAGAACAGACCTTAACATTTGTACCTAAAATGCTAGCTATTATTCTAGTAATGGTTGTACTTGGACCATTTATATCTAAGACACTTATACAGTTTATAGAAAGTATGATTAATACTATTCCAAGTATTGTAGGGTAGAGAATATGAATCTAAATATTAATGATTTTTTAGTATTTTTTCTTGCATCTATTAGGGTTGTAGCTCTGTTTCTGACATCGCCTATTTTTTCACACAAACAAATACCAGGTTCATTTAAAGTAGGGTTATCCCTATCAATAGGGCTACTTATTTCATATTCAATAATAGGAACAGAGTTTGTTATGCCAACAAACAACTATGAACTATTAATGTTTGTATTTAAGGAAATGATGATTGGTATAGCAATTGGAACAGTAGCTACTTTTATATTTAGCTCTTTTAGAATTGCTGCACATTTAATGGATTTTGGAATGGGATTTTCTATGTCACAATATTATGATCCTGCTTCAGCATCTAGTGCTACAGTTTTAGAAAGATTTTTTAACTTTATTGCAATGATGATATTCTTAGCATTTAATTTTCATCATTTATTATTAACAGCAATAATTAAAAGTTTTGAAGTTGTTCCTCTTGGGCACTTTGTTATAACGGAAAATATGTTTAATGCAGTACTTGACGCATTTTCACACTCATTTTTCGTATCAGTTAAGATAGCTGCCCCAATAATTATAGTCATGTTTATAACTGACTTTACATTAGGACTTATTTCTAGAACAGTACCACAGTTTCAGGTTTTTATTTTAGGAATGCCTATTAAGGTGCTATTTGGCTTATTAAGTCTTGCTGTAATAATACCAGGACTTATTCAAGTTTTTGTTAAGTCTCTAGATTACATATCGCCTGAAATTATGAAAATTTTATCCTCATCTTCCCTTGTTTTTTTTCTAGGAAGTGATGATAAGACCGAAGAACCTACTTCAAAGAAAATACAGGATGCTAGAAAAAAAGGACAAGTTGCAAAAAGTAACGACCTTAATTCAGGGATAATACTTCTTGGAGTTACACTATTTTTTATATTCTTTGGAGACAAAATTTATACCTATGGAATACAAGGAATGGTAGAAGAATTATCACATATAGGAAAGGTTGAACTTAACTTATATGATATTCAACACATAGTATTTAGTTCCCTACAAAAAGCATTCTTTGTAGCTATGCCAATTGCAGCAACAGCCATGATACTTGGTGTTATAGCAAATGTTATGCAGGTAGGATTCTTAAATAGTGGTGAGGGATTAAAACCTAATTTTGGTAAGCTTAACCCTATTAGTGGTATGAAAAAGTTCTTCTCAATGAGAACATTAGTAGAGTTTATTAAGTCTATACTTAAAATACTAATTGTAGGACTTGTAGGTTTTACATTTGTTAAAAGTAAAATTTTCGATATTATGAAGGTTTCAGACCTTCATCCAAATGGAATTTTCCCATTTGTTAAGGACCTTGCAGATTCTCAGCTTATAAGAATAGTAATAGTATTACTTATAATTGGGGTTGCAGATTTTATATTCCAAAAGCGTCAACATAAAAAAGATCTTCGAATGTCAAAGCAGGAGATTAAGGATGAGTATAAGCAAATGGAAGGGGATCCACAGCTTAAAGCTAAAATAAAGCAAAAGCAAAGAGAAATGGCTATGAGTAGAATGATACACGAAGTTCCTAAGGCAACTGTTGTTGTTACAAACCCTACACACTTTGCAGTAGCACTTAAGTATACAAAGGGAGAGGGTGCCCCAAGGGTTCTTGCCAAGGGAGTAGATTCAGTTGCATTTAGAATAAGGGACGTAGCTAAAAACAATAATATACCAATTGTTGAAAATAAAATCTTAGCGAGAAAGCTTTATGCAGAAGTTGACCTTAATAAGGAGATTCCGTCTGAACTGTATGGTGCAGTTGCAGAGGTAATTGCATATATTTACAGCGTTAAGAAAAGGTGAGGTTAAGTTATAATGGCAAAAAGAATATTAAAAAAACTTTCTAAAAACGTAGATGTGTTTATAACTCTTGGAATTATAATGATTGTCCTTATGATAATAATTCCTTTGCCTGCATGGATGTTAGATATTTTGCTGGCATTTAACTTACTTATTTCTTTAATTATTTTATTAACTACAATGTTTACTAAAGAAATACTTGAGTTTTCTGTTTTTCCAACATTACTACTTGTTACAACATTGCTTAGGCTTGCACTTAATATATCTTCAACAAGATTAATATTAGGTGAAGGAGAAGCAGGTGAAGTTATCCATGCATTTGGAGACTTTGTTGTTGGTGGAAATTATGTTGTTGGATTTATTTTATTCGTAATTATAGTTGTGATACAGTTTGTTGTTATTACAAATGGTGCTGGTAGAGTATCAGAAGTATCAGCAAGATTTACTCTTGATGCTATGCCAGGTAAGCAAATGAGTATTGACGCTGACCTTAGTGCAGGGATTATTACTGAACTTGAAGCTAAGGAAAGACGTAAGAAAATGCAGCTTGAAGCAGACTTTTACGGGTCTATGGACGGGGCTAGTAAGTTTGTTAAGGGAGATGCTATAGCAGGAATTGTAATTGTAATTATTAACCTTATAGGTGGGGTTATAATCGGAATGTTATTTATGGAAATGGATGCAATGCAAGCACTTCAACAGTTTGCGCTGCTGACTATAGGTGATGGACTTGTATCTCAAATTCCAGCACTTTTAGTATCTACTGCATCAGGTATTTTAGTTACAAGATCAGCTAGTGAAAAGACACTTGGTAAAGAGCTTTCAGAGCAAATGACATCATATCCTAAGGTTTTAATTATGGCAGGTTCTATAATGGCAGTTTTAGGACTTATTCCAGCATTACCTACAATGGTATTTTTACCAATATCACTTATATGTATATTATCTGCTGTTGCAATATTAAGAAGTAGAAAAAAAGATGGTTTAGAGATTGGTGGAGAATACGAGGAACTTGGGGGAGAAGCTGAGTCAGCAGCCTCAAGGGAACCTGAGAATGTATTAACACTACTTAACGTCGAACCACTTGAAATAGAAATAGGTTATGGACTTATACCACTTGCAGACCAATCTTCAGGTGGAGACCTATTAGATAGAATAACAGGAGTTAGAAGACAGTGTGCAGTTGAAATGGGTATAATTGTTCAGCCAATTAGAATAAGAGACAACCTTCAACTTGCAACAAATGAATATTCAATTAAGGTTAAGAGTACGGTTATAGCTAAGGGGGAAATCCTATGTAACCACTACCTTGCAATTGACTCAATGGGAGAAGGTATTCCAATAGATGGTATAACAACAGTAGAACCTACATTTGGACTTCCAGCAGTTTGGATACCAGATTCTAAGAAGGAAGAAGCTGAAATTATGGGTATAACAGTAGTTGACCCGACAACAGTACTTGTTACACATTTAGCTGAAGTTATTAAAAAACATGCACATGAACTACTTGGACGTCAAGAGGTTAAGATGCTTATTGATAATATAAGTGAAAGTTATAGTGCGGTTGTTGAGGAACTTATTCCGAACCTATTAACAATAGGGGAAGTACAAAAGGTTCTTCAAAATCTACTTAAAGAAAGAGTTCCAGTTAGAGATCTAGTAACAATATTAGAGTCACTAGCGGATAATGCTTCAACAACTAAGGATATGGAGCTATTAACTGAGTATGCAAGATTCTCACTTGCAAGAACTATATGTAGGGCTCTTGTTGATGAGAATAACATAATAAGAGTTACAGCTGTTGATATGAATCTAGAGCAGATTATTGGGGATAGTATACAAAAGTCATTCCAAGGGTCTTACCCAGCACTTGACCCGGATACTACACAAAGGGTATTTATGGCTGTTACAGAGGTGCTGAATACTGTTCAGTATTATAATGGTCAACCAGTAATACTTTGTTCCCCAAGAATAAGACCTGCATTTAGAAAGCTAACAGAGATAGTTTTTCCCAATATAACAATACTATCAATGAACGAAATACCAACAGATGTACAAATTGAAACTATAGGGATGGTGTCACTTACATGATCATAAGGAAGTATTTAGTTAATGATATGAATGAGGCTATGCTTAAAATAAAAAGCGAGCTTGGCAGTGAAGCCACGATTATTAGCAATAAGAAGGTTAGAGAGCCTGGTATAGTAGGGCTTTTTAAAAAGAAAAGACTAGAAGTTACAGCTGCTGTTGATAATACATATACTAAAGAGTCTAAGGAGAAGGTTGAATCATTTCAGCCACCTTCAAAGACTAATAGTGTAGAAAAAGAAATAAATGAAATAAAAAAAATGATTGAAAGTATAGGTATTAATACATCAAAGGCATATATGGAAATAGCAGCAACTAAGGATAGTAAAAGACCTAAAATTATTGAAACATTAGAGGAAATAGGTGTTACACACCCACTTATAGATGAAATAGAAAATTCTATAAATATAATGATTGAAAGCTCAGATATTAAGATAACCGAAAAGGAAGTTAATGAAAGAGCTATTAATATACTTGAAAACCTTATAAGAGTTTCAGAGGATAATGGGGGAAGAATAAAGGTGCTTGTTGGACCAACTGGAGTTGGAAAAACCACTACAATAGCAAAGCTTGCTAGTATGTATACCCTATATAAAAACAAAAAAGTAGGTCTTATTACACTTGATACATATAGAATAGGTGCAGTAGAACAGTTAAGAACATATGCTGAAATTCTTAATATTCCATTTGAGGTTGTTATCTCAAGTAAAGATATTAAGGGTGCACTAGACAAAATGGAAGAGTGTGATGTTGTATTAGTTGATACAACAGGAAGAAGTAGTAAAAACTTTATGCAAATATCAGAAATTAGAAATCTAGTTAAAGAGTTTGAACCAGATAGTATTAATCTAGTTGTTAGTATGACTACTAAGGATAAGGATATTAAATCTATAATAGAAAACTATAAAATACTTAACTACCAAGGAATTATTTTAACCAAACTTGATGAAACAGATAGCTATGGAAGTGTAATTAATTCACTTTATTATAGTAGGGTTCCATTATCATTTATATGTACAGGGCAAGATGTTCCTGATGACATAGAAGTGCCTAGTATAAATAAGATTCATAACATGATTTTAGGAGAAATGAAAGATGGATCAAGCTGCTAGATTAAGAGAATTATTAGATACTAAAGGAGAACCAAGTTCTTTTAAAGTAATTACTGTATCAAGCGGTAAAGGTGGAGTTGGAAAAAGTAATTTTGTAGTTAATTTAGCCCTAACATTAAATAATCTAGGTAAAAAAGTTGCAATACTTGATGCTGACTTTGGTATGGCCAATGTGGATATACTACTTGGAATAAATTCTCCATATAATATTTCAGACATATTATCTATGGGGAAAAGTATATTAGATATTACAGTGGAAACTAAAGAGGGAATTAAAATAATTCCTGGAGGATCCGGTATAAGTAAATTATCAGAGTTATCTGATATTGAAGAAAGAATTATAGTTAGAGAATTCGAAAAGCTAAGGGATATTGATATACTAATTATAGATACTGGTGCAGGTATTGGTAGAACTGTTATAAACTTTATAAAAATGGCAGATGATGCTATAATTATAACTAATAGTGAACCTACTTCTATAACAGATGCCTATGGGCTGATTAAGGTTATTTCAAAGGACAAGTCTAAGGATAAAATTAATATTGTTGTTAATAGATCATTAGATCTTGAGGAAGCTAGCGAAACCTTTAATAAGCTAGCTAATACTTCTAGAAAGTTTTTATCTATGAATCTTCATTTCTTAGGTTATATTTTAGAAGATATTAATGTTAGAAAAGCAGTTAAAGCACAAAGTCCTTTTGTAGAAATATACCCTAAATCACATGCATCAAAATGTGTACAAACCATAGGAAAGAGCTTAATAGGAGAGACTTATTCAAATAATAATAATAAGTCTATTAAAGGTTATATATCAAGATTATTTGGTTTAATGAGGGGTTAAAGCATGAAGGCAACAGAGAGATTAAAAACAAACGAAAGAGTAGAATTTTCTATTGATAATGAAATATATAAAAGTACAGTTCAAGATATTATATCGAATAAAAGTATAGCAATTAGTATACCTGTTTTAGGAAGTAAAAGTTATCTTCCTATAATAGGAGAAAAAATTGAATTTTTTATTCTAATCGGAAGTGACTTTCATAAGTATAAAGGAATAGTTTCAAATAGAATTGTAGATGGGAATTTAAGACTTATTATTGTAGATGATCTTTCAACTGAAGGCAAGGTTCAAAGAAGAGAATATTTTAGAATACCAGTTTCTCTTGATATTGAATATCTACCAATTAGTAATGAAATTGCTGAAAATGGAGTTTCTAAAAAGGTTTTAGATCTTTTAAGTGATAGATTTATTACGGCTAAGAGTATTGATTTAAGCGCTGGTGGAATAAAGATATTTACAGCTGAAAAGGTTGAAGAGGGAACACATGTAATTGTTAAAGTTGCTATAAGCAGTTCAGACACTATTTCAATAATTTCTAAGGTTGTAAGAATGGAAAAGGATCCAGGAACTAAAACATATAAGCTTGGATGTAGATTTCTTGCTTTAGACAAAAACGATACAGAAAAAATAGTTAAGTTTATTTTTGAAAAATCCAGAGAGCTAATGAAAAGATAGTTAAGGAGGTTCTAAAATGAAGTGTTACTCTAATGTTAGTGAAAGGGAAGAGATGATTGTAAAGTACATTCCCTATGTAAAGTACATTGCTTCAAGGCTTATTTGTGGTAAGCCACCAGGAGTAGAGCAGGAAGATCTAGTAAGCTTTGGAGTTCTTGGGCTTATAGATGCAATAGAAAAGTTTGACGTTTCAAAGGGACTAAAATTTGAAACATATGCGACTTTAAGAATTAGAGGAGCTATTATTGATGAGCTTAGAAAGATTAGTTGGATATCAAAAAGTGCATTTTCAAAACTTTCTCAGTTAAATCAAGCTAGAGAAGCACTTGAAAACCAACTTAATAGAGACCCAAAGGACCAGGAAATTGCAAATTATATGGGCCTTACAGTTGAAGAGGTTAGAAATATTCAAACATTTGTAAATTATGTATCAACAGTATCACTTGATGAAGTTATTTTTAAGCTTGATGATGATGATATACAGTTTAAGAATATGCTTGAAGATGAAAAAAGCCCCCAGCCTCAGAAGATACTTGAGGAAAATGAACAGCTTGAAATGCTTAAAAAAGCAATAGATATGCTTAATGAAAAGGATCAGCTTGTTTTAAATTTATATTACTATGAAAGATTAACTTTAAAGGAAATTGGTAAGATTCTTGAAATATCAGAATCAAGGGTTTCCCAGCTTCATAGTAGAGCAATAGTAAGACTCCGTGAAAACATGAAAAAACTAAAATACTTATAAGGAAAAATATAATGATATATGTAGTTTTAATTGGAGGTCTTCTTTTAATATATTTCTCACTTAGAAGAGGACAAGTACAAAATGTGGTGGAAGCCAAGGAGAAAAATTTTGACACTCTTTTAGAAAATGATGCGGATAGCTTTTATGAAAGGGAGATCCTAAAGTCATATGTTGAACTTGAAAAGAGAGTAGAAATACTTGAGGAAAAGCTTTTGCAATATGAAAATGTAAGTGTTATAGAGGATAAAGAAATACTTGAAAATGACGAAAAATATATAGAGGGTATTCTAGAAGTTATCGATAATACAAAGGATACATATGTAAAAGAAGAGGAAGAAAAGACTGAGGAAGTAGTAGTAAGCTCTAATAATAGTTCAATATTAAACAATGAGGTTATTACCCTATATAACGAAGGGAAGAGTGTTGAGGATATTGCATCAATACTTAACATAGGAAAGGGTGAGGTCTTATTAAGGATTGGATTACAAAAGCGTCAACAGTAGCGCTTAAATATTTAAAAGATAGTAGGTTCTTACTAGGACTTGGTATAGGACTTGTAATTGGAGCAGTTTTAATTTTTACTGGTCCAAGCCCTAAAATTACAGATGCCCAAATTGAAAAAAGAGCTCAGGAAATGGGAATGAAATACCCTGATGAAATAAAGGCCTTCTTTAATGACGATAAGAAGGTAAAAGGAGAGAAAACGAGTGATTAGAGGTTTATATAGTGCAGCAACAAGTATGATTACAAGACAGGTTCAACAGGAAAATCTAAGTAATAACATTGCCAACATTAACACTCCTGGATTTAAAAAATCAAGTGTTAATATAAAAACCTTTGAGGATATATTAATTCAAAGAAGAGAGTCTTTTAGTGATAGACCTAATAAGGCTTATGCAATTGGATATATGAACTCTGGTGTTGGAATAGATGAGATTAAAAAGGATTATTCACAGGGAATAATAAATAGAACAGATAGAAAAACCGATTTTGCAATTAAAAGTGATAATCTTATGTTTAATGTTGTTGATGCAAATGGACAAAGGCACTTATCAAGGGACGGAAAGTTTCATGTTGCAAATGAAGGTTATCTTGTAGATTCTCAGGGGAGACAAGTACTTGGAAGTGACAATAGACCTATAGTTATAAATGGCAATGAGCCAAGCTTAAATAATAATGGAATATTAACTAATTCAAATGGAAACGTAGGGTTTTTACTAACTGAAATTAACACTGAAAACGGACAGGCTATAAGACAGGGTGGAAACCTAGATGCAGTTCAGCAAGGTGCACTTGAAAGGTCTAATGTTAATGTTGAAGAGGTTATGACTGAACTTATAACAGTTTCAAGAAACTATGAGTCAGCTCAAAGAATACTACTTCAAATGGATGAGACCTTAGGTAAGGCTGTTAATGACGTTGGTGTTGTTAGATAATAAAATTTCAGTTAAGGTGGGATAAAGATGTTATCAAGTATATGGACAGGTAGAACAGGAATTACTTCATCACAGATTAAAATGGAGTCAATTTCAAATAACATAGCAAACTCAGGTACAACTGGATATAAGAAAACAGAGGTATCTTTTAGTGAAACTTTAAAGCAAAACATAAGAACTAGTAATGGAGTACCTTTTACAAGTGATAGGGATATGATTCACGGAACTGGTGTTAGAGCATCAAATTCATTTAGAAATCTTGACCAGGGAGTATTTATTACAACTGGAAGAGATACTGATGCTGCTATTAATGGTGATGGTTACTTTAAAGTTATAGATAGTAAAGGTGAGGCATTTTATACTAGAGATGGTAATTTCAGTGTAGACATGTCAGGTAATATAGTACATAATGCGTCAGGAATGATCCTTGAAGTAGCAGGAATTGATAAGGCAAATGTTAAGCAGCCACTAGCAATAGGTCCTGATGGAACTATTGTATGTGACAAGAAAACAGTAGGTAAAATAAACCTATATGACTTTGCCTATAAGAATGAAATGCTTTCAAAGGGAGATAACCTATTCTCAGCAGGGGATAGACCAATTGCAACTGATGCGAAAATAGTTGCAGGATATCTTGAAGGGTCTAATGTTAATATGGTAGATGAGCTTACGAGTATGATAACTACTCAAAGATCATACGAGTTTAATGCTAGAACAATTAAGGCTGCTGATGAAATGTGGCAAATGATTAATAACCTTAAAAATAGATAGTTAAATATAATGATTATAAGTGTAACTGTGTAGATGCTAATTATAGGCAATATATAGTTACACTTTTTTGTTTGCCCTTTAAATATAGAGAAGCATAAAGTGTAACTACTTAATAATAGTCATAATTAATATTATCATAACTGATAAACCCTGTATAAAAAAAATATATATGTCAATAATTCTTACTAATAGGTTGTAGGAGGAATATTATGTATAATGTAGAAAAGATACTTTCATATATTAAGGACAATAGGGTTAATGAGGCTCAGAAGATGCTTATAGATGACTTTAAGGATAGACCAGGATCATTTTATTATTATTTAGGGTTAATTAATCTTAAGAAGGAAGATTATACTTCTGCTATTGTATGCTTTAAGACTGCTAGAAGCAATGGTGTTATTAGTCATTTATTATCATATAATTTATCAGTTTGCTATGTGAATTTAGATAAAAATGAAGAAGCTTGTGAGGAGCTTATTAGAACCATTCAGGAAGATGCTGAATTTTTTAAAGCATATACTAACTTATGTAATGTATATTTAAGACTTAAAAAGCCACATGAAGCATATAGAACTATTAAATATGGTCAGGCTATTTTCTCAGATGAGGAGAATAACCTTGAAACTCTTACAAAAATCGAAAAAAATCTCTATCGTAATAAATATATAGGGTAATATATTTACTAAATTAATTATAGTATTATAATATAATTAATTTAGATTGTGGTGTGATATGATTAAGCCAAGGGCTTTAGAATTTAATGATGAGATTGGAATTATTGCTCCCTCAGGGCCTTCATTTAATGAGGAGCAGTTTACATTAAGTATTGAAAAGGTGAGAACCCTTGGGTTTAAGCCTATTATTGGTAGAAGCTGCTTTATGAGGGATGGGTATCTTGCTGGAAGTGATGATATACGGAACTCTGATATTAATATATTTTTTGCCTCGAAAAGTATTAAGGCAATTATAGCATTAAGAGGTGGATATGGTAGTATGAGACTTCTTAATACGATTGATTATGGAGCTATTAAGAAGAATCCCAAGATATTTGTTGGGTATAGTGATATTACTGCACTTCATAGTGCAATTAATAGAAAGCTTAAGATAATTACATTTCATGGGCCTATGGTATATTCAGATTTTTATAGAATAGATAAAACAAGTGAAAGATCACTTTTAAAATCAATTATGGATCCATCTTATTGTCCATCTTATAAAATTGAGCCTATTGTAGAAGGTAATATTACAGGTAGAATATTTGGTGGCAACCTAACTATGATTTGTTCAATTATTGGCTCAAAGTATGAGATATCCTATAGGGATAAGATACTATTTATAGAAGAGATAGGTGAGGAACCTTATAAAATAGATAGAATGCTTAATCAGATGCTCTTAAGAGGAGTCTTTGATGAAGTAAAAGGTGTAATACTAGGACAATTTACAGATTGTAATCCAGCTAATATAGATAGGAGTTTTTCCCTAGAGGCGGTATTGTGTGACTTTTTTAAGCGTCATAATATAGTTTCATACAAGGGCGTTAATATTGGACATGATAAGGAAAAAATAACGATACCACTTGGTGTAAAATGTAGAATAGAAGATTCTATGCTTATAATAGAAGAATCGGGGGTTAGATAATGGATAGATACCTAGAACTTTCAAAAAAATACTTTGAAAAGATGAGAAAATTAAGAAGAGAAATTCATATGTATCCTGAAATAGATAGAGACTTACCTAAAACATGTGGACTTGTTCGTAGTGAACTTGATAGCCTTGGGATATCATATAGAAGATATGGAGACCTTGGAGTTATTGGAGAAATAGGTAGTGGAGATAATATGGTAGGCCTTAGGGCAGATATGGATGCATTAAAGGTAAATGATCTTAAAGGCGTAGAGTATGCATCTAAAAATAAGGGGTATATGCACGCCTGTGGCCATGATGCACATACTGCTATACAAATAGGTGCTGCACATATATTAAAGGAATTAGAGGGCGAATTAGAAGGTAGAGTTAGGTTTATATTTCAGCCAGCAGAGGAAACAGATGGTGGAGCTATAGATATGATTAATTATGGTGCACTTGAAGATGTTAAGGCTTTATTTGGGCTTCATGTATGTGAAGCAATGCCATCAGGTGCAATTGGAGTTAAGAAGGGGGTAGTGGCTGCAGCTTCTAACCCATTTAAGGTAACTATTAAGGGGAAGGGTGCCCATGGTGCAAGTCCTCAAACAGGAATAGACTCTATTTTAATTGCGGCAAAGGTAATAGATAACCTTCAAAGCATTGTTTCAAGAGAAATCCATGCAACTGATAGTGTTGTAATTAGTATAGGTATTATTAAAGGTGGTACAGCTACTAATGCTATAGCAAGTACTGTAGAGATTGAAGGCATAATTAGAACCCTTGGTGAAGACTTAAGAAATAAGGTAATCGAGAGATTTAAGGAAATTATAGAATATACTACGAAGGCTTTTAATGCATCAGCTGATATTGTTATAGAAGAGAGTTATCCATCATATGATAATAACGATGATTTACATGATTTTTTAGAAGACAAACTTAAAGATGAACCTAGTATTAATTATATGACATTAACTAGACCAAGTATGGGAGTAGAAGATTTTGCATATTATGCAAAGCTTGTGCCATCACTTTATTATAGACTAGGATGTAGAAATGAAGAAAGAGGAATTGTAAACCCTGCTCACGGAAGTTATTTTGATATAGATGAGCATTGCCTAGTTTACGGAGCAGCAGTTCAAGCCATGTGTGCGGTAGAGTATTTAAAGAAGATTAAATAACATAAAATTGGTATCACTTTGAGTCTACACTAATATACTTATATTAGTGTAGATTTTACTTTTTAGTAAACTATTCTAATTATGTATATCATATAATATAAAAATACAAATAAAAAAAGAGAGTATAAAACTCTCTTTTGGTGCCTCGAGCCGGAATCGAACCAGCGACACGTGGATTTTCAATCCACTGCTCTACCGACTGAGCTATCGAGGCAAATATTGGTGACCCCTAGGGGAATCGAACCCCTGTTACCACCGTGAAAGGGTGGTGTCTTAACCGCTTGACCAAGGGGCCATGCACTTGGTACGTTTATTATTGTATCAGCTAGTGATTATTATGTCAACAAAAAAATGAAAAAATTTTAAAAGGTGGTATAATAGGTGAAAATTAAGTTTTGTGGAGCCGCTAAAATGGTTACAGGATCATGTTATTACATGGAAGCTATGGGAAGAAAATTTATTATAGACTGTGGTCTTTTTCAAGGGGCAGAGGAGTCTAGAAACCATGACAGACTTCCATTTAATCCAAAGGAACTAGACTTTGTACTGTTAACCCATGCCCATATAGATCATTCGGGAAAAATACCTCTTTTATATAAAAATGGTTTTAAAGGAATGATTTACTGTACACCTGCAACTGGAGATCTTATAGAGATTATGCTTCGAGATAGTGCCCACATTCAAATGCAAGAAGCAGAGTGGGAGAATAAGAAGAGAAAACAAAAAAAACTTCCTCCAATAGAGCCTATTTATAGTTTTGAAGATGTTGAAGTAGCACTTCAAAATGTCCAAACTGTACCTTATGATTATATATTTAAAATAGATAGTAATATTCACTTTAAGTTTAAGGATGCTGGGCACCTTCTAGGGTCTAGTATAATAGAAATTTATGTTCATGATAGAAATAAGAATAAGAAGATAGTTTTTACTGGAGACCTTGGTAATCCTAATATACCAATTATAAAGGACCATGATTATGTTAATGAAACAGATTACCTTGTTATAGAATCTACCTATGGTAATAGGGTTCATAAGCCAGTTGAAGAAAGTAACTCTTTGTACAACATTATTGTAAACACTATTGTTAAAGGAGGAAATGTTATTATTCCATCTTTTGCAGTAGGAAGAACCCAGGAGCTTATTTATATGCTTAATAACTATATTGATATTGAGAAGAGGGAGTATTTACAGGATATTGATATATATGTAGACAGTCCACTGGCAACATCAGCTACTGAAATATTTAGAAAGCATATGGAGTGTTTTGATGAAGAAATATTAAGTAAGTTAAGTGTTGACAATTTTCCACTTGAATTTGATAATTTAACATTTACAACTTCGAAGGAAGCATCACAAAGACTTGCCTACAAGAAGGGGGTAGTTATAATATCCTCAAGTGGAATGTGTCATGCAGGTAGAATTAAGTTTCACTTAAAGAACAATATTCAAGATGAAAATAGTGCAATAGTATTTGTTGGGTATCAAGCACAGGGAACACTAGGGCGTAGAATACTTGATGGACATAAAAAGGTTAATATATTTGGGGAAACCTTAAATGTTAAAGCAAAGGTGTATAACTTCCAAGGATTATCTGGTCATGCTGACATTAATGGACTTCTAGAATGGGTTGAAGAAATCAAAGAAGGAATTAGGGAAAAAGTATTCTTAACCCATGGTGAAGTTGAAGCTGTAGAAGAATTTAAAGAGAAGTTAAAGGAGAAAACTGACGCAGAAATTGTTATTCCAAGTATACTTGAAGAATATAAGATATAAAAAAGTAGTAATACTGCGAAAAAGATATGAAAATATCGAGTGAAACTTAAAGTAGATGACAATTTTCATCAAAGGAAAACATAGCAAGGTATAGAATTATATATCTTGAGGTGAAAAATATGAGTAAAAAAATAATTTCTTTTAAAGAGGCATGCAAGATAACTGGATATAAAGCATCTGCGATAAGATACTATGAGAAGGAGTTTTTCTTAACAATTCCTAGAGATGAGAATGATAGGAGAATATTTACAGAGAAGGAAATAGACACTCTTTTATACATTAAAGAACTTCAAGTGAAAGGTTATAGTAACCCTCAAATAAAGGCTAAAATGGAGGGGAAAGATGGGCTTGAAGAGGTTGCAGCAAGTGTAGCAATGCAGCCACCTATTTCTACTGTAAATGCAGCAGGATTTGTTAAAGAACTTGAAGACAAGCTTCAAGAAATTAGCAAATCACTTTGTGAACTTAGTGAAACAGTTAATGAAACTGTTACTTCTAAGGAGAGAGATCTTATAATAAGTGAGAATATGAGACTGAAAATGGAAAACAAAAAGAAGGAATATGAACTTCTTCAACTTAAAGAAAAGCTTGAATTAGAAGAAAGAAATAAAAAGGGAATTTTCTCAATGATATTTTCAAGAAAATAACACATTCTTTAACTTAATTTAAGTATATTGTATAATTAATATAAAATATAATTATTTAGGGTGTTAATGATGTTAGAGTTTAATACAATTAAGTTAAAGGATATACCTTTTGTAAAAAGTATATTATTTAGTGAAGATGCTGAAAAGGCAAATTTTTATTCAACAAAGAAAAAGAGTATTACCTATTTTACACTATTAAAAGGGGTTTATTTTGCTCTTAAAGATGGTAAAAAGGTAGGTATACTTGTTATAGACAGTTCTGTTAAGGAGTTTTACTTTTATCCTATTTATCCAGAAACACAAAACATAGACCTATTAGAATTTATTGACTCATTAGATGAGCGTTTTGACCTTACTGAATACACATTTGGGTTTAACTGTAACAACTTAGACTGTCTACTAGGCTCTGAAGAGGAGTATGAAATGATAAGCACAATTAAGTTTATGAAATGTAATCTTAGTAGCTTTGCAAGTGAAGTTAAGTACAAAAGCTTTGAGGATAAGGGGCTTTTGATTAGAAGATATGTTCTTAAAAAGGACGAGGAAATTAGAGTTAAGATCCAAAATGAGATTTTTAATAGTGTTAAGGGTCGTAGCCAATTAACTGTTCAGGATGTTTTAATGGAGGAGTATAGTCCAAAATTTATTGAGGATCTATGCTTTATACTTGAAGAGGATGGAGAAGCTATTGGATATGGTCAGATTATTAATATTAATGGATCATATTTTTTAGTTAACTTTGGAATAGTACCAAGTGCTAGAAAAAAGGGATATGCCAGAAACTTCTTAACCTATATTATGCTTATAGCCTATAAAAACGGAATAGGAAGCTTAGAACTTACAGTTGACAATACAAACATACCTGCAGTTAATCTATACGCAACACAGGGCTTTGAAGAAGTAAAGAACGTTATAAAAATACAGCTTTAAGATTAAATCTTAAAGCTGTATTTTTATGTTTATATATATTAATTTGATTTAAGTTCAATATACTTTTTAAGACCTGTTTCTATAATATGCATTGCCTTTTTAAGGTTATCACAGTTTAAGCAGTAGGAAATTCTAACTTCGTTTTTACCAAGACCCTTTGTTGCATAGAACCCATCAGCAGGAGCCATCATAACAGTTTGTCCATCTATTGAGTAGTCGCTAAGAAGCCACTTAATAAAGTCCTCGCCATCTTCAATTGGAAGCTTTGCAATAACATAGAATGCTCCAGTAGGTTTCTTGCATACAACACCATCAATACTTGAAAGTGCTGTAAATACTAGATTACGTCTTTTTTCGTATTCAGCTTTAACTTCAGTAAAGTAGGAATCATCTACATTAATAAGTTTTGATACTGCAAATTGTTCTATAGTAGGAACGCATAGTCTTGATTGGCATAACTTAAGAATGTTTTCTATAACATCTACATTCTTACTTGCAACAAGACCAACTCTTGCACCACAAGCGCTATAACGCTTAGAGATACTATCTATTAATATGATTCTATCTTCATATCCCTTAATATGCATAAAGCTTGTAAACTTAAGACCGTCGTATACAAATTCTCTATATACCTCATCTGTAATAATAAATAGATCATTGTCATAAGCAATTTGACATAGAAGTTCTATCTCATCCCTTGTATATACAACACCAGTTGGATTACCAGGGTTAGATACAACGATAGCCTTAGTTCTAGAGTTAATAGAAGCCTCAATAACTTCCCTTGATGGAAGTCTAAAACCATTTTCAGCAGTTGTTAAAAATGGAGATACATTTACTCCAGCTGATTCAGAAAACCCATTATAGTTAGTATAGAATGGCTCTGGCATTACAACATTATCCCCATAATCTGCAACTGCCATAATAGCAAATAGTATTGCCTCGCTTCCTCCATTAGTAATTAGAATGTCCTGATTTTCAAAGTTAATATCCCATTTTGAATAGTAATCAACAAAGCTATCTATTGTTTCTTTAAGTCCTTGAGATTCAGAGTATTTTAGAACTTCTTCATCAAACTCCTTAAATGCATCGAAAAACTCTCTTGGAGTTTTTATGTCAGGTTGTCCTATATTTAAATGATGAACGTGAATACCTTTATCCTGTGCCCTTTGTGCATAAGGTGCTAACTTTCTAATAGGTGATGCCTGCATATGTTGAATTCTTGTTGATACCTTTGGCATAAAAATCCCCCCGTTATAATGAATTAGATTAAATAGTGTAATAATATAATTACTTAAATTTCTTAAAGATGTTGTGATGCACATTACCATAATAGCCGTGTCCCTTGAAGTAAACATGATCTACACCTAAATTAAAGTATTGTCTATCTGAAATGTCAGAGCGTAAACTGCCTTTACGCGTTGAGTTATCTTCATTTCTTATTTTAGCATCGTACATTGAATATCACCTCCATGTTTCAAACATAGTATTTGCAATAATTCAAAATATAATACTAAAGACAAAATTTAAAATTTAAAAATAATTATCCTATAATACATATATTATTCCATAATAGTTAAAAAAGTTTAAGTACCACCAATAAACTATTTTAGTATTAATGTGGCATTTATATTATTATAATTGATATTATCATAACTGATAACCTAAAAATTATAATAATTTCCTTATTATTTTTATGCATATATACTACAATCAGAACATATGTTCTGATATAATGAAAATATAAATTAAGAAAGGAATAGTTTAGTAGTATGGATAAAAATGTTATTTTTCATTGTGATGTTAATAATGCATATCTTAGCTGGCAATCTGCCTACGGTGTTCTTAATAATGGAGATATAGATTATAGGGATATACCTTCTGTAATAGGAGGAAGTGAGTCAAAGAGACATGGAATAGTACTAGCTAAATCTACACCTGCTAAAAAGATGGGTATAAAAACAGGGGAGACCCTATTTAGTGCAAGGAAAAAGTGTAGAGATCTTGTGGTTATTCCTCCAAGATATGATATATATGTTAAGTGCTCAAAGGCTATGATTGATGTTTTAAGTGAATATACTCCTTGTATTGAAAGAACATCAATAGATGAGTGTTTTTTAGATTTTAGTGGTATGGATTATTTATATAGTGATTATATTAAGCTAGCTAAGGAAATACAAAGTAGAATATATAGTGAACTTGGATTTACTATTAATATAGGAATATCAACTAATAAGCTATTAGCAAAAATGGCAAGTGATTTTGAAAAGCCTAATAAAATACATACTCTTTGGCCAGAGGAAGTAGAAACTAAGATGTGGCCACTTCCTATAGGTAAGCTATATATGGTAGGAAAATCTTCACAGCGTAAACTTTTAGGGATTAATATACAAACAATTGGAGATCTAGCAAATGCGGATAAAGACATAATAACAAGACTTCTTAAAGGAAACGGAGATAAGCTTTATAGGTACTCAAGGGGTATAGAAGACTCGAAGGTTATAAGTGAAGAAATTGAAGCTAAGGGAATAGGAAACTCTACTACAATGTCATTTGATGTTACAGATAGGCATACGGCACATATGGTTTTATTATCTTTATGTGAGAATGTTGGAATGAGATTGAGAAGGGAAGGAAAGCTATGTAGCACCATCTCTATTAACATTAAGGAAAGTAGTTTTATATCATATTCAAAACAAAAAAAGTCCATAAGCCCAATAGATTCTACAAAGCGAATATATGAGGAGGCTATATATTTATTCGATATTCTATGGAAGGGAAATCCTATAAGACATCTTGGAGTTCAGGTTACAGACCTTACAAGTGAAGAAAGTGCCCAATTAAGTTTGTTTGATAGTTTATCATCGAATAAGAATAAGGCATTAGATACTACAATTGATGCTATTAGAAACAAATATGGAAATACATCTTTGGTAAGATCAGCATTTATAAATTCAGGACTTAAGTCAATAGCTGGGGGAGTTTCAGAGGATGACTACCCGAAAATACAAACAACTATGTAGAAGGAGAGAATAATGAAAACAATCCTAAAACCAATAGATATGGTTGCAGTATTTATAAGCAGTAAGGAGCCTACTCCAATAAAGTTTAGAGTTAAGGATGGGGAGGATATAATAGTTGTCAAAATTGACAGAGTTATATCCTCAAGTAAGGAAAAAATAGCAGGATGTAATATGTATGTGTATAGCTGTCAAAGTTGTATAAGAGGAATAGAAAGACGATTTGATCTTAAATACGATATAGATAATTGCAAGTGGATACTTTATAAAATATAGACTAAGCTTATTAATTAAAGCTTAGTCTATATTTTTTATTATTTAACTAAAAATTAGGAATAAATAGGGAGTGTATAAGAAAAACTAATATTAAAATAAAAAAATATAGATTTTTTCTATAAAAACACTAGACAACATATAAAATACATGATAATATTTATTCATAGATAATGATTCTTAAATAACGAGAGAACATCGTTATTATACAATAGATTTTAGGAGGAATAACTAATGATTAAAGTAGGAAGAAAAGCCCCTGAGTTTAGCACTAAGGGATACATTGATGGAAAGATAGTAGATTTCAAACTAGAAGATTACAGAGGAAAGTGGACAGTACTATTCTTCTACCCAGGAGATTTTACATTTGTCTGAATGACTGAAATTGCAGCAGTTGCTGCTAAGTATGACAAGTTCCAAGAGATGGGAGCAGAAGTTATTGCTATAAGCACAGACAGTCCATTTGTACACAAGGCTTGGGTTGACAATGAGCTTTCAAAGTCACTTAAGGGAACACCAGTACCATACATGATGGCATCAGATTCAGATACAACAATCTCACAAATGTATGGAGTATATGATGAAGAAGATAAGATCGCTGTAAGAGGTGTATTTATCCTAAACCCAGAGGGAATTGTTCAAACTTACGAAGTACTAACTCCACCAGTTGGAAGAAACATCTTCGAAACTCTAAGACAGCTTAAGGCTGCTAAGATGGTAAGCGAAAACGCTGGAGAAGTTGCACCATGCGGATGGGAGCCTGGAAAGAAGACTCTTAAGCCAAGTGAAGAACTAGTAGGTAAAGTTTGGGAGCAGTGGAGCCCAGAAAACGACCTTAAGTAAGATTAATTAGTATATTAAAGCTGAGTAGATTTCTACTCAGCTTTTTTAGGTTTATTTATTAATTGAATGTAATGCTGCCTTCTTAGCGTGAATAACAGCTGTATCAAATAGTGGAACTAAAGCATCTTCTTGATTAACTAAAAGTCCTATTTCAGTACATCCAAGGATTACCCCCTCTACACCTTCAGCTACTAAAGAATTAATAATACGAATAAATTCACTCTTTGAACTAGGATTTATTGTACCAAGGCAAAGCTCATTAAATATAGTATCATTAATGATTACTCTATCCTCTTCACAAGGAATAACAACCTGAAGACCTCTTTCTATTAGCTTTTCTTTATAGAAGTCTTGCTCCATAGTATATTTAGTTCCAAGTAAAGCTACTTTAGTAACACTTTTTTGGATAAGTATATCAGCAGTAGCCTCTGCAATATGTAAAATAGGAATATTTATTTTAGATTTAACTATATCAATAACCTTATGCATTGTATTTGTACATATAATAATAAAGTCAGCTCCACCTTTTTCTAGTCTTATAGCTGCATCAGCTAAAATAGCCCCACTTTTATCCCATTCACCATTTGATTGGCATTTTTCTATTTCTTCAAAATTAACACTATAAAGAAGACATTTAGCAGAATGTAGTCCACCAAGTTCTTCTTTTATAGTAGTATTTATTACTTGGTAGTAGCTAACAGTACTTTCCCAGCTCATACCACCTATTAACCCTATAGTTTTCATAGTAATATCCCTCCTAAAATTAAATATTCTAAACAGTATATCACAATAAAGTATAAGTAGTAAGAATAAATATACTTATTAATTGATTATTCAATTGGATTTAGTATTATAATAGATTTAGCACTTTAATATAAGGAAGTAAAGGTGTATTATATGATAATATAAACTTA
>NZ_JAVWJB010000009.1:59938-64243 GCF_036639235.1 Clostridium sp.
ATTTAGCACTTTAATATAAGGAAGTAAAGGTGTATTATATGATAATATAAACTTAAAAAGGAAGTGGGTAAATGAAGGGACATCTATTGGCAATGTTCACAATTTTTATATGGGGAAATACATTTGTATCAACTAAGGTATTATTAGAGGATTTCTCACCATATGAGGTATTATTAACAAGGTTTCTAATAGGATTCATAGTATTATTAGTTGCATATCCAAAAATTATAAAATTCAAGTCAAAGAGTGAAGAAGTGTACTTTGCACTAGCTGGAATATGTGGAGTAACTCTTTACTTCTTATTTGAAAATATAGCACTAACATATACATTAACATCAAATGTAGGAGTTATCGTATCAGTATCACCATTTATAACAGCATTAATTACAAGCAAATTAGTAGAAAAATCTCCACTTAAAAAGCAGTTTATAGTAGGATTCCTAGTTGCAATGGCAGGAATAATACTTATAACCTATAATACAGGAGCGAAACTTGACGTAAATCCTATAGGAGATATACTAGCACTACTTGCTGCAATAGTATGGTCACTATATTCAATACTAACTAATAAAATATCAACATTTGGATATACTACAATACAGTCAACTAGAAGAATATTCTTTTATGGAATTATATTTATGCTACCATTTATGATGTGGTTTAATATTAATCCTAATATATTAGATAATTTTAAGAATCCAGTTAATACATTTAATATACTATTCCTAGGAGTTGGAGCTTCTGCACTATGCTTTGCAACTTGGAATAAGACTCTAGATATACTTGGAACAGTTAAAACAAGTATGTACATATATGCAATTCCTGTAATAACAGTAATAACTTCAATTATAGTACTAAATGAATCACTTACAGCAGTGTCTTTTATAGGTATGATGTTAACTATTATAGGACTTATAATATCAGAGTGGGAATGGTCATCTAAGGATGAAAAAACACAAGAAAGTAATGTAGTATAATAAATAATTCATTAACAACTAGAAAATACTATATTTTATCATATATAATAATTATAAAATTAACATAACAATTAGATTAGAAGGTGTAATATGAAATCGACTAAGCATCTTTGCTTTAAGTACAATGTAGGTAAAGCAAAACATAAGAAAAAAGATAATGAAAACAAGTGTCCATTTTGTAATATTAGTGAACTAGAACATATACTAGATCAGAATGGAAGTATGATACTTGTTGAAAATAAGTATCATACACTAGAGGATACTTATCAATCAGTATTAATTGAAACTGATAACTGTGATGATACCATAGCTACATACTCTAAGGAATATATGAGAAGCCTTATAAAGTTTGGGGTAAATAAGTGGCTTGAGATAGAAGAAAGCTCCGAATTTAAATCGGTGGTTTTTTATAAGAATCATGGACCACTATCAGGAGGAAGTGTGCATCATGCACATATGCAGATAGTTGGACTTAAGAATATTGATTATAGAGACAACATAGACGACGAAATGTTTGAGGGAATTGAGATTCATAGTGAAGGGGATAGTAGAATTATACTATCAACTAAACCTAGAGCATGCTCTACCGAATACAATATAATATCCTCACTGGATAACTTAGAGTTTCTAGCAGATGGAATAGGGAATATAGTTAAGTATATTTTAGGTCAATGTAATAGCTTTAACCTATTTTTCTATCAGTGGAAGGGTAGTATTATATGTAAGGTAATTCCAAGATATATAACATCACCATATCTTATAGGCTACGATATACCTCAAATATCAGACAGACTAGATATTATAGTAGAAGAAATCAAAAATACATATTATAAATAAGATAAAGGTCTATTGCTATGCAATAGGCCTTTATTTGGAATTAGTATATAGTAAAAAATCCCAATTGATGTTATAATTTAACAATAAAAATAATTTGGAGGGGTATTAAATGAAAAAAGCAATTATATCAGGTATGTTAGTAATCTCCTTATTACTAGGGGGAGTTTCAAGTGTAGGTGTAGTTACAGTAGAAGCTAAAACTACACAAAAGGTTAAATCGAATAAAAAGGCAATCAAAAAATGTGTACAAGACTTATATGGAGTCTTCGATTCAAATTTAAGTAAGATAGTAGCGGCCTTAGAGAAGGAAGATTACGCTGAAGCAATTAAAATATGCGATAAAGCCATAACGTCTCTTAATAAGATCAAAAACAATATAAAGGCTGAAGTAAAAAAGACTAAGGATAAAAAGGAATTACAGGTTTTAGCTGATACACAAAAAGGATGCGACAACCTAATATCATATTTTGCATTATCTAAAAAAGGATTAAATCTACAGACAGAGGACCCAAAGATAATACAAGCAATAGAGAAGTCAGCAACATTAGCAGGAGAGTATATTAGTAAAGCCTTAGTAGCAACAAAGAAATGGTAAGTATATTTATATAAGCATAATAAATAGTAAAGGTTAATGAAATGCAATAATTTCATTAACCTTTTTAACTATAATTTAAAGGAAGAGGTGTTTTTTAGATGAAAATAGCAAAATGGCTGTTAGCTGCTGTAGCTATAATTTTGAATATTTTAGGATTTATGAGTATTATAAGCAGGAATATAGCAATTTTATTAACGTACTTAACTTTAGGAACATTGATTTTAATAGGTGCCTATGAATATTATATTCAAAATAAAAAGGTTATGGCAGCATTTGTGCTAATAGCAGATATTATAATGATTACAGCTGTAATAAACCTATATTTATAATGCCACATACCTAGTTTATATTTATAGAGGTGGAACTACATTGTTTATACAAAATTATATACTATTTATATTAGTATGTAATTTAAGGAGATTGTGATATGGATAACTTTATAATAAGAGAAAGTAATAAAAGTGAATCAGAACAAGTTATCAATGAAATTATAAACTATAATTTATCAAAGGTTCCTAAAACTCAGGAGGATGATTTTATATATATAAATAGGGTGATTTTAAATAGTGACGGGAAGATAATTGGGGGAATAAATAGTAAAATGTATTGCTGGAACTGTTTATATATTGATGTTTTATGGATTAATGAGGATTATAGAAAACAGGGATTAGGATCTATTTTATTAAAGGAAGTAGAAAATGCTTCTAAGGAAAAGGGATGTTATTTAATACATCTTGATACATTTGACTTTCAAGCAAAGGATTTTTATATAAAAAATGGATATAAGGTGTTTGGAACACTAGATGAATGTCCTAAAGGTCACAAAAGATACTTTATGAGTAAGGTTATTTAAGATAGTATGATTAATATTTAATATAGAAAAGGGAATGAAGTATTTCTTTTATAACACAGAATTAGAAATATAAGTTTATAAATAATAATACCTTAAAAGATATATTAGGAGGTTCATTAATGAACATAATTAAATTACTAGGGATAGGTTATAAGGAAGATATTATATCTAACTTATTAATTGGTTTGATTAACGGGTCTGAAGTATTTAAAAATACTTTCATTAACAAAATAGTAGGGATAGAAAATCCAGAATTATATAAAGTTGAAACATTTGTAAGAGTTAATACCTCAAAGGGAGAACCAGATATTATACTTAAGATACATAATGAGAGTACTGATATTTTGGCAATTATAGAAAATAAGTTAAAGGCTGAAGAGGGGTATGAACAAACAAAACGATACTCAGATGAAAATTGTATAAGAGAATTATGCTTGAAAAGTGACATTAACATGGATTATGAAAATATATCAACTAAGTTTATATATCTAACTCTTTTACCTGAACAAATACCTACTGGAGATATGTTTATTAATAAAACATATAAGGATATATTAGACGATGTAAATGTGGATATAGAAAGTAATAAATTAGATTATTTATATAAGGATTTTTTAAGTATGCTAGAAGACTTCTATAGTGGACTTGAAGTTAATTTAAATGATAGCCTTTTACAGGTGATTTGTAATGAACCAGATAGTCAAAAAGCATATATAAAGTTTATGAAAATAGCTAAGTTATTAAATTTTCAAGGAAGCTTAAATATAAGTGATATAGGCAAAGTAGGGGGAACAGGTAGAGTTAGCTATATAGCTAAAATTTCAAAGGACACCTGGACTGGAAGTGAGAAGGCAATACTTAAAGATGGGTGCTATACAGTTAACAAGAATACATATGATATACATCTAGAGCTTTCCTTTGATCTAATGAGTAAAGTTATAAAGCTACCTCTTCACTATGAAACTAATCCATACATACCTAAAAAGAAATTAGAAAGTAATTGTAACTTAGAAGATTATGAGGATTATATTAATGCAAGAAAT
>NZ_JAVWJB010000010.1:0-62564 GCF_036639235.1 Clostridium sp.
ACGCTCGCTATATGTTTTACTGTTTAGTTTTCAATGACCAAAGTACTTGTTTATTTTAGCATTTGTTAACTCATTTGTCAACACTTACTTAAAATATTTAAATTTTTCTTGCCCCGTAAGAACCATGTCTTAAGGACAAGATTTATTATATTACTTATATTATAGTAACGTTTTTAAAATTTAACCATTATATTAAATTACATATATAATACTTTATAATACTATAACATACTAACTTTTACTATATTAGATACACTACGATAAGTTGACTAGTTTTTTCATATATATATGCACTTTTACATAGGTTTTATTGTATTTTATAACTGTTTACATATTAATTTATCTATGTATGGATACTTATTTCAATTACTTGCACCAAAGGATTACTATCTTTACATTGAATATAACAACTTTAAAGCTGAAAAAAGACTAGGTACAAATTAAAGTACCTAGTCTTAATATTTATATATTATAAATTTAAAAGTCTAATTAATATAAAATTATTCTTGATCTAATTCTATATCTTCATCATCTAAATTATCATTAGTGTTAACCTTAGCAACAGAAACAATCTTTTGACCATCATCCGCTCTCATTAAAGTAACACCCATAGCATTTCTACCTGTAGTTGAAATACCACTTACAGCAAGTCTAATAATAATACCGCTATTGTTGATTATCATAATTTCATCTGAATTATTAACGCTTCTAGCACTTATTATTATTCCTGTTTTCTTTGTAACCTTATATGTGATAATTCCCTTACCACCTCTGTTTTGAACTGTGTAATTCTCAAAACTTGTTCTCTTACCAAATCCATTTTCACTTACTACTAATAGGTCGTTGCCTTCCTCTGCAACTTCCATACTAACTGCAATATCATCTTCTCTAAGAGTAATACCCTTAACCCCTGCAGCAGTTCTACCCATACATCTAACATCTGATTCCTTAAATGTAATTGAGTATCCCTTCTGAGTTACTATAGTAATATTCTTAGTTCCATCAGTTAATTTAACGCTAATAAGCTCATCATTTTCCTTAAGAGTAATAGCATTAATACCTGTTTTTCTAATATTAGCATATTCAGTAAGTCTTGTTTTCTTAATGATTCCACCTCTAGTACTGAATAGTAGTGTTTCATCTTCAACAAAGTCTTTAATAGTAATAACTGTTTGGATTTTTTCGTTAGGTTGTAGTGGAAGTATGTTAACAATATTAGTTCCCCTAGCTGTTCTACCTGCTTCAGGTATTTCATATGCCTTAAGCTTATATGCACGACCAAGGTTAGTGAAGAATAGTATATTGTCATGTGTTGAAGTTATAAATAAGCTTTCAACAAAATCATCTTCACGAGTAGCAAGACCCTGAATACCTCTTCCGCCTCTTTTTTGGCTCTTGTAAGTATCGCTTGGAAGTCTCTTAATGTAACCTGCATGAGTTATAGTTACAGCTACATCCTCTTCATCTATTAGGTCTTCAATATTAATTTCATCCATAGAGTTTTCTATTGATGTTCTTCTTTCATCAGCATACTTGCTTCTAATTTCCAGAAGTTCTTCTTTAATAATATCTAAAACCATTTTTTCACTTGAAAGTACAGCATTAAGGTATGCAATTGTCTCCATAAGCTGATTATATTCATTTTCTATCTTTTCTCTTTCAAGTCCAGTAAGTCTTTGAAGTCTCATATCAAGAATAGCCTGTGATTGTCTTTCTGATAATGAGAAATTTTCCATAAGAGATTCCCTAGCTATTTCTGTAGTTTTTGATCCACGAATAACTTTAATTACTGCATCTATATGATCAAGTGCTATTCTAAGACCCTCTAAAATGTGGGCTCTAGCTTCCGCCTTGTTAAGATCAAATATACTTCTACGTCTAATAATCTCCTTTTGGTGATCTAGGTAGTGTATTATTATTTCCTTAAGGTTAAGTACCTTAGGCTCTCCATTAACAAGTGCAAGATTAATAACACCAAATGTATCTCTCATCTTAGTGTGCTTGTACAGAAGGTTAAGAATTACGTTAGGATTAGCGTCTCTCTTAAGTTCTATAACAATTCTCATACCATCTCTATCTGATTCATCACGAAGATCTGATATACCTTCGATTTTCTTCTCTTTAACAAGTGTAGCTATATTTTCTATAAGTCTAGCCTTGTTAACCTGGTATGGAAGTTCAGTAACTATAATTTTGTGTCTTCCCTTTTCTTCCTCAATTTCAGCCTTAGCTCTAACTATTATTCTACCTCTTCCTGTTTCGTAGGCACTTCTAATACCTTCACGACCTAGAATTGTAGCAGCTGTTGGGAAGTCTGGTCCCTTAATCTTAGTCATAATATCCTTAACTGTAACTTCAGGGTCATCAATAACCATTACAGTTCCATCTATTACTTCACCAAGGTTGTGAGGTGGCATATTAGTTGCCATACCTACTGCAATACCACTTGAACCGTTAACAAGAATGTTAGGGAATCTTGAAGGTAGAACTGTAGGCTCCTTTTCACTTCCATCAAAGTTATCAGCAAAATCAACTGTATCCTTGTTAATTTCACGAAGAAGTTCCATTGATATCTTTGACATTTTAGCTTCTGTATAACGCATTGCAGCAGCAGAGTCACCGTCTACTGAACCAAAGTTTCCGTGTCCGTCAACTAGTGGGTATCTAGTAGAAAAGTCCTGTGCCAGTCTAACCATTGCATCATATACTGCAGTATCACCATGTGGGTGGTACTTACCAAGTACGTCTCCAACGATTCTGGCAGACTTTCTGTGCTTTTTATCGTGGTATATTCCTAGCTCATGCATAGAGAATAATATTCTTCTATGAACAGGCTTTAATCCGTCTCTAACGTCAGGTAGTGCTCTACCAACGATAACACTCATTGCATAATCGATATAACATTTTTGCATTTCGTCTGCTATATCAATATTAAGCACCTTATCTCTATTTTGTTCCATTTACTCTTTCACCTCTTCTTTATATATCAAGGTTGTGAACTTTCTTAGCGTTCTCTTGAATGAATTCACGTCTTGGTTCAACCTTATCTCCCATTAGTACTGTAAATATATCATCTGCCTTAATAGCATCTTCAATTGTTGCTCTAAGCAGTGTTCTAGTATCAGGGTCCATAGTTGTGTCCCAAAGCTGCTCTGCATTCATCTCTCCAAGACCTTTGTATCTTTGGATTTCAACACCTTCTCTACCTATTTCGTTAAGTCTAAGCTCAAGCTCAGCATCTGAATATGTGTAGAAACTATTCTTACCCTTAGAAACCTTATATAGTGGTGGCTGTGCAATATAAACATGGCCCTCTTCAATAAGTGGTCTCATATATCTAAAGAAGAATGTTAGTAGAAGTGTTCTAATATGAGCACCGTCTACGTCCGCATCGGTCATTATTATTATTTTGTCGTATCTAAGCTTTGATACGTCAAATTCTTTATCTATACCAGCACCAAATGCTGTAATCATATTTCTAATTTCATCTGAAGCTAGAATTTTATCTATTCTTTGCTTCTCAACGTTCATAATTTTTCCTCTAAGAGGTAGTATAGCTTGGAATGCTCTACTTCTTCCCTGCTTAGCGGAACCCCCTGCTGAGTCTCCCTCAACTAGGTAAACTTCACAAAGCTTAGGATCCTTCTCTGAACAGTCAGCAAGTTTTCCTGGAAGACTCATAGAATCTAGTACGTTCTTACGTCTAGTAAGTTCTCTAGCCTTTCTAGCTGCTTCTCTAGCTCTTGAAGCCATAAGTGATTTTTCTAGTATAATTTTAGATACGTGTGGGTTCTCTTCTAAGAAGCTTGAAACCTTATCTCCACATATACTTTCAACTATACCCCTAACCTCTGAGTTACCAAGTTTAGTTTTAGTCTGCCCTTCAAATTGAGGGTTAGTAACCTTAACAGATATAACAGCTGTCATACCTTCTCTAGTATCCTCACCTGATAGGTTCTTATCACTATCTTTAAGTATGTTGTATTTTCTAGCATAGTCATTAATAACTCTAGTTAAAGCTGTCTTAAATCCAACAACGTGTGTACCACCTTCAGTAGTATCAATGTTATTAGCAAATGATAGTATAGTTTCGTTATATCCAGTGTTGTACTGAAGTGATATTTCAACCATAACATCATCCTTAAGACCTTCTATGTATATAGGATCCTCATGTACTATGTCTTTTTTCTTATTAATAAACTTAACAAACTCTTTAATTCCACCTTCATAATGGAATACTTCTACTCTATCTTCTTCTTCTCTTTCATCTGTAAGAGTTATCTTGATTCCCTTATTTAGGAATGCAAGTTCACGAAGTCTTTGAGCTAATATGTCATATTCATATACTAAAGTTTCGAATATTTCGTGGTCAGGCTTAAATGTTACAATTGTCCCTGTGTCTTTACAGTCACCTGTAATCTTCATATCAGATAATACATTACCTCTTTCATATCTTTGGAAATGCACTTTATTGTCACGTCTAACCTCTACCTCAAGGTATTCTGAAAGGGCGTTAACAACAGATGCTCCAACTCCGTGAAGACCACCTGATACCTTGTATCCCCCTCCACCGAACTTACCACCTGCGTGAAGTACAGTAAATACTACTTCAACTGCTGGCTTATTCATTTTTGGGTGCATACCTGTAGGTATACCACGACCATTATCCTTAACTCTTATAATATTATCCTTAAGGATTGATACTTCTATATTGTCACAGTATCCAGCTAGGGCCTCATCTATTGCATTATCTACTATTTCGTAAACTAAATGATGTAAACCTCTACTACTTGTACTTCCAATATACATACCCGGTCTTTTTCTAACTGCCTCAAGTCCCTCAAGAACCTGAATCTCACTGGCACCGTAATTTTGCTCTTTATCCACTAATATATACCTCCTTCACCTTAGTCTATTTTAATGGCTTTATATTTGTTAAGTTATTCATTTCTCTTTTAAAGTCACTACGCTTTACAAGGGTTACAGAAGAAATAGGTGACAAGTAAATAATACTCTTCTTGTCTCGTTCTGTAAGAACTATTGACTTAGGTTTTTCCTTGTTAATTCTCTTTACGAAGCCTTCTTCATCTGATATTCTCATAAACTTGTCGCTATCGATACTATTAACCGAATCAATATCTAAAATAGCTATAACTTCTTTCTGTGGAATTACAACATTCTCTCCAAGATGCAGGAACATATTCCATCCCCCTTAAAAAAATACTCATTATTCGATTATAACATAAATAAACTTATGTTTCATAACATATTATATTAGGCTAATTTAAGCTTTTATCTAAGTTCTAATTTACCCTCTTTAACGTAAAAAATTTGTCTATTTTCATCGTTAAATAAATCTACATCACTTCCACTTGTGCAAGTTAATATAGTTTGAACATGTCTTAAATTATTTATAAGATATTTTTGTCTGTTTTCATCAAGTTCAGATAATACGTCATCTAATATTAAAACAGGGTATTCCCCTGTAATAGTACGTATAATTTCTATTTCGGATAACTTTAAGGAAAGTGCAGCACTTCTTTGTTGACCCTGTGACCCAAACTCTCTAACATCAATTCCGTTAATCCTAATCATAATATCATCCTTACTAGGACCTGCTAATGTATATCCTTTTTTAATTTCAGATTCTCTAAGGGATTTAATTTTATTATAAAGTTCTTCTCGAACCTGATCCTTAGATAATATTGACTTAACATCACACATATATTCCACTTTAAGACTTTCAGCATTATTTGTAATGCTGCTGTGAATATTACTTGATATTTCAGCTATGTTTTTAATAAACTCATTTCTCATAATAATAATTTCACTTGCAACCTCACACAGCTGCTCTGTAAATATTTCAAGTGTGCCCTGGTTTTCCCTTGAATACTGCAGGGATTTAAGTAAATTATTTCTCTGGTTAAGTATTTTATTATATCTATTAATTAAATAGTGATATTTAGGTCTTATTTGACTTATCTCATAATCTAAAAATTTACGACGTAAAACAGGACCCTCCTTAACAAGCTTAAGGTCCTCAGGTGAAAACATAACAACATTAAGTCTACCTAAAACCTCAGATGCTTTTGTAGCCTTAAGTCCATTAACTTTAATATGATTTTTATCTTTCTTAGATAAGAAAACTTCAACTTGAGTTTCTGTATACTCCTTGGATATTAAGGTATTAATAATTGTATTTTCACTATCCCATCTTATTAGATCTTTGTTTTTAGATGTTCTATGTGAACGAAGTCCACTTATGAAATAAATTGCCTCTGCAATATTAGTTTTACCCTGGGCATTTTCACCTAAAAATATGTTAAGTCCACTTACAAAATTAATATCTACCTCTTGGTAGTTTCTATAGTTTTTAAGTTTAAGATTTTTAACGTACATAATCCACCTTAACAGATTTCAAAAGATTCTACACCTTCTACTTCTACAACGTCACCTTTTCTGATTTTCTTACCTCTTTGAGTTGCTACTTCACCATTAACTTTAATCATTCCATCTGTAATAAGCATTTTAGCAAATGAACCGTTATCAGCTATTCCTGCAAACTTTAATAATTGATCAAGCTTTATAAATTCAGTAGTAATTTCTATTTTATTCATGGTTTATCCTTCTCTCATATATTAATTTAAATGGTGCATACAGAGTATACACCATTTAGCTTCTTAATTATAAATATATAGCTAGGGGTATTCCCTTAATCTAACTATACTCTATGAAGAATTTATTACTTTAAATAACTGCTAAATTAGTTTAAACAGTTATATGTTACTTAATACTTGCATCTCTAACTGGAAGTACAAGATATATGAAATCTCCATCTTCTAACTTCTTAACTATACAAGGACTAACACTTGTTGATAGTTCAAGTAGTACTTCATTATCCTCAATTATTCTTAATGCATCTAGGAAGTACTTAGCATTAAATGCTATCTTAATGTCTTCACCATCCTGTTCAACATCAACCTTCTCATATACATTACCTAGCTGTGAATTAGAAGTAATAACTATACTTGAATCCTTAATATCGAATCTAATAAGGTTAGTTTTTCCTTCTCTAGCTAGAAGTGAAGCTCTTTCTATACTATGAAGAAGCTCTCCTCTATTAACTTTTACTTTAAGTCTATACTCATCAGGAATTATTTGTCTGTAATTAATAAACTCCCCTTCAAGTAATCTTGAAATAACCTTCGTAGTTCCAAGATTAAGAAGAATATGGTTAGGTGTAAATGTTATTTTAACTGTATCACCTTTAATATCAAGTATTTTAGATATTTCACTTAGAGTCTTACCTGGAATAACAGCGCTAATATCACTAGCTCCTGCTATACGTTCTTTCTTAATACTTAATCTATATCCATCAAGTGCAACAAAACTAAGTACAGTATCCTTAACTTCAAATAATATACCTGTAAATATTGGTCTTATTTCATCCTGTGCAACTGCAAATATAGTCTGCCTAATCATGTTCTTAAGAATGTCCTTAGGTATGTCATACATTGTATTTTCATTTATTTGAGGAAGTTCTGGGAAATCCTCTGATGATGTACCAACAATGTTAAACTCAGAATTCTTACATGATATATTAACGTTTCTATCACTAACCTTAAGAGAAATATCTTCATTCGGAAGCTTTCTTATAAGATCTAGGAATAGCTTAGAGTTAATAACAACAGAACCTGGTTCATATATAGTAGCGTCTATTTCTGTTTCTATTCCAAAATCAAGATCAGTTGCAGTAAGTACAACCTTATTATTAATTGACTTTATTAGTATTCCCTCAAGTATAGGGTAAGTTGTCTTTGTAGAAGCTGCTCTAGCTACAATATTAATTCCTTCTAGTAGGATCTCTTTTTTACAAGTAAACCACATAGAAAAACCTCCTTTGTCCACAGGGTGTATTTGTCTTAAATATATATAAATATATCTAATTAATTTAGTAGTAATAGTAGTAGGGGCTGTTGATAAGTGGATAAGTCCCTGAACCTACAATTACTAACAGTTTGATTAAAAAACACATGTGGATAACATGTATACCATACTGCAACACTTATCCACATTATTAACGTCCAAAATACATAAAATAAATTATCCACATTTATTACCCAAATAAAAAAACAAAAATGTTAATAAAAAATAGGGGATTGTAGTAACCCCCCTTAAGGTACTAATTATTTTTTTGGATTTTTTTCATTAGTTCATCTACTGTATTAGACAAACTATCATCCTTTTCAATTCCTGCTGATATTTTTTCGTAGGCATGTATTACAGTAGTATGGTCACGTCCACCAAACTCCTCGCCTATCTTAGGTAGAGAAAGATCAGTTAATTTTCTAGCTATGTACATAGCTATTTGTCTAGGGAAAGCAACGTTTTTAGTTCTTCTCTTAGACTTAAAATCTTCTGCTCTAAGGTTGTAGTAGTTTCCTACAACGTCCTGGATAAGCTTTATTGTAATTTGCTTTGATGTTCTATTAGATATAATGTCTTTTAGAGCTTCTGAAGCAAGCTCTACACTAATGTCTGAATTAGTTAATGATGAGAATGCAACAACTCTAATTAAAGCCCCTTCTAGCTCCCTAATATTAGATTGTATTTTCTCAGCTATATAAACCATTACATCGTTTGAAATATCAAGGCCTTCAAGGTCTGCCTTCTTCTTAAGTATAGCTATTCTTGTTTCAAAGTCAGGAACCTGTATGTCTGCTATAAGCCCCCACTCAAATCTAGATCTTAATCTATCTTCTAAGGTTGGGATCTCCTTAGGAGGTCTATCACTAGATATAATTATCTGTTTATTAGCCTCGTGTAGAGTATTGAAAGTATGGAAAAACTCTTCTTGAGTTCTCTCTTTACCAGCAATAAACTGAATGTCGTCAACTAGAAGTACATCAACGTTTCTGTACTTATTTCTAAATTCTACATTCTTGTCATCCTTAATTGAATTAATTAGTTCATTAGTAAACTTCTCGCTTGTTACATACTCAATCTTTGCATTAGGATTACTATCTAATATATAGTGTCCAATGGCATGCATTAAGTGAGTTTTCCCAAGACCTACCCCCCCATAAAGGAACAGAGGATTATAAGCCTTAGCTGGTGCTTCTGCTACTGCGAGAGAAGCTGCATGGGCGAACCTATTGCTATTACCAACTACAAAGCTATCAAATACATACTTAGGATTAAGTGTAGTTGATGGAAGTTCATCCTTTGGAGAGCTTGAGTTATCAAACCCCTTAGGAGAATTGCTTTGCTTAGCTGGAGATTCCTGAGACACATCGTCACCAGGAAGTACAATGCATATTTCATACATTTTAGAGGATACTAACTTAACAGCATTAGATATAAGATCCTTGTATCTAGCTTCTAGTATTCCCTTAGTAAAGTCGTTCTGTACTAATAAATATAATGAGTCCTGAGTTATTTTAATTGGCTTAATTGGACTAATCCAAGTATTAAACCCAACTTCAGTTAACTCAGATTTAATAATATTAGTGGTTTTATCCCATAAATCACTAAGCTGGTTCCCCATAGAATTGCCTCCTGTTTTAATTTTATTAAAAATTTATTTAATGAATATTTTAGAAATAGTGAATTATCAACAACGTTATTAACAGATTCAATTATATTATTAATAATTGTTAACAACAAACAACAAAAATACACACAACATGTGGATATGTTAATAAACAAAAGTTATTAGACAACATAATAGAGTTATTAACAATTACCCTAATAACACTATTAACATTGTCTAAATCATTGAAAATAGGCAAAAAAATAATAAGTTTTTAAACTAAATCACAAAGATATTAACAGGTTTATCCACAGCATGTGTATAACTCGAATATAGTCAACATATCCCTAAAAGTTATCAACATATGTAAATTCATTTTATCAAATGTTTAATTATGTATCAACAATTATCCACAAAAAATAAAGTCTGGGGATAAAACATATCTACAGCATATCTATTTCTTGACAGTTTAGGCCTCAAACTATATAATCTTTATAGTAATCTTATTTAATGGGAAAGTACGTTTATAAATAAACGGATCATATATATAAGGAGGTGTTTTATCAATGCTTAGAACTTACCAACCTAAAAAGAGACAAAGATCAAAGGAACATGGTTTCAGAAAGAGAATGAAGTCACATGCTGGACAAATCATTCTTAAGAAGAGAAGAAGAAAAGGTAGAAAGAAACTTTCTGCATAAGGCCGCTAATTTTGTGGCCTTTTTCTATAATATTTATTGGATTCAACTTATAGAAAGAGGATTTTAATGAAGAGTGAAGAAAAAATAAAGAGAAATTCTCATTTTAGATATATATATAATAGAGGAAAATCTTTAAGTAATGACACTCTTGTTCTTTATAGAATCAAAAACAACAAGCCTGTAAGCAGATTAGGGATATCTGTTAGCAAGAAGGTTGGAAACAGTGTTGTTAGAAACAAGGTTAAAAGACTGATTAGAGAATGCTATAGAGTTAATAGAGGATCATATAAGACTGGATTTGATTTCATATTTATAGCTAGGCAAAAGGCTTCTACAGCAGACTATGCTAAGGTAGAGTCTGCTATGAAGCATTTAATGAGAAAGTCAGGTATGTTTATAGAGGAATGATGCTTTATGTTAAAGAAGTTATTCCTATGGATCATAAGGATGTATCAAAAATATATATCTCCTATGAAGAAACCCTGCTGTAGGTTTTATCCTACATGCTCTACATATGGAATAGAAGCTATCGAAAAATATGGTGCCTTAAAAGGCGCCTTTATGACTATAAAAAGAATATTAAAGTGTCACCCTTTCCATGAGGGTGGTTATGACCCTGTACCTTAAAGGAGGTTATTAGTAATTGGGCGGATTTGTTGATTTATTAACAGGATTTTTTGATGTAATCCATAATTTCATTACTGGACTTGGAATCACATCACTAGGTGTATCTTATGTTTTAGACATATTTGTATACACATTAATCCTTAAGCTAATTGTTATGCCACTATTTGTTGTACAACAAAAAAGTACAAGAAGAATGGGTGAACTAACACCTAAGGTTAAGGAGCTTCAAGAAAGATACAAAAACAATCCTCAGAAACTTCAAGAGGAACAAATTAAGCTTTACAAAGAGCTAGGGGTTAATCCTATGATGGGATGCTTACCACTTCTAGTATCTATGCCAATATTTATTGCAATGTTTACAGTAGTATCATCTTACCCAGGATTTAATGGGACTTCATTCCTATGGATACCAGACCTTGGAAAGTATGATCCTTTATACATTTTACCGCTATTAACAGGAGCTATACAGTACTTTAGTGTTATGGTTATGTCTAAAAACATGGACCCTGAGCAACAAAAAATGCAAAAAAGAATGGGTATTGTTATGTCCGTTATGTTTGTATTTATTTGTTTCAAGTATAAGGCAGCACTTGCTATTTACTTTATTGCCAGCAGTTTAATTCAAATGATTCAAACCATGGCAATTAATGCATATCTTGCTAAAAAGCAGGTTAAGGAAGATGCTATTAAGGCAGAAAAAGCAGCTGAAAAAGCTAAGAGAGAAGCAGAAGAAAAAGCGGCTAGACGTGAGCTACACAAGAAAAAGAAGAAGAAGCCACAAATAGAAGGTGAAACTTCAAAAACTGAAGGGTGTGAAGCAGCAGCAGATGCTGATAGACCTAAGAAAAAAAAGAAAAAGAAAAGACCTGTTGAAGGTGGAGAAATAAAACCGAAAGACGACAAGGTCTCAGAATAAAAGGTGGTGAAGGTCTAGTGAAAACTTTAGAGGTAACAGCCAAGACGATTGAAGAGGCATTAGAAAACGGACTTAAGGAGCTTAATGTAGCACTTGAAGAGGTTGAGTATAGTGTAATTCAAAAGCCAAGTAAAGGTTTTCTAGGTCTTATAGGAGTTAAGCCAGCGAAAATAGCAATTTCTCTTAAAGCGAAGACAGTTAAAGAAGAGGCTACTAAACAAGAGGTTGCAGTAAATACAACGGCTGTAGACTATGAGGGGCTAGCAAAGAAGTTTTTAAGAGATGTCTTAAACAACATGAACATTATGTGTGAAATACACGTAGATGTTACTAGAGATGCAGTTAAGGTTAACCTAGTAGGACCAGACATGGGAATACTAATAGGGAGAAGAGGAGAGACTTTAGACTCACTTCAATACCTACTTAGCCTTGTAATTAACAAAGAGAATAAAAACGACAAGTACAAGAGAGTTGTTATAGATACAGAAAACTACAGAAAGAAAAGGGAAGAGACACTTGTAAGACTATCATTTAAGTTAGCTTCAAGAGTTAGAAAAACAGGCAGCAGTATTACACTTGAGCCTATGAACCCTTATGAAAGAAGAGTTATTCACTCAACACTTCAAAACAACAAGTTTGTTTCAACTAGAAGTGAAGGGGAAGAACCATTCCGTAAAGTAGTAATAGAATTAAGAAAGACCCAATAAGGGTCTTTTTTTTTCGCCTTAATATAGGGGAGAGTTTCTAAGGTGGTAGAGTCTAAAGTGGTTTATTTGTAGAGTGTAGCAAGGGAGATTTACTCAAGGACTTCTAATTATCAAAAATAAACCTTTATTAGACTCTACCACCTAAGAAACTCTAGCAATATTAAGAAAAATAATTCCCTTAATGTGACTATTTTTAGGAGTGGGGAATAAGAGGGTATTTTTTAAATAAAAAAGACCCTTATGGGTCTTATTTGAGTTGTAAGAAGTTTTTATATTTATTTAGGATCAATGTATTATAATATAATAAAAATTGATTACAGGCTAAATGAGGAGGATATTTGTTTGGCATCATCTATGGATGGGATGTTGTTAATTTTGTATACTAAGTTATTGTGATTAAATAATAAAATATATCTTGTTACAGGAGAGCCTTCCGAATAATCCTTAATAAGCTGAATTGTTTTAGATGAGGAGAGTTTAATTGGTGTTAGGAACTCTGAGTCCATTAAGTTTTCAAATTGAATAGACTTAGAATCTGAATTAGTTAAAACTCTTATGTAAGCATAGGGTTCTTTAATATCTGATAGGAAATGAGTTACCCCTTGGACATCTAAATTTTTATTATATGTTGAAGTAAATCCCTTAGGTATTAAGTAGATTTCAGCTATATTAGTATGTTTAATAAATAAAGCTTCGTAGGACTTAAAGTCACTAGGATACAAAATACTTAAACCTGTATCCTCTTCAAGTGAATTAATACTAGGGTATATTTTAGATTTAATACTAGAGTTTAATTCTGTATATGTATAGTCTTTAATTTGATTAATATTAGTTGAATTAACTTGATAAATTGAATCTATTAATCTTTTTTTAGCGAAATCCTTTGAGTTATAGTTTAGTATTAGAAGAATACATCCAATTACTGTAATTAGGAATCCTATACAAGTCCAAAACAGTTTATTTTTCATACTTATCACCTCAAATGATAAAGGACATCACATGATGTCCTTTTATTTTTTTATGGTTGCTTATAGGATTTTACTCCCTTAATTATTCCTTTAACTATGTTATTTTGGAATTCAGGACTAGCTAGTTTTGGAGCGTCATTTATATTATCTATAAAGCCCATTTCTAGTAGTAGGGCGGGCATTTTAGTATAGGTAACTACCCAAAAATCCTTAGGTTTAGCTTTTCTATCTATCATAGAGGTAGAGTTTATTACTTCTTTATGTACTAAAGAGGCAAACTCTCTATCCTTTAATTGATTTGAATTACTAAAATATGTTTCTATTCCTGTTCCTTTACCATTAAATGAATTACAATGTAGAGATATAAAAAGGTCTGCATTGTTATTATTAGCAAATGTATATCTATATCTTAGTGATTCTGATTTATCCTTACTGTTCCAAGCAGTAGAATCATTATTTCTTGTATAGAGTACTCTATAACCGAGTCTTTCAAGTTCACTTCCCAGTTTAAGTGCTACTTGAAGAGTTATATCTTTTTCGAAGAAGTTAATAATAGTAGACTTAGCTCCTGGGTCATAGCCTCCATGTCCTGGGTCTATTACTATTAAAGTATTTCCATTTGGTGGAGGTGGTATAGGTCCTGTTTCTGATTCGGAGTCAAATTCTATTATTTTAAAGTCCTCATATCCATTACCTTCTACAAGTGATGATTTAGCCCATATAAGATATTTGTTTTTACCCTTTTTAACTGTTGTGTTAAGTGGAAGGGTTAATTCCTTAGATGATGGATATTCATTTGAATATGCCATTATTTCATCCCATTTATTTAATGTATATGAATATGAAAAAATCCTATACTGTATTGATTTTTCAGTAGATGATGTAACTATGTCCACCTCAGGCGTATTACCTACTTTAATCTTAAATGGATTTATAGCACAAAAGTCTATTTTAGTTAAAGTAGGATCAACTATAACATCCTTAGTTATAGAGGATTCACTTCCTTGAATTCCATATGGTTTAACATATACTTTATATGTGTTTTTACCTGGTTTAAGTGGTATTAAAGTTGATATTTTAGTTAAACTTAAAGCTTCAACAGGTGCTGAGTATCCATTAGAAGCATCTTCCCATATGTTTAATGTAGAAGAATACAGCTGGATCTTATATTGAACCTTAGTTTTAGATGAGGATTTAACTCCTATAATAGGGGTAACTCCTACAGCTTCATCTATTGGATTAATTATAATTTGATTTATTTTAGCTGTTTCAGATGCAGTGGTTTTGATTGTATAGTGCTGCCTTGTATCATATCCTGTTTTGTTTGCTGGTTTAGTATTAGGTCTTTTAATCCATACAACAAAGTTATTTTCACCACTATATAATTTACACTTAAGTTTTAGTTTATATGGTAATGAAGATGAAACAGGACTTGAGTATCCACCTGATACATTTTCATATTTTTTCTTAGATGGTGAGTACTTAAAAATACTGTATTGAACCTTACTGCTGCCTGATGCTTTTAGTTCAATTATTGGGGTCTCTCCATTTATAAGATTCTTATTAGTAAATTTAATTGAATTTATCTTCGGTAGAGTGTTTCCGTATACATTTAATGGTGCTAATATGGTTAAAATAACACTAAATATAATGGAAAATACTAAGGGTATTAATAACCTATTTTTTTTAATTAAGAGATTAATGATTATCTCCTCCTCTACATATATTTACATTATTTTCTATATGACTTATATTAACATAATAAGATAGTAATTATAACCATTAGTACTAATAATTATTAAGATGTTTATTTGAATTGCTTAATAGTAAGTTTTTAATGTATTGGAATATATAAGGTTGTTAATAACTATTGATGTAGGGAATTATGGAGCTATAAATTTAATCCTGTGGATAAGATGTTTTTTTAGGATTTTGCGAATATTGTGGTATTCTGTGGATAAATAATAGGTTATAATTTTATATAGACTATGTGGATAACTTCAATTATACTTTATTGAGACTTTGGCAAAGCTTAAGATAATATAATTGAAAATATTTTTTGTATTGGAAGGTGTTAATATGTTTTTAGATGACACTATTGCAGCTGTAGCCACTGCCCCTGGTGAAGGTGGTATTGGTATAGTAAGAATTTCAGGGAGTGACGCCCTTAATATATTAAGAAAGATTTTTAAACTTAAAAGCGGAAATGAATTTAAAGAATTTAAGTCCCACACTGTTAAGTATGGTCACATTATAGACCCAAACACTAATGACATAGTAGATGAGGTACTATGTATTTTTATGGAGGGACCTAAGACCTACACAAGGGAAGATGTTGTTGAGATTAACTGCCACGGTGGAGTTGTATCTGTAAGACAGGTTCTTCAGGTTGTACTTGAAAACGGTGCTAGATTATCAGAGGCTGGAGAGTTTACTAAGAGGGCATTTCTTAACGGAAGAATTGACCTATCTCAAGCTGAGGCTGTTATGGATCTTATTCGTAGTAAAACAGACGAAAGTGCTAAGATAGCACTTGAACAGTCTAAGGGTAAGACTTCAGTTAGGGTTAAGGAGGTTTCAGCAAAACTTCTTGATGCACTGGCACATATTGAAGCTGCTGTTGCATTTCCGGAGGAAGATATAGAAACAGTAGTTGCTAACAAAGTAAAAATCACTATTGAAGAGGTTATTGAGGATGTAGATACTCTTATTAACAACTCTTCAGCAGGTAAAATATATAGGGATGGACTTAACACTAGTATTATAGGGAAACCTAACGTAGGTAAGTCATCACTTCTAAACACTTTACTTCAAGAAAAAAGAGCTATTGTTACAGACATACCAGGAACAACAAGAGATGTTATAGAGGAGTTTGTTAACATAAGAGGTATTCCTGTAAAGTTAATTGATACAGCAGGTATTCGTAATACTGAGGATGTTGTTGAGAAAATAGGTGTTGAAAAGAGTAAGGAGTATGCTGAAAAGTCAGACCTAATTATGCTTATGCTTGATAATTCAAGGGATCTTGAAGAGGATGACAAGGAAATTATTGAGTATATTAAGGATAAGAAGGTTATTGTTATAATTAACAAAATAGACCTAGAGAGCAATCTTGATATAGACTATATTAAGTCTAAGTTTAGTGATGATGCTATACTGTTTACTTCAGTTAATACTGAGGAAGGTATAGAGGAAGTTAAGGACAAAATAGCCGATATGGTTAACGTTGGAGCTATTTCTATAAAGGATGTTTACATTACTAATGTAAGACATAGAGATGTATTAATTAAGGCCAAGGAAGCCCTAGTTGGTGGACTTGCAGCAATTAATATGTTTATGCCACTTGATATGGCATCGGTTGAACTTAAGGATGCTTACCTAAAGCTTGGAGAAATAACAGGTGAAGCATATTCAGAGGATATACTAGATAAGATATTCAGTGATTTTTGTATAGGAAAGTAAGGTGATAAAATGTACAGAGGAAAAGAATATGACGTTATAGTTGTAGGTGCAGGTCATGCAGGGTGTGAAGCTGCACTTGCAGCGGCTAGAATGGGTATGGATACTATAGTTATTACTATGAATCTAGACTCTATTGCTTTTATGCCATGTAATCCATCAATTGGAGGAACTGCTAAGGGACATCTTGTTCGTGAAGTAGATGCTTTAGGTGGAGAAATGGGTAAGAATATAGACGAAACATATATCCAGTCAAAAATGCTTAATACTTCAAAGGGACCTGCAGTTCACTCACTAAGAGCACAGGCAGACAAATACCTATATCAGCAGAGAATGAAGAAGGTACTTGAGAAACAGGATAACCTTGAAATTAAGCAGGATGAAGTTATGAGTCTAATTGTAGAGGACTCTGCTATTAAGGGACTTATAACTCGAAATGGTGCTAGAATAATGGGTAAAACAGTTGTACTTACAACTGGAACATACCTAAAGAGCTCAATTATTATAGGTGAGGTTAACTACTATAGTGGACCTAATGGAATGGCATCAGCTAACCACCTTTCAGATAGTCTTAAGGATATAGGAATTGAACTTAGAAGATTTAAAACAGGTACACCTGCTAGAGTTAAGGCAAGTACTATTGATTTTTCTAAAATGGTTCCACAACCAGGAGATGATAGGGTTATTCCTTTCTCATTTACAAGTGATGAGTTTGAAAGACCTCAGGTTGAGTGTTATTTAACTTATACTAATCCTACAACACATAAAATAATTGTAGATAATATAGACAAAAGCCCTATGTATAACGGAAGTATTGAAGGGGTAGGACCTAGATATTGTCCATCTATTGAGGATAAGGTTATGAGGTTCCCGGATAAGGAAAGACATCAAGTATTTATAGAGCCAGAGGGATTAGAAACAGAAGAAATGTATATTCAAGGAATGTCATCATCACTTCCAGAAGATGTTCAAGAGCAAATGATTAGAAGTGTTGAAGGACTTGAAAATTGTGTAATTATGAGAACTGGTTACGCTATTGAATATGATTGTATAGACCCACAGGAACTTAAACTATCACTTGAATTAAAGTCATGTAATAATTTATTCTGTGGTGGTCAGATTAACGGTACTTCAGGTTATGAAGAGGCTGCTGCACAGGGACTTATAGCAGGGATTAACGCTGCACTTAAAGTTCAAGGGAAAGAGCCACTTATACTTGATAGAGGAGACGCTTATATAGGTGTTCTTATAGATGATTTAGTAACTAAGGGAACTAATGAACCATATAGAATGCTTACTTCAAGAGCAGAATATAGACTAATACTTAGACAGGACAATGCTGACCTTAGACTTACAGAAAAGGCACGTGAAATAGGTCTTGTTGATGATGAAAGATGGTCAAAATATATTGAGAGAAAAGCTATGATTGAAGAGGAAATTGAGCGTCTGAAGTCTACTATAGTTGGCCCAAATGAAGAGCGTAATAGAATACTTGAGGAAAATGGTAGTACACCACTTAAAACAGGTGCATCACTATATGAACTTTTAAAAAGACCAGAACTTAAGTATGATGTTGTAATTAGCTTAGATGAAACTGAGGTTGATCTTCCCCTTGCTATAAGAGATGAGGTTCAGAATCAGGTTAAGTATAAAGGCTATATAGACAAGCAAATTGAACAGGTTGAACACCTAAGAAAGCTTGAACAAAAAAGAATACCTGATTATATTAATTATCAGGATATTTCAGGACTTAGAACAGAAGCTAAACAAAAACTTACTGCAATTAAGCCAGACAATATAGGTCAGGCATCAAGAATATCAGGTGTTTCACCTGCTGATATATCAGTACTACTTGTTTACATGGAACAGGTTAGAAGAAGGGAAAGATAATATGCTTGAAAAAATACTAATTGATGGTGCTAAGGAATACGGAATAGAGCTAAGTGAACTTCAAGTTAAGCAGTTTATGACTTATAAGAATCTACTTCAAGAGTGGAACGAGAAGATTAACTTAACTGCTATAACTGAGGATGAAGCTGTTATTAAGAAGCACTTTATAGATTCAATATCAATAATTAAATCAGGAGTTATTGGAGAAGGTGCATCTGTTATAGACGTTGGTACAGGTGCTGGATTCCCAGGAATACCACTTAAAATTATAAGACCTGACATTAAGCTAACTTTACTAGATTCACTTAACAAGAGAATTAACTTCTTAAAGACTGTTTGCAGTGAGGCTGGAATAGAGGGAGTTAACTGCATCCATATGAGAGCAGAAGACGGAGGTCGTGATAAGACTCTTCGTGAGAAGTTTGATATAGGAACAGCTAGAGCAGTTGCTAATATGAGAACATTATCAGAATATATAATGCCATATGTTAAGGTTAATGGTCATATGGTAGCACTTAAGGGACCAATAGGATATGAGGAGCTAGATGAGGCTAGAAATGCTATAGGAACACTTGGTGGTAAGGCTCGTGAAATAGTTACTACTGTAATACCTGGAGAGGATATAAGCCACAATCTTATTATTATAGACAAGATTAAGGCTACAGAGAGTAGATTTCCGAGACAGGCCAAGCAAATAAAATCTAAACCACTATAAAAAAGACGTGAGACCGCGGATTGCTGCGTTGCTCGCAATGTGAAAAAATACTCACGTACTATAAGTACGCTCCGTTTTTTTTACATTACGGCGCCTTGCACTCCACGGTCTCACGCCTTTTTTGGGAAGCCAGGAATGTGGGTAGATTATTGAGTTGATCAGTAATCTAAAAAATGCTCACGTACCATTAGTACGCTCCGCTTTTTTATAAAATCGGCGCCTTGTTCTTCACCGTCTAACGCCTTTTTGGGAAGCCACGAATTTGGAATTAATTATTGAGTTGCTCACTTATTTTTAGTAGGTGGGTATTTTTTTATTTTTGATGGTATTTAGTGTTTTTAATTTTAGTGTTAATTAGTTCTAGTTCTGATATGATTGCTTTGATTGTTTTTGATATTAGTATTGTTATAAGTGATGTTATGAATAGGGTTATTGTTAGGGTTGTTATTGCTGGGATATGTTCTCTTAGGTAGGAGCTATTTGATAAGGGTATTAGTCTTTGGAAGCATAGTAGTAGTGCTGTTATGGCTGAGGTGGCTCCTATGAAGGTAAGTATGTTTGAGTATTTTTTTAGCTTGTCTATGTTAATCACTCCTTTGGGTTAAATTGTTATTTATTATATCATATTTTATAGAGTTTATGATTTTTAGGATATTTTTAGGAGAACATTCTTTAGGGGGATGGCATATAGTATGAGAAATACTATGAAAGACTTTAGGGTTTTCTTCTAGGAGTGTTAGAGTGTCTGATTTAGAAAATAAATATATGATTTATGATGAAAAAAATAAGGCTCAGTTTATTAAGGAGATTATTGATTATTATGGTTTTGACTATGTTATGGGGTTGTTTGTTTCTTATGATTTTACTTATACAGTGGGAGAGTATGATACTTATAAGGAAATAATTAATTGGCATAGGAGTCCATGTTTTAATTGTTTAGACAATACCTTTAATTTTAACTTAGTTGATATGGTTGAAAAGGGTGGAGCTTGTAAGGATATTTTTGTTTTTTCGATAGTTAATAATAGTAATATTGTTATTTTAAGCAATGAACTAAATGATGAGGGTGAGTTTTTTGTTAAGATTAACGGGAATTTTGATATTAGGTATATGAAGAAGTCAATTGTAGGGAATGTTTGTAATGAGCTTAGAAAGTATGGGATATACGATAATATTAGGGTTAGGGCGTGTAAGCTTTACTCATATGAGACTATGGTTAATTCTATTATTCAAGTGAAAAGAAAGGAAAAACAAAAAAGTAATGTTGATTTATCTAGGCTTAACTAGTGTTTTAATATGTAACTAATTAACTAGGGGTGGTTGTATGAAAAAGATAACTTTATTCCTTGTTATTTTTTTATGTTTTGTATTAATTGGTTGTTCATCTATTGATAGATATTCAGTAAAAGATAAAAACTATGGTATTCCAGGGGTAATAATTATATATAAAAATATTAAAATGGATCCTATGCTTGTAAGTTTTCAAAGTGATAGTGTTATAGGGTGTAGTATAGATCCCCATGAGGTAGCATCTAGAATTGTAGCTCTTAATATTAGCCCAGGGGAAAGGGTTAAGTTTAAGGCTAGTAAACCTATTAGCAATACTTCGATTACAATGTTTAGTGATAATAATACTATAATTAACTTTACTAAGAATGAGTTTAATGTTCCCATGAAAAAAGGTGCCTATGTATATAGGTTAACAGGCAATTTTGATAAGGGTACATTTGAATATATATTTAAAATCAAGGTTATATAATTTTATTAAAATAGGACAGGCAATGCCTGTCCTATTTTAATAGTTCGTATACGTTATCAGGGCTTAAATTATTTGTTTGAAATCTTAAATTTGTACCAGAGTTTAGAAGATATTCCTGGGTTTTTTGAAGGTTTTGCCACATATAATAGCTTATATCCTTAAGTCTATATAGCTCGTCTATATTATACTGTGCAAGTGAATTTTCTTCTAAGAACTGATTGTATAGGGAGGACTTATAGTTTTGACATTCATCTATTAATGTATCTACTGGGGATATTATATTGTCTTTTATAAGGCTTGAATTGCTTAACAATTCATTTGTTTTATATGAGTTAATAAATTTATTATCTGATAGGTAGGGGTAAAGTGTTAGATGTATTTTTAGATCATTAGAATATAAAGTCCCTTCTCTACCTGTAGAGGATATTAAATTTATTAATTTTGAGTCTATTTTTAATGTTAAGGTTTCAATTTCTTTGAGTAGGGCTTCTGTAGATTTGACTATTTGAATTCTATCATCTGAGTATGGTGATGATCTAGAATATAGTGAAGAAAGTAACATTAGGTTTTCACCTAAATTTTTTAGTTTGGTTAGATTCTCTTCCTTGTCATCAAGATAGGCCATAGAGTCTTGAATATTATCCTGGGCTCTGATGTTACGATATAGATTAAATTTAAGATGTTCAAGCTTAGAAGCTAGGGTGTTATCAACTAAAATTCCAACTCTATTTATTTGTTCTACTATAGGCTTTATCATTGATTTGGGTTGAGAGACAACCCTATCTACACTATAGGTTCTACCTTTATCAATTTTAAGTGTAGTCATAGATTCACATCCCTATAATTAATAATATTTCCTACTATTCTATATATGTTGAAATATGTAATTTGGCAATTTAATTTAATACAATTTGTTTGGAATATTTACAAATAAATTTTTACTATATTATTTTTGCTAGATAATATAGTAAAATATACATTTAGATACCTATAATTGTAAAAAACATTATAAATTTTATAGTTTTTGAAGGGAAAACGTGAAAAATATAGAAAATATAATTATAAAATATTATAATTATATGATGGGGTTTAAAGATGGTATTTAAACCTTATTTATCTATTATTAAAATAAATTGTAAAGAGGTAGATTGTATATGCAAATGAAGGCTGAAAGAGAAGTTATAAATATTCCAATAATACAGGTTAGACAGAATACTTATCAGCCACGTAAATTTTTTAACGAGGAGTCCCTTTTAGAGCTTTCTGAGTCAATTAGAGAGTATGGTGTGCTTCAACCTATTACTGTAAGAAGAATGGGAGATAGATTTGAACTTATTGCAGGGGAAAGAAGGCTTCGTGCATCACAACTTGCAGGGCTTAATGAGGTACCAGCTATAGTGGTTAACCTTACAGATACAGAGTCTGCTGTATTAGCACTTATTGAAAATCTTCAAAGGGAAGATTTAAGCTATATGGAAGAGGCTGAAGGCTATTATAATCTTATCCGTGAGCATGACTTTACCCAAGAAGAACTTGCTTCTAAAATAGGAAAAAAACAGTCTACTATTGCTAATAAGTTAAGACTACTAAAACTTAGCAATACTGTAAAAGAAGCATTACTTGAAAATGAGTTAACTGAAAGACATGCTAGAGCCCTACTTAAACTTCCAACAGAGGAAATGCAGTTAGAGGCTATAGATTTAATAGTTAAAAGAGGACTAAATGTAAAGAAAACAGAAATGCTTATTGAAAGCATGCTTGAGGAAAAAAACTCTAAATCAGAGGAGAAATTCAAGCAAAAGTGGACATTTAACCCTAGAATTATTACTAATACATTGAAGCAAATTATGGAGAAAAGTGGAATAGAGGCTGAATATAAGCATAGAGAAAAGGAAGACTGTGTAGAAATTATAGTTAAAATACCTAAGAAATAGTATTTTAAATTATATAGATTTTTTTTTAATATGATATTATTATAAAGCTAGCGTTTTATGTAGAAATATATAGAATCCTAGCTTTTGTATTTGTGTAGATAATTATCAAAAAAAGAAATAGTAAGTACAAAATTATAGTATGAAGGAGGTTATTATGAATAGTTATAAGGGATTTATTTATGCAATAATATCTTCAGCAGCCTTTGGGCTTGGTCCTACATTTGCTAAAATAGCTTATATGAATGGATCAAATTCTACATCTTTATTAATGTTTAGATTTCTAATTGCTTTTATTCTTTTACTAGCTTACTTACTTATAAAAAGAGTTAGTATAAAAATAGATAGAAAGCAATTGTTAATGCTCTTTTTAATAGGAATATTAGGATATACTATTACAACAGAAACATTATTTTTATCATATGTATACTTAGATGGAGGTCTTGCTACAACACTTCATTTTACTTATCCTGTTATTATTTGTGTATTTAGTTTTTTTGCATATAAGGAGAAAGTTAGTAGAGGCAAAATTATATCAATAATTACCGCTAGTCTTGGAGTATATTCCTTAGTTGCATTTGAAAGTACAACCTTAAACACTTTTGGAGTTATTTTAGCTCTTATATCAGGTGTTACTTATGCAGGAACAGTTATAGGACTTGGACTTAAGCCTATAAAGCTTATGGATAATAAGATTGCTACTATGTACGTAAGCTTTGGAGCCTTTATTGGAATGGCTATATATGGATTAACAAGAGGGGAAATAGCTTGGGTTTGTAATTTGCCTGTAATAGGATCATATTTTGGTATAGCTATAATATCAACAATAGTGCCTATTGTGCTTTTACTTAAGGCAATAGAGTCTATAGGGGCTACATCAGCAACAATACTGGCTACTTTTGAGCCTATAGTAAGTATAATATGTGGTGTTATTTTCTTTTCAGAAAAGTTATCATTTGCACTTATTATTGGAACGTTGTTAATTATTGCTTCAGCAATTATATTAGCTAAGGATAAGGGCTAATGGATATTTTATTAAATATTAACATGATAATTACAATAGGTATTCATAATGGTTATAAAAGTTATAAAGTAGATAGATGTTATAAATAAAAATAGACTATATTTTAATTAATATAGTCTATTTTTTTAGTAATTTATAGTAGGAATATATTGAGGAATCTGTAGATTTAATATAGTTAAGTTTCTCGTAAAATTTAGAGGATCTGTTCAATGGTGTAGTAAGATAAATATATTTATATTTCATAAATAATGCTATGTTTTCTGATTGAGTAATAATACTACTTCCAAGTCCTTTATTTCTAAGTGTTTCATCTACCCAAAGATAGGATATTTCTAAATAATTATCTTCAAGTTTCCCCATAATACCAGCTACCTTAATACCCTGACTGTTTAATAAAAAAATATTAAATTTAGATTTAGTAATATCCTCTGTATAACTTAAGTTATAATCTAATAGCTTTGTACATAAATCCTGATTAATTTTTAGCTTAGAATTAACTAAACTATCTATTGACATTAAACCACTTCCTTTTTAAATATATAGTATTTCCATAATGGGTCATTATCTAAATTTATTTCTTTAATATATTTAAAAATATTTTTAGATGAAGCTATAAGTGTATTTAGTGAGTGTCTATAAAAATCCCTATCATAGTCTATTCCATTAATATTAACAAAACTAGATTCAGAATTTTTACCTTGTCCATCTTCCACAACTATAAAAAGGTAACCATTATCGTAAAGTACAGAGGATATTCTCTGAAAAGCCATATTAAGCTTATCTTCGGTTAAATGTACAAGGCCAGCTATAACAGCACATCCGTTAAACTTACCAATATAACTATAATCATTTAACATATCCTCATTAATAAACTTAATGTTAGGATTTCTTGTTTTAGCAACATTTATACTTTCTGCGCTGAAGTCAAGACCAACAACCTCAGCTCCAAGTGATGCCATTCTCATGCTTTCATAGCCTGCACCACAGCATAAATCAAGTACACGTGGATTATTAGGTAAAAAGCTAAAAAATTCTTTTAAATATGGTATAAGGCTAGTATCCTCATACCACTTATCAGCCCAATCAGGGGCTGTTTCATTATAAAAATCTTGAACACCCTTCATATATGATCTCCCTATAATTAAATAAATTTCTATAATATTACTATTATTGCGAAAGTAAGTCAATAAAAAAGGCTGCTACGCAGCCTTAAGTTTATATTTAAGTGATAATTTATATAAATATATAAGTGAAATAAGAATAACGATAATATCACTTATAGGAGTAGCTAGGAATACGGATTGTCCTTGATTAATTCCTAGTGGTGAGTTTTTAAATAATATAGGGAGTATGAAAATTAAGGGTAAGAATAATATAACCTGACGTAATATAGTTAATATCATAGCTGATTTCTCAAGTTCATTAACCTGCATAAAGGTTATTAGTATATAGAAGACACCACTAAGTGGGAAGGATATTAAAAACAATCCTATAATTCCACTTGAAAGCCTAACAACCTCAGGGGAGGATGTAAATATACCTATAATTACTGCTGGCTTAATTATAATAAGTAGATACACTCCTAGTCCATAAATAAAGGATATAAGGAGAGAATACTTAAGAACCCTAAGTATCATAGTATTATTTTTACGACCTATAAAGAAGGATAGTATATTTTGTATACCTCCACTAAGTCCTGCAAGTGGCATTATTAAAAGAGTTAGTACACTGAATAAAACAGCTCTACAAGCTAAATACTCAAGTGAACCAAATTCTATAAGCTTTATATTTGCCATCATTCCAGTTAGGCTAAGCATAGCCTGCATAAGAAATTGTACAAACCCTATTTTAAACAAATCAAAGGAATACTTACTATTACCAATGGCTAATTTAATATTAGGTGAATAATAGAATTTTATTTTCTTTAAATAATATAATGACCATGTAAAGTATAAAACCTCGCTACATAACGTGGCAACTGCAATTCCAGTAATTCCAAAGTCTAAAACTATTGTAAATAGATAGTTTAAGGTTACATTTACTATGGTAGCTACTATACATATAATCATTTCAGTTGTAGGGTGACCAATTGATCTTATTATATTAACCAACATATATCCTATTGAGCTAAAAATATTGCTTATAATAGCAATGGTAAGATATTTTTTAGCAAGTATAAATGTTTCTCCACTTGCACCAAGTAGAGATATAATTGGGTCCATAAATATTAATATAATAAGAGAAACTGTAATACTTATAATGGTTGTAAGTAAATAACCTATTCGAAATATAGTAATAGATTTTTCACGGTCGTTTTCCCCTATGCTCTTAGCAATTAATATACCTGTTGAGAGCCCAAATAGCAGCTGTATAGCAACTAGCATAGACATTATAGGGTTTAGTGCACCCATAGCTGAAAGAGCCGCTGTGGAGCCTCCACCTATATTACCAGCAAAGGCAGTATCAACTATACCTGTTAGAGATTCTAATACAAGGGCTACAATTGAAGGAAAAGAAAATATAATAATAGATTTTAATGGATGAAGTTTTTCTAATCTGTCTAATCGGTTCATATAAATTCTCCTATAAATTATTTATAGTAATACATATATAATACCAAAATATTAAATAAAGAAATAATGTTTCACGTGAAACATTATTTTTATAGTTTTAAATTATAGTTTTATATATAATTAGTATGTAGAAATTTGTGAGGTGATTTTAGATAATGAATCATAAATGTGAACATAATAAAGAAAATAATAACCATGATTTAAGGGAGTACGTATGTTACTGTAATAGGGTAACAGAAGAGGATATTATAAGAGCAGTAGAAAAGGGAAATAAAACAGTAAAAGAGGTTATAATGGCTACTGGAGCTATGAAAAACTCTAATTGTATAGAAAATAATCCAAAAAAAGAATGATGTTATTCTGATATAGTTTACGTTGTAAACAAAGTTCTTAATAATATAAAAAGGTAGATTATTTAGTTAATCTACCTTTTAGGTTAAGGAATGTTAATAATGGACTTACGCCCGATTAAAGAGTAAAATTACTCCAATAGCGATAAATGCAATAGCCGAGGCTGTTTGTATTAAATTAGCAGGTATGTACTTGTTTAATATTCCACCTAGGAGTACCCCCATAACTGATGCACATATAAGTGCTAAAGATGAGCCTATAAATACTGCCATCTTAGAACCAGACTGTGCTGAAAGCATCATAGTTGTTAATTGGGTTTTGTCACCTAGCTCTGCTATAAAAACAAGAAAAAAAGTTGACAACATAATTTTTAACATAAATACCTCCTAAAGTATTTAATATAAATTAGTCTTACGGTAAAATATATATTATAGAACATTAGAAAATATACTATTTATTTATAAAGGTGGTAATTATATGGGGAAGGTTATATGTATATTTAATCAAAAAGGTGGAGTTGGAAAGACAACTACTACTATTAACCTAAGTGCATATTTAGCGAATATGGGGCTTAGGGTGCTAATTGCAGATATTGACCCTCAAGGGAATACAACAAGTGGCTTATCAATAAATAAGGACGAGCTTGAGTATTCTATGTATCATGTAATAATGGGTGAGGATCCAAAGAAAGCAATTAAGGGTACAGAACTAGAAAATCTAGACATAATACCTGGAACAGTTGAGCTTGCAGGAGCAGAGATTGAACTTACAGCAAAGATAAGTCGTGAAACAAGGGTCAAAGATGCCCTTGATCAGGTTAAAGATAACTATGATTACATATTTATAGACTGTCCACCTTCCCTAGGTCTACTATCTCTAAATTCATTAACAGCATCAAATAGTGTTATGATACCTATTCAATGTGAATTCTATGCCTTAGAAGGTGTTGGACAGTTAATGAAGACATTCCAGCTTGTAAAAAAGAGCTTAAATAAGGATCTTGAAATACAAGGGGTTGTTATGAGTATGTTTGATGGAAGAACCAACCTATCTATTGAGGTTGTTGAGGAAGTAAAAAAGTTCTTCAAAGGAAAGGTATATACAACTATTATACCTAGAAACGTAAGACTTGCAGAGGCACCAAGCCATGGTAAGCCTATACTTTTATACGACAAATTATCTAGAGGTGCTAGAGCTTATGAAGAGCTTGCAGCAGAATTTCTAGAATATGATAGGGGGGAGAACAATGGCTAAAAAAGGAGCCTTAGGAAGAGGATTATCTGCATTAATACCAGATGAACCTATTCTACAAGAAGAAGTAAGGGGAGCTAGTATTGAAGTTAATATTGACGATGTATTCCCTAACAAAGAACAGCCAAGAAAGAGTTTCGATAGTGACAAAATAGAATCACTTGCAGAATCTATTAAGCTACATGGAATGATTCAACCTATTCTTGTTAAGAAAGAGGGAGAATTCTTTAAAATTATAGCAGGGGAAAGAAGATGGAGAGCTGCGAAGAAAGCAGGAATGAAAACGGTTTCTATAATAGAGAAAGAACTTTCTAATCAAGAAATAGCCGAAATTTCATTAATAGAAAATATTCAAAGAGAGGATCTAAACCCTATTGAAGAAGCATTAGCTTACAAAAGGCTTTCAAAGGAGTTTAACCTAACTCAAGAGGAAATATCACTTAGAGTAGGTAAATCCAGAACAGCAATAACAAATAATATGAGATTGTTATCATTACATGATGATGTTATTGATTCAATTGCTAATAAGGAATTATCTGAGGGTCATGGTAAGATATTAGCTGGTATTGAAGATAAGGACTTACAACTTAAAATTTCTCAAAAAGTAATAAATGAGGAATTAAATGTACGTCAAACGGAGAAACTAGTAAGAGATATAAATAATACTGCTGCTGTTACTACAGAGGCTGCTACAGATAATAAAGACGTTCATACAAGATATGCAGAAAACAGACTTCAAGACATACTAGGAACTAAGGTTAATATTAACCTTGGAAAGAAAAAGTCTAAGATTGAGATAGTATTCCATAGCCAAGAAGAATTAGACAGAATACTTGAGATATTATCTAAAGAATAGGGTCTGCCCCCTATATGTTTCACGTGAAACATAATAATAAGCAGATATACATATTAAGCTAGAATACGGGAGTGATAAGCATTATGGAAAGGTTCCTTGAGATTATTCAAGAATACGACACATTAATAATGGTAGGTATACTAGGTTTATTAGTAATACTTATACTGCTACAAATTATTAACAAGGTTCAATTAAGCAGAATGAGCAAGAGATACAAGAAGTTATTTAGAACATCTAAGAAGGATAATCTAGAGCAGCTAATTGTTGAGTATGGGGATAGGGTTGAAGAAGTTCTTGATTACACAAGAGACATTCATAGAGCATACAAGTCAATTGATGAGAGAATAAGCGGATCTGTTCAGAAGGTTGGAATTGTTAGATATAAGGCATTTGATGATATAGGAAGTGACCTTAGTTTCTCAGTAGCACTACTTGATGAAAGTGATACTGGTATTATTTTAACTGGAATATATGGTAGAACAGATTCTACTACATTTGCTAAGCCTATAGACAATGGTATTTCTAAGTATGATTTATCAGAGGAAGAAAGAGAAGCAATAGATAGGGCTCATAGAGCATATGAAGATAACAACAGATATAGAATGGAAGATATAGATGAGATTCAAGATGTAAGAGATTTTTCATCTAGAATACAGTCTAATGTTGAATCTGAAAGAAATATAGATGAAGACTTTAGAGAGATAGACGAAATAGAATCTAGAGACATAAATAGTTAAGTTAAGCCGAGGATATCCTCGGCTTTTTATTGCTTTAGGGAATAAAAAATGGTAGTATTATGGGAATAGCAAAAATACATAATTTTACATATAGGTATCATATAAATATTTCATTATTATTAAAAGTCAAATATACAATAGATAAGGCTATAAATTATATAAAAGGTGGTTTTTAAATGATAGAAATTAAAAACATTAGTAAAAAATATAAAAATTATGTAGCAGTTAATAATTTAGATTTATCTATTGAGTCAGGGTGCATAGTTGGATTAATTGGTCCTAATGGAGCGGGGAAAACAACAATAATAAATATGTTAATGGGAATAATAGAACCTACAGAGGGATGCATTACCATTAATAATTTAAATATAATCAATAGTCCATATGAAGTGAAAATGCTACTTGGATATGTATCTGATGATGAAAATAAATTTCTAAGCTTAAAGGCATTAGAATACCTTAATTTTGTTAGTGATATGTATGAATTAAGTAGTGAGGTAAGAAAAGAGAGGATAGAAACATTAAGTAAAAGATTTTCTATATTTAATGAACTTAATATGAGAATGGACAAGTTCTCAAAGGGTATGAAGCAAAAGATTATGATTATAGCATCTCTAATGCATAGTCCTAGGGTTTGGGTTTTAGATGAACCATTTGATGGATTAGACCCTGAAATATCATATGATTTAAAGGTATTTATGAAGGAATACTCAAGCCTTGGAAACACAATAATACTATCTTCACATATACTAGAAATTGTTGAGAATTTATGTGATAAAATTATTTTAATTAAAAAGGGTAATACATTATATTATGGTGATTTATCTAAGCTTAAAAATAGGTATGGAAATAAGAAATCATTGGAAGAAATATATATAGATATGTTTAGCGATGCTAAATCTAGACAATAGGAGGTATTAATATGAAACAAATAATATCTCTTATTAAAATAAATTATAAAAAAGGAATTAATATATTTTTAGGTAGTGGCGACACCCTATCAAAGTCACTTGGTATGTTATGTTTTATAATGATTTATCTAGTAGCCTCAGAGGCTTTGTTTGCAAGATTATATAGTGCTTTTAAGGTTGTAGGACAAGAGTATATTTTGGTAAGTGGTCTGTTTAATATGGGGTTTATATTTGGGTGCATAGCTAGTATAAGAGGAGTTATAAATAATATATTCTTAGGTAGTGATTATAAATATATGAGTATATACCCAATTAAAAAGGGAGTTTATATATTGGGGAAAAGTATTGGAGAATCCCTTGGGGTTACCTTGATTCCTGTAGTTTTATCTATACAGTTATTAACCTATGGATTCTATAGTAAGGTTAATTATGATTTTTATCTAGGAATTATATTATTTATTATATTAGTATTTGGAGCAACACTTTTTATTACATATGTGATAATAGGACTTGTTTATATATACTACAATATAAAAAATCTAATCAATAAATTAATAATTGGGTTTACATTGAATATAGTAGTGATAACTATTATAACCTTAAATTATTTTGAAAGGCTTATTAATCAATCTACCAAGTTTGATTTTATTAGTAATTTTATATACTCAGGTGAAATATATAGATTATTACCTCTTGCTAGCCTTGGAATAAGCTTAACTTATGTGGTATGTACTATAGTACTTATTGGATGCGGAATGTATTTTCATGGTGAGGATATGTATATAGATATTATGAAGAAAAACATAGAAAGAAGTAAGGGCTATAGAGGAACCACTGATCAATATAAATATTATCCAAATACTAAAATAGTATCTAATATAATAAGAGACTTAAAGCTAATATGGAGGGTTCCAATATTAAGAACTAATATTATAATTACTACAGGTGTGGTATTTGTAATTTCTACTACTCTACTAATTATATGTGTTAATAGCCCATATATTGAGGTTATTAAAAGTATAGCTATGGTTGGTATTATAGTAATACTTGGAGGATTTACCCTTATTAACTTTGCTGCAATCACTTCCTTTACAAGGGAAGGAAGAGGTCTTGAAATGTTTAAGGTATATCCTATTAAAATATCTACATTAATATTATCTAAGGTAATATTAGCTCTTGGAATAAATTCTTTAGGTCTTATAACGTGTATTGTTATTGGTATTGTATTTTCAAGTAGTTATTTAGATATCTTAATATACACAGGGGTTATTGTAGTAACCTATATAGGGTTAACTATATTATATGTAGGTATGGGAGCAGCTACTTTTAAGGGGAGTCCTCTAGAGGTAGGAGAATTATTTAAATTAGATTCATCTATAAAGGCGCTTATTCCTGCCCTAATTCTAAATGCAGTTCCTATGCCATTTGTAATAATGGCTAAAAGGGTTGAAGGAATGAATGTAAATTATACTTACGGATTAGCTGTAGCTTGTGTAGGAGCGTTGTTTTTAGTAATAGGAATAATTAAACTTAACAAAATACATAAAGATATAAAATAGAAAAGGTTTTCTATAAATTAAAAATAAGGGGGATATAGTTATATATCCCCTTTTGTTATGCTCGTGCGTTAAGATTGCGATAACTGTAATCTTTAAGTGTAAAATACAGGCTTGATGCTATCTTATCAGCAAGGTCCATTACAACTGATAATCTAGTATTCTGAAGTACCATATACTCCATAAACCCAGATACGTTAATAACCCCTGTAATGCCTATATCACCTATATGAGGAAGTTTCTTATTAACACCTGCCCCAGGTCTTATAGGACCGTCAAATATGCTTACAAATCCAACTTTGTCTATTCTGCCAAGTGAAGCGTCTATGGCTATAATAAATGGGTTGTTGAATGTAGTGTTAATCATCTCAATGTTGTCTTCTATGTTCTTAGCATGTACAGGCTCATGTAGGGTTCCAAATATCTTAATATTAGTATTAATAAGTGACTCTTGAAGCTTAGTTCCAACAAGAGGTCCTAGGCTATCCCCTGTAGATCTGTCAGTTCCTATACAAAGAACTATAAGCTGTCTATTTGGGGTATATATATGGTTAATTATCTCCTTAAGAGATGAACAAATAGTCATAACAGCATTATCACTAGAAGTATCAATAGAAAAATTGAATTTGTTAGAGTTCATAAAAAAACCTCCTTAAGTAGCTATAGCTTAATTCTTGCCACAAAAGGAGGTTTATATTCAATTAATTATAAAACATTTACTTTCTTTAATATATTGTAGAAAAGCATTAGGAAGATTAAGAAAATCATACCTAGGAATCCATAAGCCTGAAGCCCTATAAATATAGCAGCAAGTACTGCTACAGGATGTAGGTTCAGTGATGAGGATACAAGCTTTGGTTCTACAATATTTCTAACTACAGTAACAACTGCGTATAGTACAACTAGTATAATAGCAACAGCGTGGTTACCAATTATCCAGTAGTAAATAGCAAGCGGGAAGTAAACTGCAGCTATGCCAAGTATAGGTAGTAAATCAAGTACACCTGATAATAAACTTAGCATAAAGGAGTATTCTATTTCAAGTATAGAAAATCCAATCCAAGTTAACACAAATGTTATAAATATTATAATTCCATATGACTTAATATATTGGAATAACATTTTGTTAGCCTCAGATATAAAGTTTTTAAACTTTTCTTGGCCATCAGGTGAAAGTGATGATAGACACTTTCTCTTAATAGCAGGTAAATCCTTTGATATAAAGAATGTAGCAAGTAAAGTAACTAAAATAACCATAATTATAAGAGGAAGTGACATAGCTAGTACTATTAATTTATCTAGTAGTAACTTAACTACAGCTATAATTCCTGATGTAATCGAAGCAATTTGTGCTTTAATCTGGGTTATTATAGTTGGGTCTAGATTCTCATAAAAATGCTTAAGTGATTCAAACTTTAGCATAAAGTAATTAGAAATACCATCTATATCTATGGAAGGTAGAGAGGCTAATATATCCTTAGATTCTGTGGCAACCTTCATTATTAATAGCACCAATATAAGTGTTATTAATGAAAATGAAATTATGGTTGATATAAGTGATGAGAATCCACTGGACATATGAAACTTTCTCTTAAAAAACTCAGTAAGTGGTTTCATTAAAAAAGCAATCAAAAATGCTAAAACAAATGGTAATGTGTATTTAATTGTTGAGAAGAAACCTACGAAAAGTAAAGTATACACTATAAGGAATATACTAATTTTCTTAAGTTTCGCAAGTAAAACTGGATCAAACAAATTTTAACCCCCTATTCTAATTTAATGTATATCTGTCCATAATTATAATAAACAGAGACGATATAAATTATATATTAATAGTATAAAATAAAAAATTCCACACTATTTAAATATAGTTTTGCTTATTTGATATTATAACACTATAATATGGATTATAAACATTAAGAATTAATTAAATTTGTCAAAGGTGGTAAGATATGAATTATTTAGACCTTGGTATTATAATTGTGTTAGGACTTGGGCTTATTATGGGTGCAAAGCGAGGGCTTATTATATCCATACTAAATATTCTAGGTCTTATAGCAGGTATTTTAGTCAGTTATATATTTACGAAAACCTTTTCTATGTTAATCTATAATTACACAGACATACCGAAGAGTATAGGCTCAGTAATTCAAGGGAGAGTTAATGAGTTTAATGAATACACTAAGATAATCATAAATAAATTTAATTCGGGTGGAGCTTCTATGGTTGATTTTTTAACCCAGGGAGTTATATATGTAGCTTCTTTTTTAATACTTTTTATAGTTGTTACTATTATAATAAGCATATTAAAGCAGGGTATTAGAAAGAATTTGAAGAAGTCGTTTTTCGGTCCTATAGATAGTGTTCTTGGAGGAATATTAGGTGTTTTAAAGTGGATTATAATACTTAATATAGGATTTGTTTTTATTATTCCAATACTTCCGATTTTAAGTGAGGGTAATCAGTTCTACACATTAATAAGTAGTTCTACCCTAGCTAATTTATTTATTAAGTACAATATTATAACTATACTGCTTAAGGGGCTTATAGTAGGCTCTGTTAAGGGCGTAGTACATATGTAGGGAGGTTATTATGAAAACTGTAGAAGAAATATTAGAGATTATTGAAGAGGAAGAAATAGAATTTTTATATATGCAATTTACTGATATATTCGGTGTTATGAAAAACATTGCTATAACAGGTGAAGAAATAGAACGTGGACTTAGAGGGGAGATTACCTTTGATGGTTCAAGTATAGATGGTTTTGTTAGAGTTGAAGAAAAGGATATGCATCTAAAACCTGATCTTAATACATTTGTTATTTATCCTTGGAGAGGTAGTTTTGGCCGTGAGGCTAGGGTTATATGCAATATACTTAATGATGATAATACTCCATTTAAGGGAGACCCTAGATACATACTTGAAAGTGCATTAAGTGAAGCAGAGAAAATGGGATATAAAATAGATGTTGCCCCTGAATGTGAATTTTATATATTCCATACAGACTCTAACGGAAAGCCAACACTTAATACACATGATGATGCAGGGTATTTTGATTTAGCTCCAGTGGATCTTGGAGAAAATGCGAGACGTGATATGGTTGTTACACTTAAGAAAATGGGCTTTGAAGTTGAAACTTCCCATCATGAGGTTGCACCAGGACAACATGAAATAGACCTTAAAAAGGACTATGCTATAAGTGCAGCGGATAAGATAGTAACATTTAAAACTATAGTTAGAAAAGTAGCTAAAAACCATGGTCTTCATGCTACATTTATGCCAAAGCCTTTATTTAAGGAGGCAGGTAGTGGAATGCATCTTAACTTCTCAATGTACAAAAATGGAGAAGATGCATTTAAGGGGTACCTTGGGGGAGGACTATCTCAGGATGCAATGTATTTTATAGGGGGAGTACTTAAGCATGCTCGAAGTATGTGTGCTATTACTAATCCTACTGTTAACAGCTATAAGAGACTTGTATCTGGGTACGAAGCACCTATTAATATTGCATGGAGCTTCAAAAATAGGGGACCACTTATTAGGGTTCCATCAACATATGGGAAAATGGATACAAGAATAGAAATTAGAAACCCAGACCCATCATGTAACCCATACCTTGCTTTTGCTGTTATTATTAAGGCTGGTATAGATGGAATTAAGAACAAAATAGAACCAATTAGACCAATAGAAGATGGTGGAACATATGACAAGTTACCTCAATCATTAGAAACTGCTATTGAGTGCTTATCTAATGATATAGTTATAAGAGATGCCCTTAAAGAACATATTTTTAAAACCTTTGTAGAGGCTAAGAAAATAGAGTTTGAAGATTACAGAAGTAGAATTACTTCATGGGAAATAGAAAAGTATCTTACTAAATTTTAATCTAAAATGGAAAGTTATAAGATAATTATAGGAGATAATGACATTGATTTTTTAGAAGGGCTAAAATTCAAGTTATCAGGATTATCACATCAGGTTATTGGGTGGGATACATCAGGTCCAAGTCTCCTTAGAAAGATAAGAAGTCTTAATCCAGATATAGTAATAGTTGAAGCTAACATGAAGGGTATATCTGGGTTTGAAATAGGAGAAATATTAGAGGGTGAGGGAATTTGCCCCTGTATAATTAGTTTTAAGGGAGAAGCGTCTCAATATAGAATAGCTCTCTCCTTAAAAAAAGTAAAAACCTACCTTAAAAAGCCTATAGATTATAATGAGCTTGATTATATTTTAAGTCAGAGTGTTAAGGATTTTGAATATATACTTAAAGAAGAAAAGAAAAGGAAAGAAAAAAAGGTAATAGACAAGGCTAAAAAAATGCTTATGGACAAGTATTCTATAGATGAAGAAAAAGCTTATACATACATTAGAAAAAAAAGCATGGATAAGAAAACTACAATGTATAAGATATCCTTATTATTAATAGACTTACTAAAAAATTAGCCTTAGAAGATTGTAAGGCTAATTTTATTTTTAAAATAGTGGGGTGGGAAATTAATAATTAATATGTTCCACGTGGAACAATGTTAAATAAATAAATTATAAAAAATAACCCTGTATAAATACAGGGTTATTTTTTATTGTCTGGGATGACAATGGTATTCTCAAGTATGTAATACTTAAAAATTAGAAATAATTAGAATAATTTGGGTTGTTAGGATAATAAGATATTGCTAATAAAGTATTGGGATGACTAATTAACAAATATCCTAACTTTTCTAGGAAACTGTACCAGTACTCAATCAAATAAAAAAAGAGGTTATGGTTGTACTGGTCTATTTGTATAATTCTACACATATATGGAAAGTCCTTCTAGTTATGGTGAATAAATAAGATATTTTTGGGAAATTAATAGATATTTTAAGAAACATGTAAAAATAAAGGAGGAAATGGAGAGGGTAAAGCTAAATTTTTTAAAGTATAATATAGGTAATATTTAAAAAGAGGTGAGAATATGGCTCTTAATGAAATGCAACAACAGGTAGTTAATGAGATAGATAATAATATTATTCTATTAGCATCAGCAGGTACAGGAAAGACTGACACCTTATCTAAAAGAATAGCTAATATTATAAGTAGGGGTAGGGCTAAGGCATCACAGGTTCTATGTATTACCTTTACTAATAAGGCAGCTAAGGAAATGGATGAGAGGGTTAAGTCAATTTTAAAGGCAAACTATAAGGGGATAACAATAAGAACTTTCCATAGTTTTTGCTTTGATATAGTTAAGGCTGAGGCTAAGAGAAATACAGATATATATACAGACTTTACTATTTTTGATGAAGATGATTGTCGTGAAATAATAAAGGGAATGAATATAGGACGATTTAAGGTTGATCCTGTATATAGATTTATAAACCTAATGAAAGAAGAATCACTTAAGGCAGAGGTTGAGTACGATAGTATAATGCCTATTCTTTGCAAAAGTAATATTGAGGATATTAACTATATATGTAAGGAAAGGGGTAGGGTAGATACTGACCTTAGAAATTTCCTTATTGGTGATGGAGTAAGACTTGTTAAAGAATATAATAAGCTACTGGCAGATAACCATGGGTTAGATTTTAATGATTTATTAATTAAGGCTAGGGATATACTTAAAAACCCTAAGGTTTGTCAAAGGCTACAAAGCCAGTATAAGTACATTAATATAGATGAGGTTCAAGATACTAGTACTATGGAATACTCAATTATAGAAAAGGTTTTCGGTAGTAATAATATTCTTATATGTGGAGACGTATTTCAAACAATTTACGGTTGGAGAGGTTCTGATCCTAATGTAATTTTTAATATGTTTAGAAATAAGTATTCACCTATAGATATTACATTTAACAAGAATTATAGGGCTACTAAGAACCTAACTGATGCCTCAATGGGTTATCTTATTAATGCATTTGCAGATAAGGCTAATCTAATTTATAAAGATGGGTTAGAATCTATGGCAAATGATAGTGGAGATAAGATAGTTTTTAGGGAGAATATGAGTTTATATAATGAGGCTAAGTACATTTATGATAGAATAATAGAGCTTAAAAACAAGGGTGTAGATGTTGGAGCTAGCTGTATATTAACTAGGGATAACAATTATACAATTGAACTAAGTGAAGAACTTAAGTACATTCAAAATTCTAAGGATGGATTTGAATTTGTGTTAGTTGACCAGTTTAGGTTTTTTAGAAGACTTGAAGTTAAGGATATTATAAGTTTTCTTAAGTTAATTGCTAACCCTAATGATAGTCTTAGTTTTAAGAGAATTCTTAAGAGAATACCACTTGGGGTTGGCGATAAAACAATAAATGATATAGAAAGTAAAGGTTATAGGGAGGCTGGGATTACCCTATGTGATTTCCTTGATTCTAAAACAATGGAAGGTGAGTATTTTACAAGTCTTATTGAGGAGTACAATAAGGACAACATAATTGTATTTGACGTTGAAAGTACAGGGGTAGATGTAACTGAGGATGAAATAATTCAAATAGCAGCTATTAAAATAAACAGAAGAGGTAAGGTTGTTGAAAGGTTTGAAAGATTCTTACATACAACAAGGGACCTTTCAGATTCATCACTTGTTCATGGATTTACTAATGAATTTATAGACAATAAGGGCGAAGACCCAAAGACAGTATTAGAAGATTTTATAAACTTCTCAGGTGGAAGTGTTATAGTAGGGCACAATGTTCAGTATGACATTAATATATTAACTAGCTACTGTAAGAGGCTAGGAGCTACTTCTCCTAAATTTAAATCCTTCTATGATACTCTAGATATATATAGAAGATTTCACCCTAACTTAATTAACCATAAGCTTGAAACTTTAAGTAATTTATTTAAGGTTGAAAATATTCCAGACCATAATGCAATGAATGATATTCTAGCAACTTCAGAACTTTTAGTTAGGGCTATTAAAGAGGATATTATTCCTACAAGCCTTGAGAGAATAGGGTATATAAGTAAGCATATTAAAAGTTTTAGCAAAATAAATAATAAGCTTAATGATTTATTTAATTTTGCAATTAATAATAGACCACATGATATTATACATTATATAATTAGAAACTTTGAACTTGGTTCAATATACAAGGAAGAGGAGAAAATAGAAAGATTAAGGGATTTTTATAAGCTTATTAAGGACTATGATGATGAGGATAAGTGTTATAGAGATGCACTACTTGATGTTCTTAAAATGACAGCACTATCAAATGGAGAACTTGAAAGAATTATTATTCAGAGAAGTGGAAGGGTTAGAATACCTATTATAACTGTTCACCAATCAAAGGGATTAGAATATGAAAACGTTTTCATAGCTGGATTACAGGATAATAAATTTCCAAGTTATATGGCTATTAAATCTAAAAACCTAGATGAGGAAAAAAGAACTTTTTATGTTGCTATTACTAGGGCTAAGAAAAGATTATTTTTAACCTGTAATACATTTAGCGGAGGAAGGGTTAGTAGCCCTAGTAGGTTTGTAGACCTTATACCAATGAATTATATTAAACGTGATATAGGAGAATAACATGAGAAAATTTGCTATAAGTTATAGCTGCGGTAAGGATAGTACACTTGCGCTATATAGAATGATAAAGGAAGGAAATATACCTATTGCTTTAATAGTTAACTTTTATGAGGATGATACACGTTCATGGCTACATGGAGTTAATGAGGATTTACTGAATAAGATATCCTCATCACTTAATATTCCACTTATTAAGTCTAAACATAACAAATCAAGTTATGGACAAGAATTTGAAAAGTCACTTATAAAGGCTAGGCAAATGGGAGCTGACTGCTGCGTGTTTGGGGATATAGATATTGAGGAGCACAGAACATGGTGTAGTGATAGATGCATGGCTTCAGAAATTGAATGTATTCACCCACTATGGCAGGAAAACAGAAAAAAGCTTGCCTATGAATTTGTTGATTTAGGATTTAAAGCAATAATTAAGGCTGTATCTAAGCAGCATAAACTTAACCCGATTATTCTAGGTAGACCATTAACTAGAAGTGAAATTGATTTTATAGAAAAATGTGGAGCTGATCCATGTGGAGAAAATGGAGAATACCATACATTTGTATATGATGGGCCACTCTTCAATAAGAAAATAATATTTAATCAAGGTAAGGTAGTAAACACAGAATACTCATATGCCATAAATATTTGGTAATAAATTATACAGCTATATACTAGAATTGTTTAAAAAACAACTAGGTATAGCTGTTTTTTATATTAGTGTTTTAAAAATATAGAAATTATAATATTATTTGTATTAATATGTAAAAATTTTATAAATAGGAGGTAAATATGAAAAAATTTAAAATAAGATTAATATGTGTTCTAGTTATTACTATGGTGTTGGCTAATTTATCAGGAATTATTTTTGCTCAAAATATATTAGCTGAAACACAACCATTACCAAAGATAAAAACTATTAAATTTAATAATGAAGAGGGTTTAAAGTCTGGTATGAGACCTACTATAAATCTTACATCTACAATAAATTCTAATGTTCAGTACAGCATATATTTATATTCACCAACAGCTAAAAAATGGATTAACGCATCTAATGGATATACAGCACCTGTTAAAGGGACAAGTCAAACAAGAATAAATCTTAATATACCACTACATGAGGGACAAAATAGCTTTAGTATATGGGTAAAAAGGGCAGGTAAGAAGCCATCTGATAAGGGTGGATATGATAACTTTTTAAGCTATAAAATTAATATAAGTGGATCACAAAATATTATGCCAAACGTATCCAGTGTTAGAATTGAAAATAAGGCAATTGGAGAAAGTCCAACTATTTATTTAAAATCTAACTCAAGTAGTAATGTAGAATACTCAATTTATTTATATTCAAGTATTAAAAAATCATGGGAAGATGTAGGAGGTGGTTATAGTAGTTCCTGTGATCCTAATGTGGAAAAAGCAATAACTATAAATAAGCCACTTCAGTACGGAGATAATAGTTTTAGTATATGGGTAAAAAGAGCAGGAATTCCTCCAAGTGATAAGGGAGGATATGATAGCTTTAGTAAAGAGGTAGTTAATATTCAGTGTAATGCTTCAAAAATATCTAGAATTAACACGCTAGAGAATATATCTAGTGGTGATATTGTAGGAACAAATCCAGAAATAAAAGTGATAGGACAAGCTGGAGATGGAAGTAATTTAAGTTATAAAGCTCTTATATATTCAAATAGTAAAAAGAAGTGGGTTGATGCTTCTTCATATATAGGGCCAAATCCCTCAGAAAGTGAAGTTATAATTAAGCTTGATAAGCCCTTAGAATCTGGAAGTAATAGAATATTAATATGTTCTAAAAGATCATGGATAGGTTCAGATGTATATGAAGATTCAAAGGAAATAGTTATACAGGGGAAAAACACAGCACCACTAAAGAAATTAATAGTAATTGACCCAGGTCATGGGGGATATGATCCGGGGGCAGTATCTAAAATAGATGGTACTATGGAAAAAACAATAGCCTTACAAATATCTAAAAGGCTTGGAAAACTACTTGAGGACGGTGGTTATAACGTATTGTATACAAGGGATAATGATGACTTTGTTAACTGGGATAGTACAAGTAGTTCTAATTCACTAAATTATAGATATACATTTGCTAATAATAATGGTGCTAATATGTTTGTATCAATACATTGTAATAGCTTTGATGGAAACGGATATGGAACTGAAACCTTATATAGCAAAAAAAATCCTAACAAGGATTATAAACTGGCAAGAAATATTCAGACAGAAGTAATTAAAGAAACAGCTATGAGGGACAGAGGAATTAAAAACCATTCAAACTGGGCTGTGGTAAACGGTACAACTATGCCAGCAGCACTTGTTGAAACAGGCTTTATTGATAGTTTAATAGACCTACCAAAGCTTCAATCACCTATTTCACAGGAGCAGTTTGCACAGGGTATATATAATGGAATAATAAAAGCCATACAATAAAAACTCCATAGATATTAGTTAGTTTAAAGTAATCAAAAAGGTTATTCCAATATTTTTGGAATAACCTTTTTATTATTGTGGAGGATTATTAGAGGCTAATTTAAATGGGAGTTTAGTCCATTTAGAATATGGAACCTTGTATCCGTTTGCTTTGTTTTCTACTGAATATTTGTAGAAATCCTTAATAAAATCATTACGTACAGGTGAAGTCATAAGTTCTATTCCACCTATTTGAATTTGGCGAGCAAGAATTTTATCAAGGCTTAGGTTATCATCATTTCTAAGCATGTTATACATAGCCATAAATGATGTTGTTCTTCCTTGACCTGCTAGGCAGTGGAAGTGTAGGTGTGTACCGGGTTTAAGTCCTTTAACAAATTCTACAAATTGGTCTACAACCTGTGGGCTTGGTATATAGGTATCTGTAACTGGAACCCTAACATAACCAATTCCATTATCAGCTGCAACCTTAGATTCACTATTAACTGTATAAACAAATACCTTAGATTTTAATGTTCCCTTTCTATGGTAAATAGGAACCTCTTTGTTAAGTGGAATAGTAGCAAGCATAGCTTTTTCTGATTCCATAACCTGCTTAGAGTCCATACCATTATTAATATATTCCTTAGGATTATAGAATGCTATGGCTGCATTATTAATATAGCCATGGGATTCCTGTCTAAGGTCTACAATAATAATATTAGGGTTGTTAATTTGTGTTTTCATAACAGGTAGCTGAAGAGGGGTAAATTCTGCACTACCTGAAATGCCTAGTGATGGGTCAATTCTAAACCTACTAGGAAGAGGGTTAGTAGAATTTGTGTCTGAAACAATATAATTACCTGATGGTGTAGTGTCCTTAGTAAATGCACTTACAGTAAAATTAAATAATCCAAAGCACAATACAAGAGCAAGAATAAATGCATACAATTTTTTAAAAGGCTTCATAAATAATATCTCCTATCTAAGTTTTGATTGGGTAATCCATACAGAATAGGGCACCCTGTAATTTGATGATTTATTAGAGTTAATATAGTTATAAAATTCATTAATAAAGTCAGCCCTATGACTACTATCTAAAATGTTAGATCCTCCAAGGCTTATTTGTGAGTTAATTATCTGGGTAAGTGAGGTTTCTCCGCCCTGGCGAAATATTTGGTACATAGTCATAAAGGTAGTAGTACGAGCTTCCCCTGAATCACAGTGAAAGTGTAGGTGGCTATCATGTACCTTATACTTCATCATGGCAACAAACTGGTCAACTGTTTCGGGACTTGGAATTCCACTACAGTCAACAGGTAGCCTTACATATATAAAGTTGTTTTTGCGGCATAGTTCACCTTCGTTATATATAGACGCAGCAACTGGGTTAAGTGCAGGGCGTAGGGTTTTGTGGTAAATAGTTATTCTCCTATTAAGAGGAATACCTGCAAGAAGTTTTGTTTGTTCAGATAATATCTTAGATGTTGTAAGACCGTTGTTAAGGTTAAGGCTAGGGGAATAAAATGATATAGCAATATCATTAATAAACCCATGTGATTCCTGTCTTAAATCAATAATGCTAATACTCGGGTGATTAATTTTATTTTTAATATTAGGTAGCTCCTCAGGTGTAAATTGTGAACTACCGGATATATTAAGTGAATCATCTATCCTGAACTTATTTGGGAGTATACCTCGGGACTGACTATCAAGGACAATATAGTTAGAATTAGGTTTATTTGAATAAGTACTAAATCCATGTATTGTAGGTGAAAAAAAAGTATTTATTGTTAATATAATTATCAAGGTATATATGAATTTTTTAGTCATAAAAATCCTCCTTATCTTAAGTGTAAATATAGTATTTGTTAAAAACATAAATATTATAATTGTAAAAGATTTGAATATAGATTTTATCTATGGAAATGGTATATACTATAGAAAAAAACTTTAGTGCTTTGAAACCATTAGACATAAGGTATATATTTATATTTAAAGGAAGAGAAAACTAAGGGAGGCATACACATGAGAATAGTAAATTGCAGGGGACTTGAATGTCCAAAGCCGGTTATAAATACTAAAAAATCAATTGAAGAGTTTAAAGGAGAGGCTTTAAACATATTAGTTGATAATGAAGTTGCACGTGAAAACGTATCTAAATTCCTAAATGGACAAGGTGTTAGCCACGAAATTAAAGAAAATAATGGAGAATTCTCAATAATTACAGATGGAATAATTATAGAAGCTACTGATAATAATAGTGATGAAGGTGGCGAGGTTATTCTAGTTAGCAAGTCTGTTTTCGGATCAGGTGATGATGTACTTGGTGAAGCTTTAATGAAGAGCTTTATGTACGCACTTTCAGAGAGTAATATGCCTTCAGCAATATTATTTGTTAACGGAGGTGTTAAGCTTACAACTTCAGGTAGTGATGTTCTAGAAACTCTTAAGAGTCTAGAGGCAGCTGGAGTTACTATATTATCATGTGGAACATGCCTTGATTTTTACAATCTTAAGGATGAGCTTCAGGTTGGTGGCATAACTAATATGTACACTATTATTGAACATCTACAGAGCTCAAGAAAGGTAATTAGTTTATAGTATGGATAAGTATTTAGTTGTTACATTCGAAAGTGTTAATTTTGCTATGCAGACAGAGTCAGTTTTTAAATCAAAGGATATTAAGCATCAAATAATACCTACACCAAGGGAGATTACACTTAGCTGTGGACTTTCTATTAAAACATTATCAGAGAACAGAGACGAGATTATGTCACTTGTTAATAATGGTGCTATTAGAATTAAGAAGGCCTACCAATTTGAAGGGGTAGGAACTGATAAGAGGATTACAGAGATATAGCAATTTATGACCTAAATTATCTTTAATTGGTAAGATTTTTAGGTCATTTTTATTAGGTTTTATTAGTGGTATAATATAATTCAAAAGTTAACATCTAGCTAGGAAAGCTAGGGTTTAAGGATAAAATGTTCTAAGGAGGAAGAGTATGGATATAAGAGGTATGATTAAAGAGTTTCTTATAGATAACGACCAAATTATCGACGTAATATTTACTATAGGTAATATTATATTAATATTTATCTTAGCTAAAATAACTACTAAGATAGTTAATAAGTTAATAGAGAAGTTCTTTAAAAATCAAAGTAAGTTAGGAATCCAAACTAGTGAACAAAAGAAAAAGACTCTTACTGAACTACTTAAAAACATAACCATGTATGTAGTTTATTTTGTTGCTATTATATGGGCTCTTCAAGTTATGGGAGTACCACCTAGTACAATTGTAGCAGTAGCAGGGGCAGGAAGTGTTGCAATAGGTCTTGGTGCACAGAACGTTATTAAGGATATTATTTCAGGATTCTTCATACTATTTGAGGATCAATTTGCAGTAGGTGACTATATAACAATAGATATGATGTCAGGTGTTGTAGAGGTTGTGGGTCTTAGGATTACTAAGATACGTGACTTCTCAGGAGATCTTCACATTATACCTAATGGTTCGATTGTAACAGTAACAAACAAGTCTAGGGGAGATATGAGAGCCCTTGTAGATGTTCAAGTATCATACAATGAGAACCTAGACAGGGTTTTAGATATTATTAAGGGAGTTTTAGATGGTATTAAAAAGGACTGTAACTACTTTACTGAGGGACCTAACATATATGGGGTTGTTAGTATTACAGAAACAGTAGTTACAATTAGAATACTTGCTAGAACAGAGCCTATGAAACAATGGGAAGCAGAGGTAGAAATAAGACGTAGAATCAAGGAAAGTTTTGACCTTGAAGGCGTTCAAATGCCATACCAAAAAATGGTATACGTTAATGAAAAGGAGTAGAGGGGTTTGGTTAAGGAGTTTAATCTACATGATATTGTAGAAACTAAAAAAACACATCCATGTGGCAGTAAAACATGGGAAATAATAAGACTTGGGGCAGATATTAAAATTAAGTGTACTGGCTGTGAGAGAATAGTTATGATACCTCGTAGCAAGTTCGAAAAGTCAATTAAAAAAATAGTAAAATCAGCAATAGATAGCAATTAATGTTATTGCCATAAAATGCTTTTTGTGCTAAAGTAGATACTGTTGTATCCCTGCTCGAGATATCGGGCCATAGTCCAAGGGGAGGAGGTGTAAGTAAATGAACAAGTATGAATTAGTACTAATAGTAGCACCTAACCTTACAGATGAAGAGGTTAAAGCTACTGCAGAGAAAGCTAAGAGTGTAATTGAAGGTAACGGTGGCGTTATCGACAACGTTGACGATTGGGGTAAGAGAAGACTTGCTTATGAAATCAACGATTTCAGCGAAGCTTTCTACTTCCTAGTTAATTTCACATCAAGTCCAGAATTACCTAAGGAATTAGATAGAATTCTGAGAATTACTGATAGCGTAATTAGACACATGATCGTTAATATTGACTAATTTCTTCAAGGTGGTGTTTTAATGAATAAGGTATTTTTAATAGGCAGACTAACTCGTGACCCAGAACTAAGATTCACAGCGGGATCGGGCAATGCAGTTGCCACTTTTTCATTAGCCGTAGATAGAAACTATGTTTCTCAAAATGGTCAGCGTGAAGCTGATTTCATTAACATAGTTTGTTGGAGAAAGCTAGCAGAACATGTAGCTAACAACCTATCAAAGGGTAGACTTGTTGCGGTTTCAGGATCAATCCAAACTAGAAAATACCAAGCTCAAGATGGAAGTAACAGATATGCTACTGAAATCAATGCAGATGAGGTTAAGTTCCTAGATTGGGGAAATAAGGAAGGTTCAGCTCCTGCCCATAGAGCGAACAGCCAAGTTTCAGAGCCAGCTCCTCAGGGAAGCGGACTTTTTGAACCAGATAACTCAGACGGATTCTTCCCAACGGATGATTCAGAGATTCCATTTTAATCTAATTTAACAAGGTAAGGAGGGAAAACCATGGCAGACTTTAGAAGAGGAAACGGAAAGCAAAGAAGAATGAAGAAAAAACAATGTGCTTTCTGTTCAGATAAATCAGCTGGTATCGATTACAAAGATATCGGTAGACTAAAGAAGTATGTAACTGAAAGAGGAAAGATTCTTCCTAGAAGAATCACTGGTGCATGCGCTAAGCATCAAAGAGAGATCACAATTGCGATCAAGAGAGCTAGAAACGTAGCACTACTACCTTTCACTACTGAATAGGATATTAATGCCCCATTATGGGGCATTTTTGTTTTATATACAGGTTGATAAACGGTTTAAATATAGTTAATATATTTATTAATTATATTTAAGCCGTTTTTATACTATAAAATATAAAGGATATCACCTTAGCTTGTAGAATAATACAAATAACATTGTTTGTATGTGGTTACAGGATTTACTTATTCTAAGTAGGAGGGATATTCAATGAACAAAGAGAGTTTCGATATAATAGGAAATATGAATACTATAGATAGTTACAAAACATGCCTAGTTGGGTTTGTAGCTGACCTTTTTTCCACTATGCATAAGTCTAGGGGGAACACAGCATATAACGACGAAATTATAGACGAAATTGCAGATATTATCATATGCTCTTACCTGATTAGTAAGCGAATTAGTATTAGTTATGATAAAATAGATAAGAGGATAATGGATAAGCTTAAGGTTGGGCTTCTAGAGGATAATGAGTCTGAAAGAAGAGAACACGACTACGCAAGTCTTATAGCATACCTTAAAGAAATTAGAAATTTATAGTATTTTCCTTATAAAAGGAGGAGCTAAATGAGCAATCAAAAAGACACTAAAGCACTAGTTACATCGGCTATGTTAGTAGCTTTAACCGTTGTTATATTTGCCCTAGGTAGATTTCTACCTGTTGTTGATTTAATAGCTATGTTTGTGGCCCATATACCAATAGTATTAATATACTTAAAATATGGTCCAAAGTATGCTTTAATAGGGGCTGCAGCGGCTACAGCTATAATATCAATTTCATTAGGAATAGTCCAGGGGATGAGCTTCATTACATTAAGTGGAGTTATAGGGGTAATTCTAGGATTTTGTATATCGAAAAAATATAATACTGTTGTAACCATAATAGTTCTAGGGATGAGTAACCTTGTATTGTTTGGGCTATTTATTAAAATATCTCAAGTAATTACAGGTGTTGATTTAATATCTAATTATATTGATTTAACTATAGGTATGTTTGAACAAAACATAAATGTATTAAAGGGTGCTGGGGTACCGGTTGATATGATTCCATATGGGAACAACCTAAGTGAGGTTAGAGATTTAATAGGTCTTGCCTTTCCTGGGTTTATGATTATAGGATCAGCTGCTTCAGGTATTATATGGTATAGCTTAACTCAGAAAGTTTTAATAAGGCTAAAAATAAATATAGAGCCTATTAGAAGATTTAGTACATGGTTTATTCCATCAAAGGTAGCCTTTCCAGTAATGATATTAGTACTTATTAATATGTTTACTGGTGGAGAAGAGTTAAATCCATTTGGATTTGCTATTAGGTTAGTATTTGTTATTTTATTTGTGGTTAATGGGCTAGCGGTTATTGCATACTATTTAATAGATGCAAAATTTAAGCCAGGGGTAGCAGGTTTAATTACAGGAGTAGTATTACTGCTATTACCTAATATTTTGGTTTTTGTAGGATTATTTGAATATGCATTTAATTTTAGAGGTCTAGACAGTAACAGAAGGAAATTGCTTGGAAAGAAATAACTGTCTCCAGAAATAACGGAGGTTAGATATGGATAATAAATTTAAACGGTTTTTACCGAAGACCCAGGTTTATCTAGTAATGATAGCAGCTTTAATAACAGTTGTAATATATTATAATCAGGTAATAGGGGCAATAGGATTGGTAGCCTTTACAGCTTTACTTATCTACAACTTTAAAAACAATAGGATGAGTAGAGATCAATGGGGAAGACTAGTAGAGGACCTTTCATCTGATATTGATCTTGCAGGTAAAAACACACTTTCAAAAATTCCACTTCCACTGGCTATTGTTAACTCAGATTCACAGGTTATTTGGGGTAACCACGGATTTACTGAGATAGCAACTGCTAATATTTACGGTAAGGGAATTAACACCCTTGTTAAGGATTTTCACCCTAAGAGAATAGTTCAACGTAACGAAGAATTTATTAATAATGTTGTTATAGAAGATAAAACATACAATATATTAATTTCTAAGGTGGAAGTTGATCCTAATAAGAAAGAGAATAAATTCCTATTTATACTTTATTTCATTGATAAATCAGAGTATTATGAGCTTCAAAAAGAGCACTATAAAACACAATGTGTTGTTGCACTTATAGAATTTGATAATTACGATGAGGTTACCAAAAGCACAGAGGAGGACAAAAGACCTGCTCTTATAGCTGATGTTGATAAACATATTAACAATTTTACAGCTTCACTTAATGGTGTAATGAGAAAGTATGACGACAATAAATACGTTATTATTATGGAAAATCAATATCTTGATATTTTAATTGAGAAGAAGTTTGACATACTTGATGATGTACGTGAAATTGACGAAGGAAATAAAATACCTGTTACATTAAGTATAGGTATAGGGAAAAATGGTGATACACTTTATGATGTTCATCAACATGCAATAGCAGCTAAGGATCTTTGCCTTGGACGTGGTGGAGATCAGGCAGTTATTAAAGATGGAGATAAACTTTCATTCTATGGAGGAAAGTCACGTGAGGTTGAGAAGCGTACAAAGGTTAAGGCTAGGGTTATGGCCCATGGTCTTGCACAGCTAATAGACCAAAGTCGTGAAATAATTATTATGGGACATGATACACCTGATGTTGATGCACTAGGTGCAGCAATAGGTATGTATAGAGGGTGTAAGCTTCGTGGTAAGAATGCACATATACTGCTTAACAAGGTTAACACAGGTATAGAGAAGATGATTGAACAGCTTATGGTGCATGATGAATACCAAAATGTATTTATTAATAATGATGCGGCTATTCAACTTGTTATGAAGGACCCACTTATAATTGTTGTAGACGTACATAGGAAGAGTTTTGTTGAATTCCCAGACCTACTTGATAGGGTATCCAATATATTTATAATTGACCATCATAGAAAAAGTGTTGACTTTATAGACAATGCTACTATAAGCTATATAGAACCATATGCTTCATCTACATGTGAAATGGTAACAGAACTTATTCAGTATATGAGTGAGAAGCCAACTCTTCTAGAAGCAGAGGCTCAAGCTCTTATGACAGGTATCTATATGGATACTAAGAACTTTGCATTTAAAACAGGTGTTAGAACATTTGAAGCTGCAGGATATCTTAAGAGAATGGGTGCAGATATAATAGAAGTTAAAAAACTTCTAGCTGATGATTTTGAAACCTACGTAGAAAGATCTAAAATAGTATCAAGTGCAAAGGTTGAGAATAGGATTGCTATAGTATCACATACTAGTAACGTTAAGAATTATCTATCTATTCCTCAGGCAGCAGATGAGCTTCTGAAGATAGAGGGGATAGAAGCATCGTTTGTACTTGCTCCTACAGGTAACAATGTTACAATAAGTGGAAGATCCCTTGGTGATATTAACGTTCAAGTTATACTTGAAAGCATAGGTGGAGGAGGTCACATGACTATAGCAGGAGCTAAGTTATATGATACCTCAATTGAAGATGCTAATCGCATACTTAAGGATGCTATTGATAAATATCTTGAGCAGGAGGTAGACAAAGAATGAAAGTAATACTAAAAGCTGACGTTAAAGGAACTGGTAAAAAAGGTGAAGTAATTAATGCTTCAGATGGATATGCAAGAAACTTCTTATTTCCAAAGGGACTTGCAGTAGAGGCTACAACAGGTAATATGAAGTCACATGATCTTCAAAAAGCTGCTGAAGCTAAGAGAAAAGCTGAGGAATTAGATGCAGCTAAGGAACTTGCAAAGAAAATCTCAGATCTTACAGTTAGCCTAAAGGTTAAAACTGGAGATAATGGGAAAGTATTTGGTTCAGTAACGTCAAAGGATATTGCTGAGGCATTAGAGAAGGAACATGGAATTAAGGTAGATAAGAAGAAGGTTGACATTAAGGATGCCATAAAAACTGTTGGAGTATACACAGTAGATGTTAAGGTATACCCAGAAGTAATAGGTAAGCTAAAAGTTAACATAGCATAACAAAAAAGGTTGACCTAAAGGTCAACCTTTTTTCATGAAAATCAGGCTTTTCATGAGGTTTGCCGAGGACCGCTAAAGCTACTGCGCGCCAAGCTAAGCTTGTCACTTGGGTCCTCATAAGGTATGTTCAGCGGGGGCACATGTCCCCCTCGAACATGGATTAAAATTAATTTTAGTTAATGAATATGAAGACTACATCAATTTGTTTGGTGTAGTCTTTTTTATGCTTAAAGTTGGCTATTTGAAGTTGTACAAATAAGCCATGTCTTATTATGTAGGTAATTCAATAGTATGGAAGGTTTAGGTAAGGCTTTGAAAAAGCCTAAAAGCGGGGCTTAAATTAGAATAGGTAAACTCAATTTATATTATGCTGTACAAACTTAAAAGTGTGGATGTAAGGGGGAATATATTTTTTAGTCGAAGGCTAGGGTAATTTTAATATGGTGGAAGGCTTAGTGTATTTAGGTTGCGTATATAGTATTTAATGACTAGGGGGTTGTGATTTGTTAAATATGGGCTTCCATAATTGGAGATTCATTGACATAAAAGGGGGATTGTGATATTTTTGATTTGACGTTATGTTTTGAATAGTATAACGAATTGAAATAGAAATTTATAATAGTAGGTGTTTTATGGAGGCTTTGAGAGATAGACGTGGTTTGGTTTTAGTTATTTTAGGAATTATAGTTGCTGTGGTATTTGTTTTATCCTTTGCTGTAGGTAAGTATCCTATTAGTCCTAGGGAATTAATATTGGGACTTGTGGCTCCTTATATGGAGGGGGTAGATGTAGGCCCTGAGGTTGTAACTATTATTTATAACGTTAGGTTACCTAGGGTTATAGGTGCACTGCTTATTGGAGGTGCCCTTGCATGTGCAGGTGCTGCTTATCAAGGTATATTTAGAAATCCTATGGCGTCACCTGATGTACTTGGTGCTTCAGCAGGTGCTGGGTTTGGTGCTGCACTTGGAATTCTGTGTGGGTTTAGTTATTTTGGAGTTTCAATTTCATCATTTTTCTTTGGAATTATAACCTTAATTGTTGTTTACATAATAAGTGTTAAGGTTAACAACAAGGTTATTGGAATTATATTAGCTGGAATTATGGTAGGATCATTATTTTCATCTGCAACATCCTTTTTAAAGCTTATTGCAGACCCAGATAATACACTTCCAGCTATTACATATTGGCTTATGGGGAGCTTATCCTCAGTAAGTATGGAGGATATAGGGTTTGTTATTCTTCCTATGGTTATTGGACTAGCGCCTATTATTTTTTTAAGGTGGAAGCTTAATATACTTACTCTGTCAGAGCAGGAGGCTAGAAGTATAGGAGTGAATACTAAGATTGTTAGAATGGTTGTTATTACTGGAGCCACATTGATTACAGCGGCCAGTGTTTCTATAAGTGGACTTATAGGATGGGTTGGTCTTGTTATGCCCCATATTGCAAGAATGATTGTTGGACAAGACTATAGATATATGATTCCAGCATCTATTTTACTTGGTGGAGGATTCCTACTTATAGTAGATAATTTTGCAAGAACTATTTCAACAGCAGAGGTTCCAATAGGTATACTTACTGCATTTATTGGAGCGCCATTTTTCTTATATTTAATTATTAGGGAAGGTAAAAAATATGATTAAAGTTAAGGATTTATCATTTTCATATAAAGATAAAGAAGTTCTAGGTGGAATTAACTTTGAAGGGGGAGAGGGGGAGGTTATATGTCTTCTTGGTCCGAATGGAGTAGGTAAAACAACCTTGTTTCAGTGTATGCTTAAGATTTTAAAGCCATCTAAAGGTAGCATATTTATAAGCGGACAGGATATAAAAAATCTTAAGCCTAGTCAAATGGCGAAGCTTATAGCATATGTTCCTCAAAGTCACAACATAGTGTTTAATTATAGGGTTATAGATGTTGTTCTTATGGGAATGACGGTTAATTTAAAAGGGGGTAGCCCCACCTCTAAAGATGAAGAAGTTGCTAAGGGTATATTAAAGTCGCTTGGCATTGAGAGTCTTGCCTATAGAGGGTATGAAAACATAAGTGGTGGGGAAAGGCAGCTTGTTCTAATAGGAAGGGCTATGGCTCAAAACACTAAGCTGCTTATTATGGATGAGCCTACTGCCAACCTTGACTATGGTAACTCTATAAGGGTTATGAGGGAGATAACTTCCCTATCTAAAAAGGGATATACAATTATTATTTCAACCCATAATCCAGAACATGGACTGCTTTACGCAGCTAAGGCCTTAGTTATGCTAAATGGAGTAATAGATTCATTTGGTGAGCCTTCGAAGATTATTAATAGTGAAATGATTAAAAGGATCTACAAGGTAAGTTCTACTATGGTAGACATTGAAGCAGAGGGAAACAATTATAAAGTATGTATTCCACTTTTAGACTAGTGGAGAATATATAATTTTAAGGGGGGAAATAAATGAATTCATTAAAGAAGGTTATAGGAATAATAATAATTTTAGCAGTATCAGTTTCGATTTTTGCTGGATGCAGTAAGGCTGGGACAGGTTCAGCAGATGTTGTATCAATTACCGACTCAAGTGGTAGAGTAGTAGAGATTCCAAAGAAGGTTAACAAGGTTGCTTCAGGTGGAGTAGTTGCACAGGTTTATCTATACACTATGAATCCAGACAAAATGGTTGGATGGGCTAAGGAGCCAAGTAAAATAGAGTCAAAATACATAGATAAAAAGCATTTAGATAAGCCTGTATTTGGTCAGATTTATGGCAAGAATGCAAAGCTTAATGTGGAAGAAATTATAAAGGCTAAGCCTGATGTTATTATAGACATGGGAGAAAAGAAAAAGGGTATTAAGGAAGACCTTGATAAGATTCAAAAACAGCTTGGAATTCCTGTTGTTTTCATAGAGGCAACAATGGATACACTACCTAAGGCATATAGAACACTAGGTGAGGTTATGGGAGATAGGGAAAGAGCAGAGAAGCTTGCTACATATACAGAGAATACTATTAATGAAGCTAAGGAAAAGGCATCATTAATAGCTGAAAAGGATAAGAAAAGAATTTACTATGGTGATGGACAAACAGGACTTGAAATTAACCCTGTAGGTTCAGTTCAAGCAGATGTTATAGAAATTATTGGAGCAGTAAATGTTGCAGATGTAAGTGGAGATAAAAGCTCAGGTGGTAAGGAAGTTACAATAGAGCAGGTAATACTATGGAAGCCAGATGTATTAATGTTTGGTCCTAAAAGCGTATATCCAGGAATTAAGGAAAATAAGGTATGGAAAGATCTTGAGGCTGTAAAGAATGGTAAGGTGTACGAGGTACCTATAGGACCATATAACTTTATGGGTAGACCACCTTCAGTTAACCGTGTTATAGGAATTAAGTGGTTAGGAAATCTTATATATCCAGAGGTATATAAGTATAATATGCTATACGAGGTTCAAGAATTCTATAGACTATTCTATAACTATAATTTAAGTGTAGATGATGCAAGGGAGCTACTTAAAAACTCAAGCTTATTACTAAAATAATTGTTACATATAAGGTATAAAAAATACTGATTAGTATTACTAAATTATCTATATTAAGTCATTAAAAAGGTTGATTCAAAAAATATTTTGAATCAACCTTTTTTATTATTTAAATTCAATTATTGTGCTTATTAGTGAATCCTGTGAGGAGAATCCTTTACCCTTATAGGAATAAATAGGAACAGATAACCTGAATTGATTACCTAGTGTAATACTACTACCTCTATATTCTGTAACAGGATTAAATATTAATGAATTAAAAATCAATTTCGACTGAAATAGCCAGTCAATATATGAAGAAGAAATACCACCACTAATAACATTAGAATCTATAGGTGAATTATTGTTATTATGTGTAATAGGTTCAGTACTAAGGCCACTTAATAATTTAAATTTACCAATTGACTTTGGGGGCATATAATCATAAATACTAGCATTATATAAGGAAGAATGGGAAAGGTTAATATCCCGTACACCGTAAAGAAGAGTATTACTAGGGTCTATTTTAACAGGTGTATATAGTTCGTATACTGGACTGTTATTAGTTGAATTAGGTGCCTTAGATGTAAGACAAGAATAAGCAATATTAACGGTTTTATAACAATCTAAAAAGTGATATTGACTAAGAATCATACTATTTTTATATGTAACACTATCTAGACTCGGTTCGAAATTCATTTTCATAGCATATATAAAAAGGTCAATATCCTCTTTAGGATTATTCATATCACGTCTTATAGCTACAATTTTAGGCTTATTATCTAACCCCTTATAAAGGCAGTAACCAATTACCTTCATATCTAAATTAGAACTATAATCAACAGTGTAATTTATTTGAGGATATTTATTAATTTTTATATGAGTATTAAGTTTATCATATAATTTACTTAAGTTAATATTGTCTCCGGTTATAATAATTTTTCTATCAAAATTAGATTGCATATATAAAAAGTTAAAGTTCTTTTCTACCTGTGAGTTATTTAAAAGGTTATAGTCTATAATAACCCCATAGTCATTTTCTACCTTAGCTATTTGATTAGGTTTAGTAGGATTAACTTTAACTTGTAAAACCTTATTATCTACGTCGATTTCCCTATAATTATTAGAGGAAAATTCATTGGTTATATATAGAATATCCTCAGAGGGAGCTGGAGAGTTGTTGGCAAATACAAGTGGGTTAATTGCTAAAAGTATAATTACAAGCAAAATAACAATAGGTATGAGTATTATCCTATTCTTGATTAGTTTAACCATAATATATCTCCTAAAATATGTATTTATATATATATTACAATATAAAGGTAAAAATTTCAATAATTACGAAGAAAAAATGATAAATTTGTAAAAAGTATATATGAAATATAGATAAATGTTTATTTACTTAAAAGCAAATATTAATCCCTTCAAAATAAATATAATAATAATTATAATCTAGGAATAAGAAAAAAAATAAACCGCAAACTAAAAATATGTTAAAATGTAGATAATACGATTTTTTGAGGAGGGCTATTATTTTGGAACAAAGATTAAGAGTGCCTCCCTTTAATATAGAGGCGGAGCAGCTTGTTTTAGGGTCTATGATTATAGACAAAAATGCTATTGCAGCTGCAACAGAAATCTTAAAGGGAGACGAGTTTTATAAAGACCAGCACAAAACACTTTATAGTGCGATTACATATTTATATGACCATGACACTCCTGTTGACGTTGTAACTATTACTGAACAGCTAAAGACAATGGATAAGACCCTGGAGGATGTTGGTGGTGTTACCTATCTTTCAGAACTTGTAGGTGGAGTTGAAACAACCGCAGAGGAACTTGTTAAGGCACACGCTACTATTGTTGAGGAGAAATTTACACTTAGAAAACTTATAGATTCATCTAATAGTATTATGGAAAAATGCTACGACCAGAATCTTGAGGTTCAGGATATTTTATCAGATGCAGAAAAGCATATATTTAATATTTCACAGAAACAAAACAGCTCAGATTTTGAGCATTTAAGTGGAATTATTGAGAGAAGTTTTGCTGATTTTGAGAAGCTTTATAACAGTAAAAGTGATGTTACAGGTATTCCATCAGGGTTTAGAGATCTTGACTCTAGAACAAGTGGATTCCAAAAAGGAGATTTTGTACTTATAGCAGCTAGACCTTCAATGGGTAAAACTGCCTTCGTACTTAACCTAGCACTTCACGCAGGGCTTCGTGCAGAAAAAAGCGTTGCAATATTCTCCCTAGAAATGTCACGTGAACAGCTAGTATACAGAATGCTTTGTGCAGAGGCTAATATAGACATGCAAAAGCTTAGAATTGGAGATCTTGATGATGAATCATGGATAAGACTTGGCCGTGCATCAAGCCCTATGTCTAGTTCTAGAATATTTATAGACGATACTCCAGGTATTACAATATCAGAGCTTAGAAGTAAGTGTCGTCGTCTGAAAATCGAAAAGGGATTAGATATTATTATTATTGACTACCTTCAGCTTATGAGTGGAAGTCGCAGTAGTGAAAGTAGACAGCAGGAAGTATCTGAAATATCAAGATCATTAAAGGCTATAGCTAAGGAAATGGGAGCTCCAGTTATTGCACTGAGCCAGCTTTCCCGTGCACCTGAAGTTAGAGCAGACCATAGGCCTATTCTATCTGACCTTCGTGAATCAGGGTCTATAGAACAGGACGCTGACGTTGTTATGTTCCTATATAGAGATGAGTATTACGACAAGGAATCAGAGAAAAAGGGAATTGCTGAGGTTATTATAGCTAAGCAGAGAAATGGTCCAACTGGTACTGTTGAACTTGCTTGGATTGGACAATACACAAGATTCCGCGACCTAGATAAATACCATAATGGATAAAAAATGCTCTTTAGAATTTTTCTAAGGAGCATTTTTAACGTCTTTTTCTCATGTGGGTATTAATATTAAATTGGCTAGAATCACTTGAAAAAATATCATTTTGGTTTTCCGCATCAGCAGATCCATAATTTTTTCTATATACATTAGCAGATATAAACATAAGGTTAGCTACAGAAAGTGCAATACTTGCAATAACTTCTATTTCTCGATCAGTTTTGTCTTTTGTTAGCTCAATGGCTAATATAGCTGAAATTATCATTAAATCTTCAGGAGTAAAGTTATCTAAATAATCCATATATCACCTCCTATTTTTAAGTATATTAATAGTTAGCCAATAATATTAGGAATACTTTCTAAGTTATGTGAGAAACCTATAATTACTATTGAAATTTAAGGAGGATTATATGTCTGGATTAGTTGTTATAGGTGCCCAGTGGGGAGATGAAGGTAAGGGAAAGATTACAGATTTTTTAGCCCATAACGCAAAGCTTGTTGTTAGATATCAAGGTGGTAATAACGCAGGTCATACTGTTGAGGTAGGAGATAAGTCATATAAGCTTCACCTTACACCTTCAGGAATTATTAATGATGATTGTTTATGTATTATAGGAGATGGAGTTGCATTTGACCCTATTGCATTTATAGAAGAAATTAGATATTTAGAAAGAGAAGGACTTAAGGTAACTCCTACTAAGCTTGCTGTTAGTGATAGGGCACATTTAATTATGCCATACCATAAGATTTTAGATGGTATTAGTGAAGATGCTAGGGGGGAAAAAAGCATTGGAACTACTAAAAAGGGAATAGGACCATGTTATATGGACAAACACGAACGTAGTGGAATTAGGGTTTGTGACCTTTTAAAGCCAGATGTGTTTAAGGCTAAGTTAATTGAATCTCTTAAAGTTAAAAATAGCATTATTAAGAATGTTTATGGTGCAAAGGAGCTTAGTGTAGATTCTATATATGAAGAATTTATGGGTTATAGAGATATTATAGCTCCATTTGTTAAGGATACTACAGTTCTTGTTTATGATGCACTTAAAGATGGTCATAAGGTATTGTTCGAAGGGGCACAGGGAACCTTACTTGATATAGATTATGGTACATATCCCTATGTAACCTCATCCCACCCAATTTCAGGAGGAGTATGTGTAGGTGCAGGAATTGGACCTACTGCTATTGATTCTGCTGTAGGGGTGTGTAAGGCATATACAACAAGGGTTGGAGAAGGACCATTTCCAACAGAGTTATTTGACAATATAGGTGAACATATTAGGGAAAAAGGATTTGAATATGGAACTACAACAGGACGTAGTAGAAGGTGTGGATGGCTTGACCTTGTTATTTTAAAGTATGCGGTTAGGGTATCCTCACTTACAAGCTTAGCCCTAACTAAAATGGACACTCTCTCTGGTATTAATCCTTTAAAGGTTTGTATTGGATATGAATTAGATGGAAATATTATTGATTACTTCCCAGCATCTCTTGAAGATCTTGCAAAATGCAAACCTATTTATAAGGAGTTTAAGGGCTGGGACGATAATATTGCTAAGGCCAAGGTTTATGATGAGGTTCCACCTGAGGCTATGGAGTATATTGAATTTATTGAAGAATTTACAGGGTGCAATGTTTCTATTGTGTCTGTTGGACCAAATCGTGAAGAAACAATAATTAAAGATAAAGAGTTATAGAATTTTTGGCTGTTGATTTTATTAACAGCCAACTATAAATTAATTTATTTGTTTGTGATATAGAATAAGTTTTGGTTATGTTTATATATTATATTTTGGGGAGAAGTTAATAATTTGCCTGTAAATCTTGTTATTTAACTATTATTTAAGCACTTTTTGGTGTTTAAGTGATACAATAAAAGTAGACAAGTTTATATTACTTAAAAATTAGGAGTTGATTAAAGTGATTTCAGAAGAAGTTTTGGATTTAGCCCGGGAATTAAGGCAGTATATTATTGATATACGCCGAAAAGTCCACGAAAATCCGGAGCTTGGGTTTAAAGAATTTAAAACCTCAAAGCTAATTGAAGAAGAGCTTATAAAAATGGGCCTTGAAGATGTCCATGAGGTAGGAGGAACTGGAGTAGTAGGATTAATTAAAGGGACACTTAAGGGAGATAATAATAGGTGTATTCTTTTAAGAGCTGATATTGATGCCCTACCTATTCAGGAGGAAACTGGAGAACCCTATGAATCTAAGGTTAAAGGTGTTATGCATGCATGTGGTCATGACTCACATATAGCATGGACACTTGGAGCAGCTAAAATGCTAATGCTCCTTAAACACAAATTTTCAGGTTGTGTTAAGCTTTTATTCCAACCATGTGAAGAAGGTGGGGGAATTAAGGCTGTTCAAAGGATTATTGATGATGGAGTAATGGAAAACCCTAAGGTTACAGCATCAATAGCAGGTCATATTTGGCCTAGTTTAAAGTCTGGTGAAATTGGTATTGCTAAGCGTTGTGCTATGGCATGTTCTACTAACTTTAGCATAAAAATTAAAGGTAAGGGAGGACATGGTGCCCTTCCTGAAAACACAATAGACCCTATATCTATGGCACATCAGGTTTATGGTGCTGTTGAATCTATTGTAAGTAGAAACATATCATCACTTGAACCTATAGTAGTGTCTATTTGTTCAATGAATGCAGGTGGAGATAGATTTAACATAATACCAGAACAATGTACTATGAAGGGTATTATTAGAAGTTGCGATCATGAAATTAACCATGGAGTTAGCAAGAAAATAGAATCCCTTGCTAGGGCTATTGTAGAGGCTAATGAAGGAGAAGTTGATTTTTATAGTGAATTATCATACTATCCTGTTATAAATGATGAGAAAATGATAAGCATTTTCTGTGAATCATGTAAGGATATGATGGGCAAGGAAAAGCTTAAGCTTATAGAAAAGCCTTCAATGACAGGGGAAAATTTCTCATGTTTTTCAAGACTTGTACCATCCCTATATGCCTATATAGGAACATATAATGAAAGAGAAGGTGCTGTAGAGGGGCTACATAGTCCTAGATTTAAAATAGATGAAAAGGTAGTGCCATTTGCTGCAGCAATTTTTGCTAGAGTAATAATAGACTATTTAAATAATACAACAGAATAAAAAAAGCCTTAGAAAAACATATTTTTCTAAGGCTTTCTTATTATAAAAATTTGTTAAATGGGCTTTAAGGACCGACTGTTAACCAAAACTGAGGTCCTGCAATACCATCACATTGTAGTTTTTTTAGACTTTGATATTTCAAAAGTGCTGAGTGTGTTTTAGAACCAAATATTTCATCTATTGGACCTGGTTCTAATCTATATTTAGTAAGATGGAATTGGACTGCAGCAACTTCATATCCTCTTGAAATAAATTTGTAGCCAACATATGTATCATATAAAGGATATACATAAATTACATTTTTAAACATATTCCGTGATATTAATTTACTTTTATATTTGCAAGAAAATGTTAAATAAAATTAAAAAAATATTAAACATTTTATAGTTTTTCTGTTAAAATATTTAAAAAAAGGAGGTAACTTTCATGAATTTAAAATTTTTATCAAAATTTATTATTAGTGTTACTATTGTTTTAGTAGCACTAAGTTCAACTGCATTTGCAAATGTAGTAGGTTCACCTGGTGTCCACTATAATCAAATGTCACCTGAAATGAAGCAGGAAGTAGATAACTTAAACCTTTCAACTAATACTATAGGAATATCTGGTAAGTATGTAGAGTATACATATGAAACAGCACCTGATAATGTAAAATTAGATTATGAAGCTAAGTGTAGGGAAGCTGGTATAACCCCACAGCCTGGTGACAAGATTATGGTAAAGGTATTAACTAACAAAAGAAATTATTTAGTAGATACTAACGACATTAAAGTATATAGAGATATGACGAATAGGGTTATGAAGTTTTACTACCAAAGGCTTTGGTATACATTCCCAATAGACAGTACATATGTTGGGTATAATCATATTAGTAGAGGTAAGCAGGTAGCTATGTTACAGTTTCTATTAACTGAGTGGGGATATAACCCAGGGGGAATAGATGAGATATTTGGGTCAAGAACACATAGCTCATTATTAACTTTTCAAGGAAACAAGAGTCTTTCGCAGGATGGTATAGCAGGACCTAAGGTATGGGTAGCATTTTAAATAGTTAATAGGGGTATAATTACTGGGGAGTGATATACCTCCTATTTTATTTTTAGCATAGTTATATATAAAAACTTATTTCACACACATTTTTAGGCATAGAAATCTATATAATTACAAACATATATATTACCCGTTATTATCTGACATTTTTATCTTTAATTTTACTAATTTTACTTTTGAAAAATATTTCAAATTTTTTTTGTAAAAGTGTTGACATAAATTTGAGTTTATTGTATTATAAATCTTGTCGATAGGGCAAATGCCCTGGTGACTAAGGAATATGGCCCCTTGGTCAAGCGGTTAAGACACCACCCTTTCACGGTGGTAACAGGGGTTCGATTCCCCTAGGGGTCACCATATATGGAAGCATAGCTCAGCTGGGAGAGCACCTGCCTTACAAGCAGGGGGTCACA
>NZ_JAVWJB010000011.1:0-53497 GCF_036639235.1 Clostridium sp.
TAGATCGAGGGCTTAATCTAAGTTTTTAAATGCTGTGCAGTTTTCAGAGAACTAAATTAGTTAACTGAAGATAATGCGATCAAGTGATGATGGCAGAGAGGATACACCCGTTCCCATACCGAACACGAAGGTTAAGCTCTCTAACGCCGATAGTACTAGTCTGGTGACGGACTGGGAGGGTAGGAAGTCGCTTGGTTGAAAACCTCACAACTTGTGAGGTTTTTTATGTTGCTTGAAAATATTTACGAAGTAACCTATAATATTTTAAGTAACTTATTAAATGGCGAAGTTTTTCTTCACAATTTTTACTTACTGTATGGCTATGGTATAATTTCCATAGCTTTTTTTTATTGCCTAAAACCAAATTATATAAAAACAGTAGAATTTATGATAAAATCTATAGAAATAGGTATATATTCCAGACTAAATATTTATAGTTATTATATAGGCTTAACTGTTGATAATAGTAGCCTTCTATGTTATTATAGGGATATTAGTATTTAGTAGGAATACATATGTCTATATACGGAATACATATTATATATTTGGAGGTTTATTTGTATGAGGTGGATGGGTTTAGTCAACGAATTTAGAGAGTATTTACCGGTAAGTAAGGATACTAAGGCAATTACATTACATGAGGGTAATACACCATTAATTAGAGCAGAGAATTTAGAGAAGCTTATGCCAGGTATTGAAATATATCTTAAGTATGAAGGTCTTAATCCTACAGGTTCATTTAAGGACAGAGGAATGACTATGGCAGTTACTAAGGCATACGAAGAGGGATCAAAGGCAGTTATCTGTGCTTCAACAGGTAATACTTCAGCTGCAGCGGCTGCTTATGCTGCTAAGGCTGGAATGAAGTGTGTGGTTATTATACCTAATAAGAAAATAGCAATGGGTAAGCTTGCACAAGCTATTGCATACGGCGCAAAAATTATTGCTATTGATGGAAACTTTGATGATGCACTTAACATGGTTAAGGAAATTTCAGCAAAGCATCCAATAACTATGGTTAATTCAATTAACCCTTATAGAATAGAAGGACAAAAAACTGCTGCATTTGAAATTTGTGAGCAGTTAGGTAGTGCTCCTGATTATTTATCAATTCCAGTAGGTAATGCAGGTAATATTACTGCATACTGGAAGGGATTTAAGGAATATAAGGAACTTGGAAAGGTTGATTCACTTCCGGCTCTAATTGGATTCCAAGCTGCAGGTGCTGCACCTATAGTTGATAACAAGGTTTATGAGAATCCAGAAACTATAGCAACTGCTATTAGAATAGGTAATCCGGCTAGCTGGGACAAGGCTCTTGCAGCTCTTGAGGAATCAAATGGAGAAATTAACAAGATAACTGATGAAGAAATCCTAAAGGGATACCAATTACTTGCTTCAAGCGAAGGTGTATTTGCTGAGCCTGCATCAAGTATTTCAGTAGCAGGTCTTTACGACCTATATAAGCAAGGTAAGATTAAGAAGGGTGCTAAGGTTGTTTGTATTCTTACAGGTAACGGAATTAAGGACCCTGATACTGCAGTAGGTCTTAAGGGAGACTTTACTGTTGTTGATTCAACACTTGAGGCTATTGAAAAGGAAATTATTGGTTAATTTAAAATATAAAATTTACAACATAAAGCCACCTATCAGGTGGCTTATTTTACTAGGGGAGTGAATATAAGTGGTAAAGGTAAAGGTGCCAGCAACTACTGCAAACATGGGGCCAGGTTTTGATGCTCTTGGAATGGCGGTAAGTATATATAATTATATTGAAATTGAAGAAACTGAGGGTAGAGTTGTTACCCTAGTTGAAAATGAGCCATTAGACCTTACTGATGATGAAAACTTAATTTATAGAGCTCTTGTTAGAGTATACGAAAAGGTTAATGTGAAGCATAAGGGATTTAATATCCATGTATATAAATGTGACGTTCCAATGTCTAGAGGACTTGGAAGTAGCGCAACTTGTATAGTTGGAGGTATACTTGCAGGTAATAAGCTAACAGGAGATAAGCTTACTGTAGAGGAGATGCTTGAAATAGCTAATGATATGGAGGGGCATCCAGATAATGTTGCTCCAGCACTTCTTGGTGGTATGGTTTCATCTGTTCAGGAAGATGGAAAGGTATATTATTCTAAGGTATCATTCCCAGAGAATCTTCTATGTGCTGTTATGATTCCAGACTTTAAGGTAAGTACAAGTGAGGCTAGAGGGGTACTCCCAACATCATACTCAAGGGAGGAATGTGTTTATAACATTTCAAGGGTTGCTTTATTTGTAACTGCCCTAGCTAATGGAGAAACTGATAACCTTAGACATATTGTTAAGGATAAGATTCATGAGCCTTATAGAGGAACTTTAATTAATGGATATAATGAAATATTTAATGCTTCTAAAGAGGCAGGAGGACTTTGTGAATTCATAAGTGGGTCAGGTTCAACACTACTTGCTTTAGTTGATAGAAATAATACTGAGTATCTAGAAAAAATGAGAGAATATCTTGATACACTTAATAACAAGTGGACAATAGATTTAGTTGAATATAGTAAAATAGGTGGAGAAGTTATAAGTTAGTTTAGTTAATATAATATTAAATTAGGATGTTATTAACTTTAATATATTTTTTATTTTCAGGCTGTTAATATGATTAACAGCCTGAAATTGTTTAGAATTAAATATTTTTCTTTAATGCCTATTAAAAACCCTATGAAATTAGATTTTATTATAGGATATTTACATTATTATCAGAGTTTATATTCTAATTATTAGCACCTCTTTAATATAAACGTCTAATAGTATACGAGAAACCTCAAATAAACTATATAACATATAATAAACCTAGATAAATTGACTAATTGGCTATTTTTTAAAGAAATTGGTCAAAACTAGGTGATTACTGCCATAGTGTTTGTAACGCAACTTAAGTATAATCAATCTGTTATTATAAATGTTTTGAGGAGTTAATAGATAAATGGGTGCATTATACAGAGAAGATGTTAAATGTGATGACAAGGGTATATTTAGAGGAATTATAGTTGGTACACTTACAACATATATAGTGTTGTTGCTTGCTGTGTTACCAGAGGTGGTAATGCTAGGAGAATATTATTTACTTGTATTAGCAGTAGGTGGCGCAGTTACGATAGGAGCTATATTATTTTCTAAGAGGAAAATGAACAGGATATATAGATATGAAATTATAGATAATGAAATAATAATAGAAGATGTTACAAATGGTAAGAGAGTAGTTAAGCTTAACTTTAAGGCAAAGAACATAGTTATATTAGATAGCTGTTCATGTAAAGTTCCAGCAACTAGGGTTTATAAGAAATACGACTTTACGTTAAATCCTAAACATAACTTAACCAAAACTTGCATATTTGAAAAGGATGGAAAACTTTATAGATTCGCCTTCGAACCTAGTAATGCTTTAATCGACAAGATTGAAGCGCTAAGATGTAATAAGGGACTTGCTTAAAATATAAGCAGGTCCCTTGCTTTATGTTCTCAAACTATTATTAGATTAGAAGTATAAGGGTAATTTATGATTAATATCTTAAACTATAAATAATAGCACAAATAGGAAATATATTAATCTTCCTTATATTGTGGTTTGTTGAATTTCTCATAGGTGATATAATTTTAAGTAATTAGGAGGGTTTTTTATGAAAACACCAATTATGGATTCGCTTATTAGATACTCAAAAGAAAACAATATAAGATTTCATATGCCAGGACATAAGGGGCGCACCCTGAGTAGTCCTAATATGGATCTTTTTCGTGATATATATAATATTGATTTAACTGAGGTTGAGGGTACAGATAATCTTCACTGCCCTGAGGGGGCTATTAAACAGTCACAGGAGATGGCAGCAGACATTTATGATGCGAATTCTTCCTACTACCTTGTTAATGGTTCAACTAGTGGAATTTATGCAATGATAGGAACTGTTGCAGGATTTGGAGACACTATTATTGTTCAGAGAAACTGCCATAGATCTGTTTTTATGGGTTGCTATATGAATAATATTCAGGGGGTATGGGTGGCTCCTAGGATTATCGAGGAGTTTAATATAGCATCATGTGTTACGCCAGAGGATATTGAGAAGGCGGCTAAGGAGAATCCCTATGCGAGGGCTATAGTAATAACTTCGCCTACATACTATGGAACCTGCGCCGATATAAAAGGTATTAGCACCATTGCTAAAAAGTATAATATGAAGCTTTTAGTTGATGGAGCACATGGAGCACATTTTCCTTTTTCAGATAAGATGCCAAGCTCAGCTATTATGCAGGGTGCCGATATGGAGGTTATTTCAACACATAAAACTCTACCATCGCTTACTCAAACAGCAATGCTTAATGTCTCAGATTCAATAGATAAGAATAAGTTAAGATTTATGCTATCACTATATCAAAGCACAAGTCCCTCATATATATTAATGGCTTCAATTGAGGCTGGAATTAGCTATATGAGTGAAAATGGTAACAAGGATATAGACAGGGTTATTACCTATATTGAAGATTTTAAGGCAAGTATTCCATCATCATATAAAGTACTAGACAATCAAAATGGGGATAGATTAAGACTTGTTATTAAGTGTCCACTTGGAGGTAAGGTTACTGAGGGGATACTTAGGGAAGAATATAATATTCAAGTTGAAATGGCAGATATTAATAATATTGTTGTTATAGGAAGTGTTTTTGACTGTGAAGAGGATTATAAAGCCCTACTTAATGCATTAATTAATATAGACTCTAGAGAAGATGTTTATAATACTAATACTTTTATAGATGGATTTGATTATTCTTCTACTAGCAAAATATCTATTAGAGAAGGATTTGAAGGAAAAAGTATAGAAATTAAACTTAGTGATGCTATAGGTAAAATTAGTGCTACTATGCTATCACCTTATCCACCAGGAATACCAGTACTGCTTCCAGGGGAGGAAATTACAAGGTCAAAGTTAGATTCCCTATATAGGGCAATTGAAAACAATATACAGATTAACGGATTAGATGATTTAAATACGAAATGTATTAAGGTTTTAGATACTAGGAGAGAGTTATAATGGGAAAGATATTTTGTTTAATGGGAAAGAGTAGTTCAGGTAAGGACACTATATATAGTAAAATTAAAGATGATGAGGATTTAGGGTTAACTCCACTTGTTACCTATACAACAAGACCTATCCGTAGTGGAGAGGTTAATGGATGTGAATACTTTTTTACAGATTTAGAAACACTAAATAAGTATAGGGAAGATTCTAAGGTTATAGAGTGCCGTGTATATGCAACTGTTAATGGTGATTGGCACTATGCTACAGTTGATGATGGACAGCTTGACAAGGATATTAATTATATTCTTATTACAACACTTGATTCTTACACTTCACTTAAGAATTATTTCTCAAGTGATAGGGTTATTCCATTTTATGTAGAGGTTGAAGATGGGGTAAGACTTGAAAGAGCCTTATCTAGAGAGAGGACCCAGCTAAGTCCTAACTACAGTGAGCTGTGTAGAAGGTTTTTAGCTGATAGTCAGGACTTTAGTGAAGAAAGGCTTAATAGTTGTGGAATTGTTAAGCGTTACATTAACAATGACCTTAACAGCTGCATTAAAGCTATTAAGGAGGATATATTAAGATTATTATAAACTAATCATTTTCACATGGTACTCCGTCATGTATAGGAGTTGATTCATCACTACTACCACTAAATAGGTCATTAAGGAATTGTTCTTGTGTATCTATTACAAGTAGTAGTGTTCCAACGCCAACTAGGAAGTTACCTATAATATTAAGTTCATCAATATCTGCACCCTCAGCTATTTCAATAGCTAAAACAGCAGATAGTAGGGTTAATTCCTTACTTGTCATGGTACTAAAATGCATCATAGTTTTTTCACCTTTAATATTAATTAGTACTATACTATTAGTTAAGGAATTATAATATTCGACTTTTGGCTATGATTTTTATATATTTAGTTAGAACTTTAAGTAGTATAATAGAATTTATTATTCTTATAACAAATTCTATACCTACTTTCATATAATGTATGGTTACTACTTTTACCATTAACATAATTATGGTGTATAATGTATATAACTTAATTATGGGCATTATAGTTAATAATTTATTTAGGAGTGATTAACATGAAGCTTATTATTGCAATAGTACATGATGATGATGCAAGTTATGTTATAAGTCAACTTAATAAGGCAGACTTTCAAGTAACTAAGCTTGCAACAACTGGAGGATTCTTAAAAGCTGGAAACACTACTATACTTACAGGAGTGGAAGACGAACAAGTACCAGATGTTAAGAAGATAATTAAGGATGTATGTAAAACACGTAAGGCCACTGTTGCCCCACCTACATCAGTAGTAGGAGGAGGAGGTATGTATATACCATCACCTGTAGAGGTTACAATAGGTGGAGCTACGATTTTTGTTCTTAATGTAGACGAATTCGAAAAAGCGTAGGTTTGTTGGAATAGTACAGGTGGATGTAATTTATCCTCACATAGTCTTTTAATTAAGGGTTAGTCCTGTTAGATTTGATATGTTCTAATTGGCTAGTGAGATTGTAACAAGAACTTCTAAAACAAAAAATTTAGGTATACCTAAGATAACCGTAAAACTCAGCTAAAGCTTCAAACACTACGGTTTTATCTAAGGCCTACCAGAATTTTTTATTTAAGAATTTCTAAGTCTAAGCTTAATGCAATTAGCCCATATCAAAATCTAACATGAAGTATTAATCCTTAATAAAGGGTGTAGCCGGATAAATTGATCCACCATGAAGCAATTCAACGGATTGAAGGAATATAAGTTGGTAGCTTTGAAAAAGCTACGGGGAGATAGCAACATAGTTGCTATCTTTTTGTTTTGGATAGATTAATGTAGTAGATATATTGGATTTATATTTTTATGGGGGATATCAACTAGGGTTGATATTTTTTTATTTGAGAATTTATAGGGTTTGGGTTTTAGAAGTTAGTATATTTTTTGATTAAATAGAGGATGTTTTTTATATGTGGGGTATTAATGTTATAATAGGGTATTATGGTTTGAAAGGAATGCTAGTATGTTTGGTATTGTAGGTCAGGATAAGGTTATTGAGCTTTTTAACTCCTCACTTAAGGGGAATCGTATTGCCCATTCTTATCTTATAGAGGGAGATAGGGGTCTTGGTAAGAAGAATGTTGCTTTTTATATTGCTGCGTCTCTTTTATGTAGAAGTGAAGATGTAGGTCCCTGTGGTGATTGTTCTGTTTGTAGAAGGATTAGGGAGGGGAATCATCCTGATGTTAAGATTGTTTTAGAGGATACTGTTAAGATAGATAATATTAGGCTTTCTATTGAAGAGGTTTATAAGAAGCCATATGAGGGTGATCGTAAGGTTCTTATTATTGATAATTTTCATACCACAACAATAGAGGGACAGAATGCTATTTTAAAGACACTTGAGGAGCCCCCTGCAGCTTCTACTATTATTTTATTAGCATCAACTACTTTAACAATACTTGATACTATAAAGTCTAGATGTCAGATTATTAAGCTTTTCCGCCAAGATGTTTCTCTTATTAAGGAGAAGCTCATAGAAGAGGGATATTCAGAGGATGAAAGTGTTTTTGCTTCCCTTTATAGTGAGGGAAATTATGGTGAGGCACTTAAGGCCTGTTCAGTAGAGTTTAATTCCTTAAGAAGTGAGGTTTTAGAAATAGGTCTTAATTTATTTAAGGTTTCTAAGTTTGAGGCTATGGAAATAGCATCAGGGTTCACTAAGTATAAGGATAATATAGATAATGTTTTAGGTATATTAACATCTCTATATAGGGATATTATTATATTGAAGATTGACCAATCAAGCGAAAACATAATAAATAGGGATAATTTTCAAATATTAGTTGAGGAAAGTTACAGATTATCTTATAATAGATTAGATAAGGCACTTAGGGTTATAACTGACACTAGGAAAAGGCTTATTAGAGATACCAACTTCCAACTAACTATGGAAGTTATGATATTAGGTATACAGGAGGCAAAATAAAGTATGATAACAGTTGTTGGTGTTAGATTTAAAAAAGCAGGTAAGATATACTATTTTGACCCAGATAATATAGATATAAAAAAGGACGATCAGGTTATAGTTGAAACAGCTAGAGGACTTGAATTTGGAGATGTTGTAATTGGGCTTAGAGAGGTTCCTCAGGATTCAATTGTAGCTCCTTTAAAAAAGGTTATTAGGGTTGCAACAGTAGAAGACCTTTATAAGAATAGCGACAACAAGAAGAAGCAGGAAGAGGCATACGGTATTTGCCTAGAGAAGATACATAAACATAATCTGCCTATGAAGCTTATAGATGTAGAATACACTTTCGACAACAGTAAGATTATATTTTACTTTGTAGCAGATGGAAGAATAGACTTTAGAGAGCTTGTTAAGGACCTTGCAGCTATATTCAGAACGAGAATTGAGCTTCGTCAAATAGGTGTTAGAGATGAGTCTAAGGTTATTGGTGGACTTGGACCATGTGGTAGAAAGTTATGCTGTTCTAGTTTCCTTGGAGATTTTGAACCGGTTTCTATTAAAATGGCTAAGGAGCAGAATTTATCACTTAACCCTACTAAGATTTCTGGGGTATGTGGAAGACTTATGTGTTGTCTTAACTATGAACAGGATACTTATGTTGAAATTAGGAAGAGACTACCTAAGGTTTCATCAATAGTATCAACACCAGACGGAAATGGTGAAGTTGTTGAGAATAGCGTACTTAAAGAGAATCTTAAGGTTAGAGTTAAAAACGACAACGATGAATTCGAAATTAGAGAATACAAAATAAAACAAATAAAGCTTAAAAAAGGTGAATTTGAGCATGTTGAACTATCTGAAGAGGAACTTAAGAAAGAACTTAAGAAGCTTGGTGAAGATGGAAAGACTATTTCAAACCTTTTAAAGGAATAATATAACTACTTGCAGGAGGTATATTTATGGCATTTAAAATATTAGAATCATGTATTTCATGTGGTGCTTGCGCTTGTGAGTGTCCAGTTAATTGTATTTCACAGGGAGATGTAATCTTCGAAATAGATGCAGCTCAATGTATATCATGTGGAAACTGTGCACTAGTTTGCCCAGTTGGGTCACCTGTAGAAGAAGACTAAACCTTCTTCACATAATTTAATCAAAATACTTTAAGGCTACTATTAGTAGCCTTTAGTTTTTTTATTTGTAGAATAGTAAATTACACAGTTTAAATCAATTGTATTAGGTTGCAAGTGACATAGTTTTAATATTGTGGTACATATATAGATAATAACTAGCGATGAGAATTTATATTGGAGGGTACATGGGAAAATTAATTGGAATTATACTAATAATGTTTATGTTACTAGGGTGTGAATCAGCAGGAATTGATACAGGTAAGGTACCGGTTAATTTAGAATCTGGTTCTCAGGAAGGTGATGCTAGTAAGCAAGCCACACCTATTAGTGAAGAGGCTCTACAGAGCATGCCAAGCTTTGAAACACTTAACCTAGATGGTAAGAAGGTTTCAAGTGATGACTTTAAGGGTAAGATTACTATTATTAATTTCTTTAATACTTGGAATGCTGATAGTACTAAGGAAATCGATATATTAGGGTTACTTCAGAAGGAGTATGTTAACAAGGGCATAGAAATTGTTTATATTAGCTCCAATGATAAGATTGAAGATATTAAGAAATTTGGAAAGGAACACCCTATAACATCATCACATTTATTGTTAGATGGTGATGGTAAGATTGGGAAGCTATTCAAGGTTGATAAGATTCCTACAACCTATATTATTAATAGGGATTCAGCTGTAGTAGCTAGATATGCTAGGGTTATAGACAAAAATGAGATGAAGCTAGTTTTAGATGCTTTACAATAAGCTAGGAAGGTGAATCATGTTAAGACCAGGTGAGAAAATTGAGGATTTAGATCTTAAGGGACTTAAGATAATACAGAACAAGGAATGGTTCTGTTTTGGAATAGATGCTGTACTACTTGCTGATTTTGCAAATGCTAAGAGAAGCAGTAAGGTAGTAGACTTTGGAACAGGAACAGGTATTATTCCCCTACTTATGGAGGGGAGATACGAGCCATCAGAAATAGTTGGAGTTGAGGTTCAAGGCGAGGTTGCTGAAATGGCTTCAAGAAGTATGGAGCTAAATGGATTATCACATAAGATTAATATTATTAACGAAGACATTAAGAATTACAAGGCTATAGGGCCAGGGTATTATGATGTTGTAGTTTGTAATCCGCCATATAAGAAGAATAATACAGGGCTTTTAAACCCTACAGATAAGAAAGCCATATCACGTCATGAGATATTAATAACACTTGATGATATTATATTCTCAGCATCTAAGGTTCTTCAAAGTGGAGGAAAGCTTTATATGATACATAGGCCAGAGAGGCTAGAACATATTATACTTTCACTTCATAAGCATAAGTTTGCACCAAGAAGACTTAGGTTTGTCCATCCTAAGGAGGGAAAGAGCCCTACTATGCTACTTATTGAGGCTGTACGCAGCGGAGGGGACTTTTTAACCATAGATAGTCCATTATATGTATACAACTTAGACGGAAGCTATACAGAGGAAATAAACAGAATTTACGGTAGGTGTTAATATGGGACAATTATATCTAGTTGCAACCCCAATAGGGAATCTTAAAGATATTACTATTAGGGCTATAGAAATGTTAGAAAGCAGTGATATTATAGCTGCAGAGGATACAAGACAGACACTTAAGCTACTTAATCATCTTGGAATTAGAAAGCCTCTTATAAGTTATCATGAGCATAACAAGAAATTTTCAGGTGATAAGCTTATAGAGAAGCTTAAAGAAGGAAACTCTATTGCACTTGTTTCAGATGCAGGAACTCCTGGTATATCTGACCCAGGTGAGGATATAGTTAAGCTTTGTATTGAAGAGGGTATAGATGTTTTTGCCTGCCCAGGACCAGTTGCAGGTATATATGCACTTACTGTTTCAGGGCTTCCTACAGATAAGTTTGTGTTTGAAGGTTTCCTTGAGAAGGAAGGTAAGGGTAGACGTGAGGGACTCCTTAAGCTAAAGGATGAGAGACGTACAATTATTCTTTATGAGGCACCACATAGACTTCAAAAAACCCTATCAGAGTTATATGCTACTGTTGGAGATAGAAAAATTGCTATATGTAGAGAACTTACTAAGCGCTATGAAGAGGTATTAAGACTTACACTTAGCCAGGCAATAAAGCATTTTGAAGAGGTTCAGCCAAAGGGTGAATTTGTACTTATACTTCAAGGGCTTACAGAGGAAGAAATCGAAAAACAAAAGGAAGAGAAGTTTAAGGACCTATCTATTCGTGATCATCTAATTCAGTGTATAGATTCAGGAATGAGCAAGAAAGATGCTATTAAGTCTGTATGCAAGGAAAGAGGCATTCACAAGTCAGAGGTATATAAAGAGTCAATAGACATATAAAAGTCCCTTAGAGCTCAAATAGAGCTTAAATAAGGATGTGTAGGACAAGTCATACTATATAGGAATAATATTCTAATATAGTATGACTTTTTTATTATTTATTACAAAGCAAAAGCCACCAAACAATGTTTGGTGGCCAAATACATGGAATATGTATTGCTTACTTAAGTTCTGATAGACAATCTTGACAGATGTTCTTACCCTTGAAGTTTTCAACGTCCTTAGCATTTCCACAGAAAATACAAGCTGGTTGGTACTTCTTAAGTATGATTTGCTCTCCGTCTACATATATTTCAAGCGCATCCTTCTCAGCAATTTCAAGAGTTCTTCTAAGCTCTATTGGAATTACAACTCTTCCTAATTCGTCTACTCTTCTAACTATACCTGTTGATTTCATATACATATCCTCCTAAATTTCACTTAAATATTCGACATTTTTCATCAATATGAATAATAACAAAAATACCAATTAAAGTCAACCTTTTAGGTAAACGTTTTACTCAGAAATATGTGGGGTTATTTACAGTTTATACTATTTATTTTTTTTGCTGACTCCAATATATAGAATATAATAGCAAATATATGAAAATAATTAAATAAATTTGCAAAAATTGTTGTTATATAACATGTATCGGCTAGGATATAGTTAACTTAAGTGACTAATGTTTCCTAAAAGAAAATTTTACGATTTTAAATATTAAGTAAATATTAAGTAAATATTAAGTGAAAATAAAGTGCAGTTCGATATAATTCGACAAAAAATACGCATAGACTTGTGAAAAATTAAAAAATAAAATATTTTGTATGATTTGTAAAAAATAAAAAAAGTTGTATAGACATAAAATATCTATACAACTTTTTTATTTGTGTTTTTGATGTTAATTTTATATTCGTTTGGAGTTAAGGCAACATTAAAGTAACATACATTATCTCCAATATCGGAGATCCATTTATACCCGTCTATAATTATATTATCAATTTTTACAGATTCTACTTCTTCTACCCTGCCATATTGTGAAAACCACTTAATGACTTCCTTAAGAGTTAGGTTTTCTGTTAGGGTGTAAATATCTTTTCGTTGTGCATATAAATTGTAAAGTGCAAATTTCCTTTGAATTGATCCATACTTATTCTTAAATAGGATCAGATCATCAAAATATTCGATTTCTCTGTCAGTATCATTTTGGTAAAGCTCATAGACTCCACAAAAATTCCTCTTTAATATTCGTATGTCACCCTCAGTTACTTCAACATGAATATGACTCCCTTTTTTAAGAGTGGTAACCTCATCTGGTTTGAATATCAATTTAGACACCTCCAAATAAAATTTTGTCACTTCCAAGATGTCAACTAAAACTACTATTATTAATAATATATAATATTTGTTTGAATATTTCAAATTAAATAACAGTTATGTTTTGAAATTACAATAGATATTATATATATCGACTATTATTTTACGATATTTACGGTAAAATGTAAATATTATGCAAAATAAAGAAAAATATGTACGTAAATTTTCACCTTAAATTTTCATATACATAAGTATGAAATATTTTTATACATAGTTTAAGGAGAAGATTATGATTAATATTATTTGGTTCATAATGATAATTCTTGGAGTAATAAGTTTTATTATTAAGGGGGAATCCCACCTTCTAGTATCTACAATAAGTACTTCAGCAGAAAAGTCTGTGAAGCTATTAATAACACTTGGGGGAATGATGGCTGTATGGAGTGGAATAATGAAGCTTTGTCAGGCCTCATCATTAGTTGATATTTTAGCTAAAATACTAAAACTGCCTATGAGGTTCTTATTTAGAGGACTATATGAAAAAAGCCCTAAGGCCCAGGGCAATATAATTATGAATATAGCATCTAATATGATGGGACTTTCTAATGCAGCTACACCATTTGGAATTAAAGCAATGGAAAGTCTACAGGAAATAAATCCTAAAAAGGATAGGGCATCAGACTATATGGTAACTTTTCTTATAGTTAATGCTGCATGTATTCAGTTCCTACCAACAACAGTTATATCTATTAGAGCAAGCCTTAATAGTGCAAACCCTTCAGATATTATAATTCCAACAATACTAGCAACAGGAGCATCACTTGTAGTTGGGCTTATAGCATCATCAATATTAAGAAGGTTAACAGGTAGGAGGGGATAAAATGTCACAGTACATAATACCAATGCTTATACTATTTATTCTTTTATACTCAGCTATAAAAAGGGTAAAGGTATTTGAAGAATTTGTAAATGGAGCAACGGATGGATTTAAATCAGTTATAAAAATAGCTCCATTTTTATTAACAATGTTATTTGCAATTGATATATTTAGAAGTTCAGGTGCACTAGATTATGTATTATCATGGATAGCACCATTAATAACTTGGATGGGGGTTCCTGAGGGAGTAATTCCTATGATGATAATTAAGCCACTTTCAGGAAGTGCCTCACTTGGGGTAATGACGGATATAATGAACACCTATGGAGTTGACTCTATGGAGGGAAGAATAGCAGCAGTACTTATGGGATCAACAGAAACAATATTCTACACTCTAAGTATATACTTTGGAGCACTTGGAATTAAGAAAATAAGACACAGTCTTTCAGCGGCGTTAATAGCCCACCTTGGAGGGTGCATAGCCTCAGTTTATATTTGCTATATGTTTTTTAAATAAGATTTTAAAGGTTATTTCAAAGTTAATAAATTTTGGGATGACCTTTTTTGTAGTTTAAGTGAGGTAGTAGGTGGGGGCTTAGGAGATATTCGGTGGGATTTTTCCTAGAGGGTCTAAGGCACAAAAGTACAAATCCACTAAGGGCTGGCTAAAACTCGGTTCCCTCAAACACGCCGCCATCCCTAAGTGTCTTTGAACTTTTGCACCTAAGACTCTCTAAGTCAAAACCCAATAATATCCCTAAAGCCCCCACCTACTACCATTAACTTGCTCAACAGAATGAAGGGGAGAAAATTTATCTACTTATGAAACTTGAGGGAATAAGAGATGGAATTTTTTTTGATGATAGTTATAAACAATAATACTATGTTTATCCTTATAGGGGATTGATAATTTTAATACTATTGTGGATATACTAAGTTTAATATATTAGAATTTTTTTAAGATACTGAGATGAGGAGGAGTCATTATGAATTCAATAGATATAATGATTAATGAACATAGGAATATAAGCAGGCTTATTGTGGTTATCAGGAAGATGAGCTTAAACATATTAAATAATGGGATGATAGACTACAATGACTTTTATGATGTAATTAACTTTGTTAGAGATTACGCAGATAAATACCACCATGGTAAGGAGGAGAAAATCCTATTTAAGTACATGGTAGAGGAATGTGGCAAGGTAGGAGAAAACATGATTAATTATGGGATGCTTCTAGATCATGACCTTGGTAGAAACTATATAAGAAACCTTGAGGAAAGTGTAAACCTTGTTAGATTAGGTAATAAGGATGCTAGGGTAGATGTTATTGCAAATGCAGTAGGATATGCAAATCTCCTTAAGGATCATATAGAAAAGGAAGATAATGTGGCCTACACATATGCAGCTAGAACATTAGCTAAGGAAACCCTTGAAAAAATTGAGGAGCAATGCATGGAATTTGATAAGAATAACTATGAGGTACAGGAGAAGTACCTGTTTATATTAAATAAACTTGAAAATAAATATAAATAAAAAAATAATTCCTTCACGGGGGGGCGAAGGAATTATTTTGGGGGTATTTTGTAAAAAAAGTTTGATACTATCATTTGGGGGAATGATAGGTATTACAATACAATCAATAATATCTAGAAAAAGGGGGATATAACATATTGTATTGTATTTATAGTATGGACAGATAAACAGGTTTTATACACCCATATAAAAATTTTTTAATTTAATATAGTTGTAATATATTTCTAGTAGAGTGATGGTAATATATAGAAAAAGGTTAATGGAGGTATTTGGTGGATAATATTAAGGTATCAATTAAAAAGGTCCTTAAAAACAAATGGTTTTTAGCAGTACTAATAATTGTAACCATATTTTACACATATGAGGGAGTAGGAAGATGCCTACTAAGACAAAAAGCAGGAGCTTTCATCGCCTACAATAAAGATGTAAAGGCAGTAGAAGAGGTCTCAACAGGATACACGCCATTTAGGGCAAGACTTATGGGTTTTAACCCATGGCATATAACAATAAAATATAAAAACAAACATCCAGACAACAGAAATGTAGAAGAATACTACAACATTAAAAACCCCTTTAACATCTACGAAAAACTAGAAAAATCAGGTTGGAATTAATACCTGTAAAAATTATAAATACAATAATTAAATAAAATTAACATTAAAGAGGTAGTAACCCTAATTACTACCTTCTATTTTTTAAAAAAAGCTCTTACACTTCTCACCCCAAATTTAAATAAGGTAGGTAGCCTCCCGTAAGTTAATTTCCAGCCTACGGCTTTGTAAAGCCATCCTATATAACTCTCAAGCTGCTGAGCTAGCTTCATGATAAGATATTGTATCCTAGGCTGTACCCTCTGGTTTCGACTTAGAGGGTCTTAGGTGTAAAATGGAGAGACCCTTAGTAAAGACTATTGTTTGAGGCTCAGCCGAGTTTTAGTCTGCACTTAGGGTATCGCCATTTTATGCCTTAGAGCCTCTTGAAGAAATCCAAAACGCGGTCTGCCTAGGATACAATATCTTATCTGTACAAGTTAAATCAGTGAAAACTAAAGGAAGGCAGCAATTTCATGCTACCTTCCTTTTCTAACTATTTAATATTACATTTTAAATTTGTTTACGTTATTCATAAGAATAGAGCTTAGAGAGTTTAGTCTATCTACTGAACTTGATAGGTTCTGTGCAGCCATTCCCATTTCATCTGCTGAGGCAGCTATTTCCTCTGATGAAGCAGAAACCTCCTCAGCTATTGCTGATGCTCCTTCTACCTTAAATAGAATATTTTCCTTATCATTATTTAGGCTGTTTAGTGAACTAGATGCACTATCAACCTTAGGTGTTATTTCTGTAACTCCATTATTAATTGTTTCAAATGATTTTATTGCAGTGTAGATATTCTCTTCCTGTGAAGCAAGTTCTGTGCTAACAACATCTGTTGAGCTTGCCATATCCTTAGCAACTGTAGATATTTCAGTTACTATATTAGATATCCTAATTGAAGACTCCTTAGATTGTTCTGCAAGCTTTCTTATTTCATCAGCAACAACTGAGAATCCACGTCCAGCCTCACCAGCTCTAGCAGCTTCAATTGCAGCATTAAGTGCTAGTAGGTTAGTTTGGTCTGAAATACTGTTAATAAGGTCTGTAATTTCATTAATTCTATTTACATTACTTTCAACAATTTTTGTTTTTTCTATAAGGGTATCAAACATGCCATTAAGGTTTTTAACTGAAGAAATAACAGTATCCATATCCTTATTACTAGTGTTTGCCATGTTTTTGATTTGATTTGTTCCATAGTCAACAAGCTTCATGCTTTCAATAACCTCATCAAGCTGACTACTAAAGTCCTCAACAATTCCAGTAATAGATACTAGGTCTTCAGCCTGTGAAGTATTACCCTGTGCAACATCATTAGTAGCTACTGTTATGTTTTGGCTAGATGAATTAAGTTCAACTGATACAGCATTTAATTCATATGCCTCAGAGGAAATGTTATTAGAACTTTCCCTAATATCATTTAACATAGCTATAATTGATTCCTTCATAGTGTTAATAGCCTTAGCCATTGAACCTAACTCATCTTTTCTATGTAAAAGTTCCCTTGGAATACTACTAGTTAAGTCACCATTTGCTATTGTTTCTAGTTCCTTAACTGACTTGTTTATTGGGTTTGTTATGTATCTAGCAACTATAAATGCAACAAGTGCACCAATGATTATACAAATAACTGAGAAAATTATTGTGTTAATCATTAATGAAGAAATTTCTGATAGAACCTCAGTTGAGTCTATAGAAACAGCTATTGACCATCCATAGTCCTTAAGTGGAGCGAATCCAACATATTTTTCTTCACCATTTATAGAGTAGTCTCCTATGCCTTTTTGGCTTGCTATCATCTTGCTTTCTACAGTAGCAAGTCCTTTTAGGGCCTCATTTTTCTTAGATAAATCAATTGTATTATGTTGTTCTAAGACTCTTTTTTCGTCTTTAGCAGCAATTAATGTACCCTTTGAGTTAATCATGTAAGCTTCGCCTGTTTCCCCTAGTTTAACCTTACCTGTGTGTGCAGCAAGCTCTTGACCAGGTCTTACAGCATTAATTGCACCAATTGCTTTACCATCCTTCATAATGGGAACAGTATACATAACTATCATAGATCCTGTACTTTTACTAATTACAGGGTCTGAGATACTTGTTTTACCTTCCATTGCAAGTTTGTATCCATCTTCATCAGCAACGCTAAAGGAAGATGAATCTGTACAGTAAGCATCACCATTACTAAGAATAAGTGTCATGCTAATATGTTCCATTCTCTTAACTTCCTTATTAAGCTGTTCAAGCTTAGCAGTAACTTGAGCCTTATCATCAAGTAGAACAGGATCAGTAGCAACATGCTCTAGTACTTTAATCTGTTCATTTAATGAGTTTTCAACCCTAGCTGCAGATTGTTCAGCTATTTCTGGAAGGGTTTTGTTAATAGTATCCATTACAGCGTTTCTAGCAATAAAAATAGAAACAGCTGCTAAACCTACACATATAACAGTTACTAAACTAACAATAATTAGTAACATTTTTGAACGTAGGCTTTTTGAGTTAGAAGATCCTTTTTTAGTTTTCATAGATTTCCCCCCAATTTTATATTTTGGTACCCCAAAACACATTAAAAATTAATAAATAAAAATCACAAAGCAAAAACCATTAAAGTGTACCTAATGAAATTTTTACTAATAAATTAATTATATATCATCAAAGTATTGTTTTTCCACAGGTATATATTTCCCATTAATTATAAAACTTATAGTAAATTCTAATAAATGTAATATTAAGTATTAAAAAATTTTAACAATGTATAATTTTTTTAATAATAGAAAGAATATTTGACGAGGGAATTATTTTCAGTTAACATATATTTGTATGCAATGAAGGAAAGAGTACTATTAGATACATATCTTTAGAGAGCTTAGTTAGGTGAAAATAAGCGTTATGTTATAGTAGGAAGATGGCTCCTGAGCTTAGCTTTCGAATAATTAGACTGCTACGGTTTGCACCGTTATATGCTAGATCGATTGATCAAAGAGGCCATTTATTGGCGAATTAGGGTGGTAACGCGGTGCTTCGCCCCTAGGATACTAGGGGGGAAGCTTTTTTTTATACATTATTTTAAGGAGGAGTTTACATGACTAAGAAACCATTTTATATTACAACACCAATATATTACCCAAGCGCTAAGCTACATATAGGTAATACATATTCAACAGTTGTTGCAGATGCTATAGCAAGATACAAGAGACTTGCTGGATATGATGTATGCTTTTTAACAGGTACAGATGAGCACGGACAAAAGATCCAAAGAAAAGCAGAGGAAAAGGGTGTAACACCTATTGAATATGTTGATGAGATTGTAAGTGGTATTCAAGAGCTTTGGAAGCTTATGAATATCTCAAATGATAAGTTTATAAGAACAACTCAAGATTTCCATATTTCAGCTGTTCAGAAGATTTTTAAGAAGCTTTATGAGCAGGGAGATATATACAAGGGACATTATGAAGGTAAGTACTGTACACCATGTGAGACTTTCTTTACAGAAACTCAATTAGCTGAAGGTAACTGTCCTGACTGTGGAAGACCAGTTGAGGATGCACGTGAAGAGGCTTACTTCTTCAAGCTATCAAAGTACCAGGATAGACTACTTGAGTACATTGAATCACATGATGGATTTATAGAGCCAGAAAGCCGTAAGAATGAGATGATTAATAACTTCATTAAACCAGGACTTGATGATCTTTGCGTTTCAAGAACTACATTTAACTGGGGAATTCCTGTAACTTTTGATGAGGGACACGTTGTTTATGTATGGATTGACGCACTTTCAAACTACATTACAGCACTAGGTTATAACGGAGAAGATGATTCAGAATTTAATAAGTTCTGGCCAGCAGATGTTCATATTGTAGGTAAGGATATTATTAGATTCCATACTATTATATGGCCATGTATGCTTATGGCACTTGACCTACCGTTACCGAAGAAGGTATTTGGACATGGATGGCTTCTAGTAGATGGAGGGAAAATGTCTAAGTCAAAGGGTAATGTTGTAGACCCAGTATTACTTGCTGAGCACTTCTCAGTAGATGCTATTAGATACTACCTTCTTCGTGAAGTTTCATTTGGTTCAGATGGACAATATACAAGTGAAAACTTCATAAAGAGAACTAACTCAGACCTTGCAAATGATTTAGGAAACCTAGTATCAAGAACACTTCAAATGATTATTAAGTACTTTGATGGAAACATTTCAAAGGGAGTATTTGAGGGAGAATTTGATGCATCACTTAAGGGATTTGCAGAGGAAACAGTTACTAACTACACATCATTAATGGATAGCTACAGAATAAATGAAGCTGTTGAAGCTGTTATGAAGCTTGTTTCAAGAGCTAATAAGTATATTGATGAAACAGCACCATGGGAACTTGCTAAGGATGAAGCGAATCTAGATAGACTAAGAGGTGTATTATACAACCTAACTGAAGCTATTAGATATATAACAGTACTTATATCACCAATACTACCTGATACAGCATGTAAGATGGCTGGTCAATTTAAGTACGGTGAAGAAGTTCTAACACTTGAAAGCCTTGCAGCATTTAACGGAGTAGACCTTAACCTAAAGGTAGAGCGTGGAGAGGTTATGTTCCCAAGAATAGATGCAGTGAAAAAACTAGAGGAACTTGATAAGATCCGTGAAGAGGCTCTTAAGGCTGATGGAGTAGAGAAGAGAGATATAATTCCTATAAAGGAAGAGATAACAATAGATGACTTTTCAAAGATAGACCTTAGAGTAGTTAAGGTACTAGAATGTGAAAAGGTTAAGAAGGCTGATAAGCTATTTAAGCTTACAGTAGATCTTGGTGGAGAAACTAGAACTGTAGTTTCAGGTATTGCTAAGCACTACACACCAGAAGAAATGATAGGTAAGAAGGTTATATTAGTTGCTAACCTAAAACCTGCTAAGCTTCGTGGAATAGAATCACACGGAATGATTCTTGCAGCTTCATCAGATGATGATAGCATCCTAGAAGTTGTTAACATTAATAAAGAAATAGAAACAGGAAGCCAAGTAAGATAAAACCGAAAAAACAGGGTTTTTTCGAGTTTGCCGAGGACCGCTAAAGCTACTGCGCGCCACCTAAAGGTGGCACTTGGGTCCTCATAAGGAATGGTCAGCGGGGGCACATGTCCCCCTCGACCATAGATTTAAAGAAAGAGGGATAGCTACTGATTTATAATCAGTAGCTATTTTTTATAGTGTAGTTAAGGTAGGGAACTTTACGTATGCTTTCCATTAGCAAAATCATCCCTAATCCATTAAGCTATATAATAGAATTAGGTTTGGAAAATTCAGCAGCCCTTAAGTAACCATGTAAACCTGCTTAGGAAGAGTAGAAGGGGGGGGCTTTGAAAAAGCCTTAGTAAGGGATGTTTTTTAGTAATAGGATGAAACAATGTGGGGCACCCTCGACCATGGATTTAAAGAAAGAGGGATAGCTGTATATGATTTAAACGTGTATATGGGTGTGGTAATTTATGTTAGGATATAGATGAGTTTTAGATTGATTAGTTTGGAGGAGTATTATGTATAACATAAAGTATATGGGTAAGTATGAGTGTGAGGAGCAGTTGTTAACTGGGGAGCTTGATTCTAGGGCAGTTAAGTATGATGAGCCTGATAGTATTTCAGAGATTTTTAATATGGGGTTTAAATTGTTTTCCCCTGTGTTTATTGCTATATTTGTATTGATTTTTATTAGGGTAAGATTTTGGAGTGTGTCTATATGGGATATTAATTTTGTTAACTTAGGGCTAGCCCTAGTTGTTGGATTTGTGCTGCAAATAGCTTTTATAGCTGTACATGAAATATTACATGCAGTATCTTTTCCTAGGAAGGCTAGAAAGGAAGTGTGGGTTAAGCCTAGTGAGTTTGTAGCCTTTGTTTATTCAAGTGCAATAGTATCTAAAGTAAGGTTTATATGGATGAGTCTATGTCCTAATATTATTTTAGGTTTTATACCTTATTTATTATGGATGTTAGGGATATTTGGTTTTGGTTCACTATTATCCAATATAGTAATTATTACTGCTATGTTTAATATTATGTCAGGAGTTGGAGATTACCTAAATGTATATTTAACTATTAAACAGGTTCCTAAGGGGGGATTCGTTCAAAGCTATGGACTCCATTCATATTGGATTAGGGAAAGTAGTGAAAATAAGAGGAAGTTTGATTAGTTGACTAGGAAATTTTATATATAAATATAATATATACATTGACAAAGTGTATATAAGTGAATATAGTGTACTTATACAATAAGTACACTTAGGGAAAGGAAAGTAGTTTGTGGAAATTATAATTAGTAGTAATACAAGTAAGCCGATTTATGAACAGATAACATCACAGATTAAGGCCATGATAATGGCTGGGGAGCTTAAGACTGGGGATTCTATTCCTTCTATGCGTTCTCTTGCTAAGACTATACATGTTAGCGTAATTACTGTTCAAAAGGCTTATGAGGAGTTAACTCGAGATGGTTTTATTGAGACAACTGTTGGTAGAGGAAGCTTTGTTGCAGCTCGGAATAAGGATTTTATACAGGAGCAGCAGCAAAAGCAGATTGAGGAGCATTTGGCTCAGGCTGTGGACATTGCTAGAACTAATGGTATAAAGCTAGATAAGTTAACTGAGCTTTTAAGAATATTTTATGAGGAGAATGAGTAGATGGGATATGCTTTAGAGATAGAAAATCTTTGTAAAACTTATGAAAGTAAGGATTTTAAGCTTGATAATGTTACCCTTAAGATTCCTAGAGGCTCTATTATGGGTTTTGTAGGTAAAAATGGTGCAGGTAAAAGTACAACAATAAATACAGCCTTAAATATTACAAGTAGGGATAGTGGAGTGGTTAAGTTTTGGGGAACTGATATGACAGATGAGTCTACTTTAGTTAGAGAAGATATAGCAGTGGTATTTGATTCTGTTAATTTCTATGAGGAGCTTACAGTTAAAAAGCTTGAAAAGGTTCTTTCAGGAATATATAGAAACTGGAATAGTGATATATTCTATTCACATCTAGAAAAATTCAAGCTTCCAATTGATAAGAAGATAAAGACATTTTCTAGAGGTATGGCAATGAAGCTATCTATTAGCGTTGCTATGTCTCATAGTGCAAGGCTTTTAATACTAGATGAGGCTACAGCTGGACTTGATCCTGTTATTAGGGAAGAGATTCTAGATATGTTTTTAGAGTTTGTATGTGATGAGAAGAATTCTATTTTAATATCTTCACATATATCAAGTGATATTGAGAAAATAGCAGATTATATTTCAATTATAGATGAAGGTAAAATCATCTTAACTGAAAGTAAGGATAACCTGATTTATAATTATGGAATTGCACGTATGAGGCAAAGTGATTTTGATATGGTAGAGAAAGAGGATTACATATCATATAGACATAGGGGGCTACAAATAGATGCATTAGTTTCAAATAAGACTAGTTTTTCTAAAAAATATCCACATATTATCTTAGATGAAGCAAAAATAGATGAGATTTTACCTCTTATAGTAAAGGGAGGGGATATATAATGAAGGGTTTAATAATTAATAACTTTTACTCTGTTGGGAGCACTCTAAAATGGACTATAGGAATTAGTATTATTATAAATATAGCTGTAATGATAGGGGCAGTAGTATATCCAACTATTATAGATATATTGCCAGTGTTAATGCTTGCCCAAATAGGGGCATTTGTAGGGTTAATAGGTACTGCACTTCAGAAGGATTCAACTTCTAAATGGAGCAAGTTTGAAAGAACCCTACCAGTAAGGGTATGTGACATTATAAAGGCAAGATATATATCATTCTTAATATTTTCTGCTATAGGGGTTGGACTTGCTACGATTACAGTAGTAGTAATGTCTATTGCTTCTATGGAATCAATGAACTTTGAAAGAGTAGGCTATGGGTATGGGTTTGGTATAACATTCGCACTACTAGTCCCTGCAATAATGTACCCACTTATATTAAGATTTGGAGCAGATAAGTCAGAAATACTACTTATGGTATCAGTTCTAGTGGTTACATGTTTATTTTTTGCTGGAAGTGCATTAATTGGACCATACTTAGAGAACTTACAGAGTTCGGATATAATATATAGATTAGGGTGGATTACTATAAGTGTTGCATGCTTTATAGGTTCATATTTTATATCTCTTTCCATATATAAGAGAAAGCAGCTATAAGTTTTAGCCGTGATTATGGGTTTAAGAGATAGGGTTTAATTACTTAATAAGGTATTTAGAAGGATGGATTATAGTGATTCATCCTTTTGTATTTATAGATTATAAATTATAGGGGGATGGGTAAGTAGAATGAAATGTATTATATAGTAGACAAATTTTATCTACTATATATAAGAAGGAATTTTTATATATAATAGAAGGGAATTTTTACTTGTAGTGATTTTGCATTATTTATATATGAGGATATACTATTTTATGTTAACCTAGTAGCTAAATATTATTGTTATAATGTATAGTAAATAATAAATATGGTTACTATAATAAGGTGGACAAGTTGCCTGGATAAATCTTTAACTAGTATGTTAAAAATGACCCTTTAAAATAAATTTTTTTAAAACAATTGTTAATAATAGTAATTTAAAAAAATACAAAGGACAGAATTTTTAGTCAAATAATGCTGTCGCTAGGATGGTTTAAGTATGGAAGAGGTAAATTACCATAAAATGTAATGATATATAGGACGGTTATGAATTTAACTATTTCGTAACTAATTGAGTCACAAGGGATAGGATAGTGATAGTCTGAATTTTGTAGTATCATATTTATATTTACACAATTAAAACTATACAGTTTAGAATTGTTCAAAAAACCTATATGTCAAAGAATGTAGAACTATGTTACTGAAAGTAAATTAATTCCTTTTATGGGGAAAGAAAAGGTACGAGTTCATAAAAAGTTAACAATTTGTGCAAAATTATTAATTTGCTTTTTGAAAAACATGCTGATATAATGAGGGGCATAAGTTTTCCCCGGAATTTCCGGTGGTAAAAACTTAGTACAAGCACATTGAATCTGCATGAATTTCATTCTTGAATTTGCCTTTATGGCAGGGTGGTTAAGAAAAAGTTAACTACTCTTTACAGATAGGTTACGATAGAAAAGGAGAATTTAAGTTATGATTTTTGATTCACATGCTCACTATGATAGTGAGAATTTTAATGAGGACAGAGCAGATGTTCTAAGTAAGATTCAAAATGCAGGGGTTAGTAGGGTGCTAAACTGTGCAGCCAACCTAAAGGGCTGTCATGATACACTTGAACTTGCTAATAATTATGATTTTATTTATGGAGCACTTGGTGTTCATCCACATGATGCAGATGAACTTACAGCAGGAGTTAAGGTTTTAGGTGACCTTATTGAAGGCCAAAAGAAAATCGTTGCTGTAGGGGAAATTGGACTTGATTATTACTATGACTTTTCAGATAGACAAGTACAACAAAAAATATTCAGGGAACAAATGGCGCTTGCAAGGGATTTAAACCTTCCAGTAGTAATACACGACAGAGACGCACATGAGGACACACTTAATATTCTTAAGGAGTTCAAGGACGTTAAAGGGGTACTTCATTGCTACTCAGGAAGCCCAGAATTTGCACAGCAGGTGCTTAAGCTTGATTATTATCTTGGTTTTACAGGTGTTATAACTTTTAAAAATGCTAAGAAGTCATTAGAGGTTCTGCAAAACATGCCTCATGACAGAATCTTGGTAGAGACGGATTGTCCGTACCTTACACCTGTACCGAATAGAGGAAAAAGAAATGATTCCTCTTACTTAATTCATACTTTAAATGTTATGGCTAATACCATAGGAAAGACTTACAACGAAACTTGTCAGTTAACATTTGAAAACGCCTCACACTTATTTAATATAAAATAAGTGGAATAGTTTTGCTGGTTTACTAATAAGATATTTAGTAAATGCCAATAGGCTTATGAATTTTGATTGCGTACCCCTAAATTGAGAAACCGAGATTTTCAAGGTGGAGGAGGGAGAGGCCTATCTCTAGCTCCATTCAACGTAAGGGAGGTAAAAAATATGAATAAACTAAAGGAAATGCTAAAGGGTCCCTCGGGGGAGAAGATAATTGCTACAATTGCTATTTCAATAATAGCTGTAACGGTTTTCTTTGTATCAGGAGGAAAAACAACAGTAACACTGGCTTACGATGGACAGAATAAGGTTGTTACAACGACTAAGAACACAGTAGGAAGTCTTTTAGACGAACATAATATTGCTCTAGGAGAGAAGGACAAAGTATCCTTTGATCTAGAATCTAGACTGAAAGAAAATATGACTATAAATATAAAGAGAGCAGTTCCTATTAAGGTGGAGGATGCAGGAAAAGTTACTGAGATTAAATCAGCAGCTTCAACAGTGTCTGAAATGCTACAAGATGAAAATATTGCAGTAAGCGCAATAGATAAAGTATCACCGGCAGTTAATGACAATATTAAGCCGGATATGAAGGTAAGTATCGTAAGAGTTACAGAAAAATTAGAAACAGTAGATGAGAAGATTCCATATGTTATCGAAAAAACTCCAGATAAGAAGTTAACAGCAGGAACTGTGAAGGTTCTTAAGGAAGGTGCAGATGGAAGACGTCAAGTAGTATACAGAACAGTATACGAAAACGGAGTCCCTGTTTCAAAGATTAAGGTTGAAGAAAAAATTGTTTGTAAGCCTACTAAAAAGCTGATCGTTTCAGGAACAAAGCCAAATGTAGTAACAGCCTCAAGAGGGGGAAGAACATTTGACTATAGTAGAGTTATGAAAATGACTTCAACAGCATATTCTCAGGCTCCATATGACCCAATGGGTGGTGGAAGCATAACAGCAAGTGGAATGAAGGTTAAAAGAGATCCGGATGGATATTCAACTGTTGCAGTTGACCCAAGAGTAATTCCACTAGGAACAAAGCTTTATGTTGAAGGATATGGATATGCAATAGCTGCTGATACTGGTGGTGCAATCAAAGGAAATAAAATAGACCTATACTTTAACCCAGGCTATAATTTAGGTGGATGGGGAAGAAGAACAGTTACGGTTTATGTACTTCAATAAGAATTTTAAAAGAGAAGCAATACTGCTTCTCTTTTTTATGCGCAAAATTTAACTCCTGAGATTAAATATAAGGGGTTTTTAGTTAATAAAGCTACACCGCTTCGAAAAAGTAATTAAAAGCTAATACAGTCTAAATAAAACCTGAAATATAGGATTTGATGTATTTATTTAATTTTAATGTCTAAAAGGCCTACTATATTCATTGCTTGATGGGGGTTAATATGTATACCCTTAAGCTCTGATAATGTATCTGAAACAATAGGATTTACAAGGTCGCAGGAGGAGAAGTCTACCCCCTTAAGGTTAGTTCTGAAGAAGTTAGTACTTATAAACTTGTTATCACTTAGGCTTATAGACTTAAGTGTACTTGATGATAATGAAGCATTAGACATGTCACATCCACTAAAAATAACGCTATTTAGTTTAGATTCATCAAAGGAGCTATATTCAAGTGGAGAGTCCTCAAATAGTGTGTTCTTTATTATTGTTGAGGAGAAGTTAACCCCAGTACATTTACATGAAGTAAATTGGCATCTTTCAAAGTAGGCTCCCTTAAATGAGGAGTTAGAAAGATTACATTCCTTAAAGATTACATCAATAAAGGTGGCCCCTTCAAAGCTTGTATTTAAAAGGGTTGAAGATGATATTATACTTTCCCTAATTTCTATCTTATAAAGGTCTCCTCCCTCTACTACATTCTTATCAACAGAAGCTCCCTCTAGTGGAGTATCCTCATCTATATGCCTCATTCCTATATTTAAAATATCACTAACTAGGGCTAAATAATTTGGTATAGCTGGCTTAAGTATTTTCATATTAATTCCTCCAATTCATACCATATATTTTACCACCTAAATTTTTTATAAAGCAAATAAATATCCTATATTTAATTTTTGAGTTGGAATAGTTTGACTATTTTTAATAATATGTTAATATTGTATATTAATATAACAATTTCAATATTATAGGAGGTTACCATATGTTTATGGATTTAATTTGGGTTAGTTTAATTCCTTTAATTTATATCTTTTCAGGGGTACTTTTATATAAGTTTCCGCCTAAGAGTATTAATTCTTTCTATGGATATAGAACATCAAGGTCTATGAAGAATGAGGAAGTATTTGCTGAAGCAAATTCCTATTCAGGGAAGCTAATTATTAATACAGGATTTATATACATCTCTATAGCTATTTTTATGATAGGGTTAACATATGAATTTGAGAATTTGTTTTGGGTAACTTATTGGGGCATAATAGGCTTTGTTTTAATATTTTTAGGTGTTGTTTTCCTTAAAACAGAATCACACCTTAAACATTTTCTTGGAGAAGAAGATACAGGAATAGGATGCTAGATTTATAGGGGACTAAGTGGATTTACTTAGTTCCCCTTTTTTTTAATGGTTCTATTACTTAATTGTAATATATTGGGTATAAATCTAGGTTATTATAGGGGGAAGGTATAGGAGATAATTTATTTACCACTTTTTCGAATAATTTTCTTCAATTTGTAGAATACTTAATTCTAGGATTAGTTTTAATTTTAGGAGGGGATATTTTATGTTAAGAAGGAATTTTATTCGAAGTATTGTTGGTATTACCGGGGTCTTAACCGCCGCCATGATTATATATCTTTGCTTCTACTATAACCCTACTGGAGGAAAGTCGCTTAATAGTGCACTTGTTTATACTGTTCCAGGTAAGAAGAGGGTTTTTATTGAGGGTGAGGTTATGAACACAGCTACTATGTCTTACCAAATTGACCCTGCTAGAGGGCAGATTAGCGTTGTTTATGTTGATGATGAAGCCTTTGTTAAGAAGGATCAGCTTCTTCTTTCATACAAGAATGAGGCTATTGTTCAGCAGCAGGAGATGTTAAGTGCCCAGATAGAGTCTTTGAGAATTGCCTATGACAAGATGGATCAGGCACAGGGAATTACTAAGGAGGGTAAGACGGGGAGTATATTTGCATCAGCTACAGGTATGCCAGATTTATCAGGGCAGCTCCAGGGTAATATTCAGCAACAAGATAAGCTTCGTGAGCAGATTATTAAGCTAAGCTCTAAGGCATATACAGATGTTTATGCTCCATTTAGTGGAGTAGTTAAGAGGGAGGGCAGTGAAGGCTCACCTATAGTTACTGTTTCATCTAGTGGACTTCATATTGTTTGTAATGTTAGTGAGAAGGATATTCTAGACATATCAACTAATCAGAAGGTTACTATTCGTATTAATTCAACTGGTCAAGAGATTAATGGAAGAATTAAGGAAGTATCTAATACGACTGCTTCCCTAGCTAACAAGAATTCATCAGGATTTGCTTTTCCTGTACCTGGTATAGATACGGTTAAGTCCTCAGAGGTTAACCATTATCCTGTTTTTATAGAGTTTGATAAGGGTGCTAAGGTATATCCAGGGTTCCATGTTCAAGTTGCAGTGGATTCTAAGGGTGATATGCCAAAGATCCCTATAACCTCAGTATTTAAGGAGGGAAACACTAATTACGTTTGGGCTGTACGAAATGGCATCACATCTAAGACTGCTGTTGATACAATAGCCTTTAATGATAAGTATCTTAAGGTTAAGAAGGGACTTACCTTTGGAGATAAGGTTATTCGTGATGCTAGTAAGTCTATAGAAGAGGGTGATAGTGTTGAGTCAGAACCTAATAGAGATTAGAGGTCTTAGGAAGATTTATCATCTAAATGGTGATGTATATGAGGTACTCAAGGGTATAGATTTTACAGTTAAGAAGGGTTCATTTGTTGTTATTATGGGTAAGTCAGGTAGTGGAAAGACTACTCTGCTTAACATTATTGGACTTTTAGATAGATTTGAAGAGGGTAATTACATATTTAATGGAGCTGATATTTCTACTATGGATGAGAAGGATAAGTCTAGATTTAGAAGTAGTCATATAGGATTTATTTTTCAACAGTTCCACCTTATAGATTCTCTTAATGTACAGCAGAATGTGGAACTTCCTATGCTTTACAAGGGTAAACTAGCTAAGGAAGATAGAAGAATTAAGATAGCCGAAAGTTTAAGGGAAGTAGGGCTTAGTGATAAGAGTAGTAACTACCCGAATCAATTATCAGGGGGACAACAGCAGAGGGTTTCTATTGCTAGAGCACTTGCTAATTCACCTGATATTATACTTGCAGATGAGCCTACAGGAGCACTTGATAGTGAGAATGCAGCCCAGATTATGAGTCTTTTAATTGAGCTTAATAGAAGTGGTAAGACCATTATTATGGTTACACATGATGAGGACTTTAAGAAGTATGCTACCCATTTTGTCTACATTAAAGACGGTGTATTCATAAGGGAGGAGAGGATATGAGACTTTCTATGCTTATTAAAGAATCCCTTTTAAGCCTTAGATTTAATAAGGTTCGTGTGTTTCTAACCATGTTTGGGATTATTATTGGAATTTCCTCTGTTGTTGCAATACTTTCTATAGGTGCAGGGCTTAAGGCTGAGGTTGCCAAGTCTTCAAGGGAGACTGATGTTAATACTATTAAGGTTGAGTATATTCCTGCAAGTGGAGGGTTTAATAATTCATCAGAGGTTCCATTTACTAAGAGTGATATGGACCAGATAAGAAGTATAAGTGGAGTTGAGAAGGTAGAGGCAGCAGACACTGGGTTTAGTGACTTTATGGGTATGGCTGGAGAGGCTAAGTACTTTGATAAGAGTACTATTCTACGTCTTGAAGGCTATAGAGGAGAGGGAGTTAATATTATTGCAGGACGAGGGCTTACTGATGAGGACAATGAATTTAGAAACAAGGTTATTGTTCTCACACAGTATGACGCTAAGGACCTTTTTGGAGGGGCACCTGATGATGCGGTAGGCAAGGCTATACGGATCGATAGCGACCTATATCAGGTAGTTGGAGTTGCTGGAAGGCAGAACTCAGAATATATTCAGGGACCGAAGAATTATGTTCCAAGGTTTGTTAAGGAAGAGTCCCAAGGAGATACTATTAAGGCACTATCTGTTAAGGTTAAGGATGGTTATAATCTTCAGGATGTGTTTAAGAATGTTAAGAAGGAACTTCAAGGTTCCCATGAGGACCTTGAGGGTAAGTATAGAAGTGCTGACCCAGCAGAGATAATTAAGTCTTTTCAGACTGTTATTAATGGGGTGACAGGATTTATAGCTGTTGTATCTGGAATATCACTGTTTGTAGCGGGGATTGGGGTTATGAACATTATGTATGTTTCAGTTACAGAGCGTAAGAGGGAAATAGGAATTAGGAGAGCTATAGGGGCTACTCCTAGGCAAATTCTATCTATGTTTCTAATTGAAGCTATTATTATAACTGGAATAGGTGGGCTTATAGGAATTATTCTAGGGTTTATACTGTCCTATACATTAGGAACCTTTATGCCATTTAAGCCTGTTCTTACACTAGGTATTATTTTAGTAGCATTCCTAACTTCCACACTGGTAGGAGTTGTATTCGGTATTACACCTGCGATTAGAGCATCTAAAATGGATCCTATTAAGGCTATATATAGATAATTTCAAGGGGGGATTATTATGAGTAGATACAAGGCATTATCTGCATTTTTCATGGGGATTAGTATAATTGGATTATTTGGTCCTTGGCTGTTTTTTGCCCATAGCGTTGACTATAGAACAGGGATTCAGTCACAGCCAGGGATTATGTTTGTAGGATACACCCTATTTTTTATATTTATTTACCTAAAAGGTGAAGAGGCCTATATTAGGGTAACAACAACCATAGGAGCTGGTATGGTTGTAATAGGGTGTATTTATGATTTTTTAACTTGGCACATAATGACAATTACAGGGGAGTTTAATTTAAGGGTAAGTTTTTCAACTGCACATGACGGGTTTTATTTAACTTTTATAACCTCAATTATTTCCCTTATAATTTATACATATGGATGTATTACTAAGAAGCTATAGAGTGATTTACCCTTAAACTATGGTATAATTAATTGTTATATAAATATTAGGGGGAGTAGATATGATAGATGAGAATATTATGATTGATCTTGTTAATGTTTTTACTAAGTATAGCAATGTTGATAAAGTATTGTTATTTGGTTCAAGGGCAAGAGGAGATAATAGAGAGAATTCAGATATAGATTTATGTATATTTGGAGACAACATTAATCATAGTACTTTGGCTAATATTTATATGGATGTTGAAGACATTAATACCTTAGTTAGCTTTGATATATTAAGCTTTAATGATATTAAGAGTACAGAGTTAATACATAATATATTGGAAGAGGGTGTATGTATATATGAGTAAGAAGCTAGAGGAGAGAGCTAGGGATTTTACTAATGCACTTAATAGACTAGAGGAAGCTACTAACAAGGATTTAAATGATGACATTATTATAGATGGAATTATACAACGATTTGAGTTTACATTTGAGCTTGGATGGAAGATGATGAAGCTTTATTTAGAGGATCAAGGAGTTGTAGATGAAGCCTTAGCACCTAGAAGTACAATTAAGTGTGGATTTAAGTACAAGGTTATTGATGATTCACAGGTGTGGATTGATATGATGCTTGATAGAAATAGAACATCTCATATGTACGATGAGGAGTTAGCAGTTTCTATAGTTACAAGGGTTAAGGAAAGTTACATTGCACAGTTTAAGAAATTATTAGAATACATTAAGAAGTAAGAGGTTTATATGATTAAAGAGGTTATTGTTGTTGAAGGTAAGGATGATGTTAGTGCAGTTAAGAGAGCTGTAGATGCTGACCTAATTATTACTTCAGGTTTTGGATTAACAGCTAAGACTATGCAAAGGATTAAGGATGCCCAGGAGAAAAGGGGAGTTATTATATTTACTGACCCTGATTTTGCCGGGGAGAAGATAAGACAGAAGATAGTAGCTAAGGTTAAGGGGTGCAAACACGCATACCTACCTCGTCATGAGGGAACTTTAGATGGAGATATAGGTATTGAAAATGCTTCACCTAAGGCTATATTAGAAGCATTATCTAAGGTTAAGACTGAGGTAGAATCACCTACTGAGGAATTTACTATTACAGATATGCTTTATGCAGGGCTATCAGGCAAAAGTGATTCTACTAAGAGACGTGATAAGGTTGGTGCCATTCTTGGAATTGGATATGGTAACGCTAAGCAGTTTTTAAGTAGACTTAACAGATATGGTATTACACGTGAAGAATTTATTAATGCACTTGAAAGGATTAAATAATATGAGTTTAGCAGCTAAGACTAAGGATATAGTTAAACATTTTGATTTTAAATTTGCAAAGTCACTTGGACAGAACTTTCTTATAGATAATGAAGTTCTTAATAAGATTGTTGATGCAGCAGATCTTGATGATACTTCATGTGCACTTGAAATAGGCCCTGGAATTGGGGTATTAACTGGGGAGATGGCACAAAGAGCTAAGAAGGTTGTTTCAATTGAGATAGATGATAGACTTATTCCTATTTTAAGTGAGACTATGAGCCAGTACGATAATTTTGAACTTGTACACTCAGATGCACTTAAGGTTAATTTTAACCAGTTATTTGAGGAGAAGGGAATGGAGAACATTAAGGTTGTTGCAAACCTTCCATACTACGTAACTACTCCTATTATTAATAAGATATTTACCGAGGCTAAGGGTGTTAAGAGTATTACTGTTATGATCCAAAAGGAGGTAGCAGAAAGACTAATAGCTAAGCCTTCAACTAAGGAATATGGTGCATTAACACTACTTGCACAGTATTATTCAGATGTTGAGAAGGTAGTTAAGGCACCACCATCATGTTTCATACCAAATCCTAAGGTAGAATCAATGGTAGTTAAGATGAATATTCGTGAACCTCAAGTTAAGGTTCGTGATGAGAAATTTTTCTTTAGAGTTGTTAGGGATTCATTTAATATGAGACGTAAAACACTTAATAATTCTCTTAAGCCAATAGGACTAGCACCTGATAAGCTAAAGGCAGCATTTGAAGCAGCTTCAATTGACGAAAAAAGAAGGGGAGAGACCCTTTCAATTGAAGAGTTTGCTAACCTTTCAAACGTTATTTACGACATGATGCAGGAATAACAATGATTTTTATCCACCTTATTAATAGATAAGGTGGATTTATTTTGTTATATACTATATTTTTGGATATAATTATAATAGTGATATAAAGGAATTATATATAATAGTTAGAATAGTTTAATATGGAATAGTTTAATTTGTTGTTTACAATATTAATAAGAGTCCTTTTGATTTTTATATAAAGGAGGAGTTTATAATGAAATTAGAGATTAATAACATAGGTAAGGTATCACATGCAAGTATAGAAATGAATGGAATAACTGTTGTTGCTGGAGAGAATAATACAGGAAAAAGTACATTAGGTAAGGTGTTATTCTGTTTATTTAATTCATTCTATAAAATAGATTCTAAAATTAAAAAAGAGCGCAAAAGAACCAGTTATAATACAATTAAAAACTTAGAAGTAGTTGAATTATTAGGGTTTGATTTATTAAGAAGTCCTAATATTATTTTTAAAGAAATAATGGATAATTATAAAAATTATCAAAATGATACTAATGCTATAAGAAAGTACATACAATCCTCAATTGCTAGGGATGAATTTGAAGCAAGTGATCAAGAGGTTGTAGATATAGTAAATAGTATTTCAACTAAAATTAGTAAAATATTATCTTTTTCCGATAATATAGTTGCAAGTGGTGTAATTAAAAACTTTTTTGAACAAGAATTTAGAACCCAAATTAGTAATATATACGCTGAGGGTGAAGAAGTATCTGTAAGGCTTACAATAAAGGATAAAGATATAAATGTATTATTTAATACTAATAACGAAGTAAGCGACATAAAGTATTTCAATATTAATAGTGAGTTAATATATATAGATGATCCATTTATATTAGATGAAGGTAGGATGAATCAATTTAATGGACATAGAGGACATTTAAGGTCTAAACTATTTGAGGATGTTGACAGTAATGTAGTAAAAACAGCAATGAATGAGCTTTTAACAAGTGAAAGTATTAATAGAATTTTGGAAAAATTAACTGGTATCTGTGAAGGTAATATTGAGGTTGATAATCATAATACTATTTACAAAACATCAGAGTTTAAAGAGGGTATAGATATAGCTAATGTTTCTATGGGACTAAAAACATTCATTATTATTAGGACCCTTCTAACAAAGGGAATACTTAAGGAAAATGGGACCATTGTTTTAGATGAGCCAGAGATTCATTTACATCCAGAGTGGCAATTGCTATTTGCAGAGATTATAGTGCTAATACAAAAAGAATTTAACATGAATATATTACTAACAACACATAGTCCTTATTTTCTTAACGCAATTGAGGTATATTCTGTTAAACACGGAATTAATGATAAATGTAAATATTATCTTGCCGAAAATATTGATAATGTTTCTGTAATTAATGATGTATCTGATAATATTGAAAACATATACGCTAAGTTATCTAAACCTTTTCAAATTTTAGAGGATGAAACTTATGGATTTAACTAATTTTTATAGCAATGATATTTTTAAAGAATGTGTATCTACATTAAAGGAAACATCAAAGGATAATAACGGTAAAAGTGTAGAATATATGACTGAAAGTAAAGTTGAAGTAATAGATTTTGATAAAGTAAAAGAGAAGTACATTAAAGATAAAAATATTCCAGGGACGCCTAAGTCAAATGATGTACTCCTTATAAATAGTGAGGATGATCTATACTTTATAGAATTTAAAAATGGAAGTCTTAGAAAAAGATCGGACCAAGGGGAGCTTTCAGCTAAGAACAGAGATAGTGTTCTTATTTTTCTAGATATAATAAAGAGAGATTTAGAGTTTACTAGAAAAAATTTAACATATATCCTTGTTTATAATGAAAATAAGAATCCTAGTTATGAAGGTGAAAGTGATTTTATTCAGGAATCACCTTCAAGAAGTTTAATAGGTAAAAAAATTGCATCAAAGGCTAATAAAGAAATAATTAGATTTGGACTCGATATATTCAAAAATTATTTATTTAAAGATGTACACACATATACTAAAGATGAGTTTAATGATAAGATTATTTTAAAATTAACTAAATAAGTATTTAAAGCTAGAAGATAGATGATTTCCATGTAAGTTATCTATCTTTTCTATTTAATGTTAATTGAAATGGTAGTAATTAACATTAAAAAAGTGTTATATTATTAACATGATATTGAATTATAGTTTTTACTTTATAAGTAAAGGGGGAGTAAGATGATAGAGGTTAATAACCTATATAAAACATTTGTTAGAACAGCTAGGGAAGAATCAAAGTCTAAGCTGAATAAGCTTAAGTTTAGGACTAAGAAGGAAGAGTTTAATGCTGTTGAGGATATATCTTTTAGTATTAAAGAGGGAGAAATAGTTGGAATTCTTGGTCCAAATGGTGCAGGGAAGACTACCCTTTTAAGAATGCTTGGGGGAATTTTAACTCCAACAAGTGGAAGCATTAAGGTTGCAGGTTACGAATATTGTGAGGATGCATCTAAGGCTAAAAGACAAATAGGATATCTTTCAGGTAACACGAAACTATATGGAAGAATATCCCCAAGGGAGCTTATTACTATGTTTGGTAAGCTTTATGAAATGGATAATAGGGATATTGAAAAGAGCCTTGATCAGGTAATTAAGGTTATGAAAATGGAATCATTTATAGATAATAGAATCGAAAATCTTTCAACAGGTCAAACCCAAAGAGCATCAATTGCAAGATGCCTTATTCATTCACCTAAGGTTTATATTTTCGATGAACCAACACTAGGTCTTGATGTTATCAGCAGTCAATCAATTATAGAATTTATGAAAACAGAAAAGAAAAATGGTAAAACCGTATTATATTCAACCCACTATATGGAGGAGGCAGAAACTCTTTGCGATAGGATTATTATGATCCATGAAGGTAGAATTATTGCAAGTGGAACCTCAAGTGAACTTAAGGAAATAGCAGGGGAAGATAATCTTCGTGATACCTTTATTAAGCTTGCACTAGGTGGAGGTGATTTTAATGAGATTTAGTATGGTTAAGGCGATTTTTAAGAAGGAAATAACCTATATATTAAGGGACAAGAAAACTGTACTTCTTGGAATATTACTACCTATGCTGTTATACCCACTTATGATGATTATATTTAGTCAGGTTATGCAAAGTTCAGTAAGCGACCTTCCAAGTAAGGAACTTAACATAGCAGTTAAGGGGCGACTTCCATTTGAGGTAGAATCAAGTATTAAGGAATATAAATCAAGTGAAAATGGAACCTTTGGAAAAATCAAAATAGTAGAAGTAGAAGACTATGATAAGGCTATTGCAGAGGAGAAAATCCTAGCTTATATTGATGTTTCCATGGATAATAAAACATACACAATAGCAACGAACTCATCTAAAACAAATTCAGGTATAGCCTATAATACACTTGAAAAAATATTTAAAGAATATAAGGACAGTAAGGTTAACACAGCTCTAGAAATTTCAGGGCTAAATCCTGATGATATACTGAACCCTGTTAACTACCAGCATAAGGAAGTTGCCAAAACAGAAGAGATGGCAGGGTCTATGATCGGAAGCATACTACCTATTATACTAGTTGCAAGTATACTAGTTGGAGTTATTTATCTATCTATTGATGTTATGGCAGGGGAGAAGGAAAGAGGAACACTCGAAACCCTATTAACCCTACCTATATCTAACCTTGAGATAGTTACAGGTAAATACCTAGCAGTATCCCTAAGTGCCATAATAACAGCCTTTTGTAACATACTAAGTATTGCCTTAACAGCAATATACCTTATAGGAGTGGCATCTGTTTCTGCAGAGGGGGTAGGACTTTCATCTATTAACTACTCAAGTTTTGTCTTTGCAATAATAATAACTGTTGTGTGTATATGCCTATTTGCAATGGTAGTATCAGCGTTAACAATGTGTATATGTTCACTAGCTAAGAGCTACAAGGAAGCACAAAACTATGTAACTCCACTAACACTTGGAGTATTAATGCTTTCATATGCTTCATTAATACCAACAGTAAGCCTTAACATATATACAGCAAGTATACCTTTTGTGAATATTTCACTTTTGATTAGAGATGTTTTATCACTGAAAATAGAGCCTGTATTTATAACATTAGTACTAGTATCAAACCTTGTACTAGTTATGCTTTCAGTAATACTTTTATCTAAAATGTTTAAGTCAGAGGAAATACTATTCGGCACAGCTAAGGAGTTTTCATTATTTGAAAGTAGAAGAAACCTAACAAAGGGGAATATGCCAGGGGTTAGTGATGGTGTTGTAATGTTCTGCATCGCAATAATAGTCCATATTTACATTGGTTCATACCTACAGTTAAGCTTTGAATCAGCTGGACTTGCAATGAGCCTTATTATACTTGGAATTATGCCTATAGCATATGCTTGGTATATTAAAGCAGACTTTAAGAAGTTATTTAGCCTTAAGCTACCTAAGATTAAATATGTATTCCTAGGAGTAGCAATATGGCTTATAGCATTCTTATTTGCACAGGCAATAACCCTACCTATAATTCATTTTTTCCCTCAAAGCAATGAGGAACTTAAGGCAATTGAAGAGGCACTTACAATGGAAAGCCTTCCAATTAACCTAATAATAGTAGCCCTACTACCTGCAATATGTGAAGAAACCCTATTTAGAGGATTCATATATGGTGCAATGAAAAAGGGTGGAAACTATAAGTTAGCAATATGGGGTAGTTCAATACTATTTGGAATAATGCACCTAAGCCTAATTAAGCTACCAGCAACAACAATCCTAGGACTAGCACTAGCCTTTTCACTATATAAGTCAGGGTCAATATTAATACCAATGATGATCCACTTTATTAACAATGCCCTAGCAGTAGTAACCCTGCATTATGGAGCAGGAAAAATAGAAGACTTTACAGGAATACTAGGAATGAACTACAGCTACACAAATATAGCATTACTAGTAGGGGTAACCCTAGTATACCTAGGAATAAATAAGTACAGAAAAAGAAAAATAACATAATTATTAAGAGGGGAATATTAGGGAATGCCTAATATTCTCCTCTTATATTTTCTTATAAAATATAGGGTGAGAATACTAACTAGGTAAAATATGGTATTATATAAGGGAGAAGTATGTTTTAAGGGAGGATTAGGTTTGAGTTTTATGTGGAACCTTATAAAAAGGAAAGACGTTGTCCTTATTTTTTTAATGATGCCTTTAGTATTTGGATTTATAGGTTCAGGAATTGGACAAAATGTTTTAGAAATAATAGAAATTGAAAATAAACAATTAATATTAATTCCATATGGAATAAGCCTATTACTGGGAGTTATATATATTTCTAATGTTATCTTAATTGAAAGTAACGAGATTAAAGATAATGGCAAGGGAAGACTTACTATTAGAAATATAGGGAGAATTTATTTAGCATCTATATTAGAAATAGGACTTAATATCCTTGTAATAGGAGGAATGTTTCTAGTATTATCACTTAGTGGATTTGAAGGAATTAAAGATATTGACTTTGGGGTTTTGGGTGTTTATGCTTTTATTTTAGCATTAATAATAATAGCACTTATTTTAGGAATTATAATTACAATTATTTGTATGATATTATTTAAGTTTATTAAGCCTATTAATATTTATAGTTACCATAAAAGTAGTAGCCTAATTGATATTTTTATTGTTTTTACTGGATGTGTATTAGCATTTAACTTTATAGGTGGTAATCTAGCTACAATATTTGGAGAGAAGTATGGCTATATTTCACTTATATTCTTTGGAATTATCCCATTAGTATATGCAAAAAAAATCAATCTTAATATAAAAGAAGTATTTAGCTTTAATAAGCCTAGTTTAAAGTATATTGTAATAGGAATATTAGCATATATAGTAGTTGAATTTGTTGTAGTTTTAGTTTTAGAAGGAATAATTTATATTTATCCAGACATGTTAAATGGATTACAAGAAGATAATTATTTTAAGGGAAATATACCTTTAGACATTATGGTTACAGCATTTATGCCAGCTGTATTTGAAGAGATTTTATGTAGAGGGTTTATATTCGGAATGCTTAATAAAGTCTCTGGACCTAAGGTAGCTATAATAGTTAGTACATTACTATTTGCAGTAATGCATATACACCCACTACTTATTTTAAATACAATAGCAGCAGGATTATTATGTGGATATCTAGTACATAAATCAAAATCAATATTTGTACCAATGATTGTCCACTTTATTAACAACACAATGGTAATACTAGCTCAAAATTTCTTGTAATTATCCACAAACTGTTGAAAATCAAAAGTATATATGACTTTGAACCGCTCCCTTTTTAAGTTACAAGTGAAATGAAAAGCTTGTTTAATTAAAAGGGGCATATTAATTTTTAGGGATATTAATTAAATATAATATATAAATAATAATTAAGAGAAAAGAAGTATTTTATTCTGATATAATTAATATAGTTGTAATTTATATAGCAGAAGGTGATAAAGTTGGAAAACAAAAAACTAAAGCTAAATCAAATTAAGATAATAAGTCCAGGAATTCAAATCAAAAATAAAATACTAGAAGAGTTTGAATCTATTGATTCTTTTGCAGAAAAGTTCTCTTTATATCCAGAAACAGTACATCAGTATTTGTTTCGAAAGGACCTAGGGTCTACATCATTTAAAATTAAACTTACATCTGCCTTTAATACAGGATTCAATAATATTTACAAAACAGAAAAGGATCAAATAAAAGAATACGTTGAAAGTATTACAAATAACATATCACAGTATAATAGGGTAGCAGATGAGAAAATGCTAGATATAGTTAAAAATCTCTGTTTTAAAAACGAAATGTTTTTTGAGTTTATATTAATGTGTAGAAATTACTCACTTTATTATTATGGACAAGGACTTATTAATAGGTCTGTAGCCTATGCATCCTTAGTACTTAATTTTACAGAAAGAACAAATAACAAAAAACTTGATAAGTATATTATAGAGCTGCTACATATAACAAGTACCTATGATCATAAATCTATTGATATTAATAAGCATAAAAAGCTTATAAAAAACTATATAAGCAAAAAGCCTAATATTGATGATAGGGAGTATTGTGAAATATGTTCACTTATAGGTAAGATATATCATAATATAGGAGAATACCATAATGCATTAAAGTATTTTACCAGTGCCATGGAGTATGCTGATTCTAATGGAGTTAGAGCAAGTGAATATATTCATATAGCTAGAGAATATCAGTGTTTAGGTAATTTTAATAAGTCCCTTTACTATTACGATGAGTTTACTAAAATTATAGAACCTGGTGACTATAGATATTCATATTATTTAGAGGGAATGGCATATCTAAACTTTGTACAAGGTTACTATATAGAGGCTGAGGAATATGTTAATAAGCTTATTAAGACTACTAAATATAGTATATTTGAAAGAAAAAATGAGTTTTTAAGAACAATAGTAGAAGTGAAGCTTAAATTATCTAAGGAAGAGGAAGCTATTAAGTTTATAGAGAAATGCTTTAATAGGGATTTAAGAGAAAGTGTTTACATATGTTATAATCTAATACTTATAGAAAACATAATAGATAGTAATAGTTGTAGTGTTAATTTTTTAGAGTCACTTAAAAATATAATTTTAAATATCAAAAGATACAATATGGGAATAGATAAAATAATAGAAGATAGAATAATAGGTTTAATAGGAAAGATAATAATAGCCCAGGAAAACAAAAAAACATTAAATATTGTATAGAATTTGAATAAAATGGATATTTGTAGATTTTGAGATAAAATAGGAGAAATATAAAGAATTAAGCTGATAATTTTGTTTAATAGAAAAATTATATTTAGACAAATAAAATATAAAAAGAAAATTCAGAAAATTATAAAATATAGCAACTTGGCAAAAAATAGTGGAAAAAACCTGTGAAAATAGGGATTTTCCACTATTTTTATTTATATAAGCTATTTTAAATATAGAGTTTGTATATAGATAGTATTCAAATTATATAAAAAAGTAAAAAAATAGAAAAACAGTAGATTGTTTATGGTCATACGAATGGGATATTATTTTATCAAACCTAATGGTTAGCAACAGATTATTGTTTTATAGGAGGTAGCTTATATGGAGGATAACCTAAAGAATAAAGGGTCAAAGATTCCAGAGCAGAAAAATGAAATAAACATTAAAAAGGATGTGAGCATAATGAAGGATCAGGCTAATACAAATTTAAGTGATAAGATTTTTTATGGAGATAATAAAGAGATTTTAGCTGTTGGAGTTCATGATTACAACGACTATGTAAAGCTTAAGAGTAAGGGGCTTCAAAAAATGGAGAACTTTGATGAGCAGTACAAAGATTTTGTTGACTATATTATAGCTATAACTCATAACATATGGGAAGACAAGGGTATAGGAGTTATATATGATACATACTCAAATAATGTTATTGTTCATAATGCTAGTGTAACAAGCTACGGAATAAGAGATGTTATTGGAGGAACACTTCAAACACTACATTCATTCCCTGATAGAAGATTAATAGCACAGGATGTTGTTTGGACAAACTACGGTGAGAGAGGATATTTATCTTCACATAAGATTCAATCAGTAGCAACTAATTTAGGTGATAGTAGTTTTGGCCCTGCAACTGGAAAAAAGGTAAATTTTAGAACCGTTGTTGATTGTGCAGCTCAGGATAATAGAATATATGAAGAGTGGTTAGTTAGAGATAATCTATGGATTATAAAACAACTTGGCTTTGATCCACATGAAGTAGCAAAAAGAATTGCTAAGGCAACTAAGAATCAAACACCTGCACTACAAAGTAGATTTGGTATGAGTGAAAATATGGAGGGTCAATACTTCCCAGAAAAGTACGTAGCTAAGGATAATAGTGTTGGAGAAATGATGCTAGAAATGTTTAGTCAAGTATGGAGTTATAAGCTTATAAACAATGTGAAAAAATATTATGCAGATAATGCAGCCCTTAACTTTATATGCAATAAGAGATTAATAGGTCATGATGAAATTCAAGGTATGTTAGTAAGTTTATTTGCATCATTCCCTAATGCAGCGGTTGTATTAGATAGAATTTCTTGTAATAAGGTAGAGTCAACTGAAAATGAATATAATGTAGCAGTAAGATGGAGAATAAAAGGTATGCATGAGGGTCTAGGATACTTTGGTGCAGCATCTGGAAAGCCTGTAGAGGTTGTAGGTATTAATCACTACAATGTTGTAAATAACAAAATAGTTCAAGAGTGGATGACATTTGATGGATTAGATGTATTAAGACAAATATACACTGAAACAGATGATCAATTCATAAAGGAATGTGGAGAATAAGAAACAATTATTAAGGTAGAGTTATATAGAATTATAGTTAAATATAGGGCATAAATAATCCCTTTAATATAAACACCTAATAATTACATTATGCCCTTTTAATATAAACAAATATCAATACTTCAATTGTGACATTTACCCCCCAAATAAAGGTCACGGAGAAAAGAGTATCTCAAGCTAACATGAGATACTCTTTTAGCGTTTTTAATAATATTATATTGTTAGAAGATTTATCTTCTATATAGAAGAAAAAGCAGGGTAAATAGTAAATAAAAGCTTAATAGCTATATAATGCTTAAATTTAAGATATAAAAGACTTTATTTTTTAGACATATGTAACCATAAGAAAAGGTGAAAAAACCCTTTAAAATCCATGTGACAGCCTTTGAATTATTAGAAGTAATTAATATTAACATATATAAGTGTATATCTACCTCTGAAGGAGATATTATAAATTATATTTAATGAAGATCCTATATGTGTATTTAAACATATGTAGGGTTGGTATAACAGAAAGGGGCTAGGAAACTAATTATTAGTTTCCTAGCCCCTTTTAAAAAGGTTATCTATATGGAATTATTACAAGGCAATATTTATATAAAATCCCATGTTGTTAAGCTGATATTTGTTTATCTAAGTTTTTCTTTCTTATTATAGTTTCAGGTAGGAATGCCCAAACTACAGAGCCTGCAATAAATACTGCTGCAGCAAAGTAGAATATAGGTGTCATGCCTGCTGAACCGTTTGCAGTACTAACTATAGCTGGAACTGCAAATGTAGAAATTATATATCCACCGTTAAATGACATACCTGCTGATAGTGCACGGAATTTTGGTGGGAAAAGCTCTGAATAGTAAGCTCCCCATGCTCCAGAGAATCCAATTGAGAATCCTATAATAACTGATAATATACAGAATGAAGTATAATCATTTGCTCCAAGGAAAGTAAATGCGAATACAGAAATACCGCTTAGGGCCATACCAATTAAAGGAACTTTACGACCAAATTTGTCAGCTAAAGCGCCCCAGAAAAGGTATCCAAATGTTTGTCCAATACCTTGGAAACTATATATAGCACCTGCAGTTACGGCAGTCATGCCTAAACCATCAACTAGATATGTTGTTGAGTTATTAGCGAATGCTGCATATGCAGTGAAGTTAGCACTTGATAATAAAATTGTACCAATACCTATCCATAGGTATTTACCTTTATACATACTTAAGTAACTGATCTTTTCACCTGATTTTATTCCTTCAGCATAAGCTTTTTTAGCATGCTCAGCATCGTTAGGAACAAATATATAGGCTAAAACTGCCCCGACTATTGGAGGAATAATACAAGTGTACATTAGAGTTCTCCAGTTTTCATCTCCTAAAATACCATATACATATCCACCGAATATCATTGCTACTGAAAATAGAGAAGTTACGATAGCAGCAAGTTTTCCTCTATATTTACTTGGGAACATATCTGCAACAAGTGGCATAGCAGTTCCGAAAACTCCTCCAAGAACAAGTCCAGTAACGAAACGAGAACAAGTCCATATAATAACGTTAGTTGGTGCTAATAGAGGGAAGTATGAAGTAATACCTATTAAAAGAGAAATAATAATAAGTGTTTTCTTCTTACCTATTCTAGTTGCAAGTTTACCAAAAATAAAAGTACCAGGAATAGTTGCAAATGTCATTACAGCAAATATCATTTCTGTATCAACAAGAGAGAAACCGAAACCACCATTTGATATATCATATATCATTGTTGGCTTCATAAATGTACCAATCATAAAATTGTAGCAGTAGAAGAAATAAATTACTACAATTGATAAAAAGGCTAGAGTTCTCTTAGACTTTGTTAGGTCTTTACCTAAAATAATATCATTATCTAGCTGTTTAGTGCTAGGCGTGGCTTCTTTACTCATAAGAATTCCTCCAATTTACTTGTATTTAGTTATCAAAATAATATAAATATAAGTTGTTATCTTCTGTTGAAGTAATAGCGTCCTTTACGTATACGATCAAATACATCGTAGCCCATTTGATATAGGATATGTATTATATCTAGGTTAACCCAGTTTTCAACGATTTTACCGTCTTCTACACGCCACCAATCTATACAACGCATATCAAGTTTAACTCCTGTTGCTGGAATGCCAAGGAAGTCACTTCCTTTATGTGTAGCATACATACTTGGCCATCCCCCTACAAATGCATAGTTATCGTCACCAATACTTGCAAAGAAGTTAGCATTTTCACGATCTGGGAAAGAATTTAACCAAGGAATTTGGTGGTTATCCTCAAATCCTTTAAGGCCTTTACATATACCTATTCCACAAGGACCATACCATGTAAAGTCTTCTTTAAAGTAACGGGAAAGCCCCATTCCTTCATATCCACCTTCTTCAAAGGAGTTTAATCCCTTAAAGCACATATCTTCAATTAGCTGAATTGAAGCAAGGCTTGTTTCAGGATCGCCTTCACCTAGCTTTATGCCATCAAATGAATAAGGGCCAGGAATAAAGCTATCATTACCAAGTGCATTAAAGAAAGTAATACCAACTTGTCTCATTAAATCAAGTAGATCAATTAGAAGGCGAGTAACAACGATTTTACCATCTTCAATCATGCTACATTCACAGAATCTTAAAAACACGATTCCCTTTGATGCAGGTATATCTAAAAAGTCTTCAGTAAATGTTGCTTCATAATAACCATTTGAAACTACCCAGTGGGCATTTTCGAACTTAGGATCCTCATCTCCTCTAATGGATTGTCCTCCAGTGAAAATATATGGACGCTTTACTGCATCTGGGAAGGATCTCATAAATGGTTTCCAAAACTGCTCAATCATATTGTCAAATCCAGTTATATTGTTAATAGGATGTGAGCAGTCAAAAATTGTGTCCTTTGAGAAATAAGGAGAAAGTAATTCACCTATATTCTCTGGTGTAGCACCGTAGATTTTATCATAGTATTCCTTAATAAGTTTTTTGTTAGAAACAGTTAATGAACTCATAAAATAATACCCCTTTCAATGACTACGTAGTCACAAAGCTTAATATAAAAAGTAATTAATTATGGATTTTGCAGGGCTTATCCCATATAAATTACTTTTTATTTTAGATTATCTGACTTGGTAATCAAGTTTTTGTTATTTTCATAATAGTCAAAATATTTAAAGATGTCAATTAGTAGATTGTAATTTTATATATTTTTAAAACTTAATTTTATCTTGAGGAGGATCCGATTTCAAGCTTCATAGGACGTGTAATTATTTTAGAATTAATACTTGGGTCCTCTATTTTTGCAATTAATAAGTTAACAGCATCATCAGCAAGTCCTTGAATATCTTGCTTTAGACAAGTTAATGAATAGGCAGGAAGGTCTACACCAACAGGAGCATAAAACCCAGTTATTGAAATGTCACTACCTACTTTAAGACCAAAATCTTTGGCAAAATCAATTGCACCAAGTGCAGGTTTGTCACATGCACAAAATATAGCATCAGGATAACCTTTTTCAGTAATAAGGTGGGAAGCTGCTTCAACTCCACTTTCATATGAGTAGCTAGCAGGACATATTTTACAGTCATTAATACCATGACGTGAAAGTCCATATAAGAATGCTTCTTGTCTAGGTAAATAATTAAGATACTTACTTTTATCAGTTGAAATATATGCAAATGATTTATGACCTGTTTCTACAAGATAATCAGCCATCATAATACAAGCACCATAGTTATCACTATGTACAGCACTTATATCAAGGCCAGAAACATAACCATTAAGTAGCACAATAGGCATAGAAAAATCATTGATTTCACAGTTAACTTGGTGAGAAATTGCAGAGGAAGTAATAATAACCCCGTCAACTTGATAGCTAACCATTGAGTCAATAACATCGTTAATATTACCTAGAGGTTCGCAGGTAAATATCATAGTGTGCAGTCCCTTAGAATTTATAATATTAACAAGTTTATTAAGTACCTCATAGTAGAATGCATCATATTCTTTTGACACAACAACCCCAATAATACCAGAGCGTTTAGAGTTTAATATTTGAGCTATAGCATTTGGAGTGTAACCAAGCTCCTTAGAAGCTTTAAGTACTTTTTCACGTATATCTTTTTGTATATTACCTGTCCAATTTCTATTGAAAACCCTTGATACTGTTGATTGAGATACACCAGCTAGTTTTGCAACATCTAAAGATGTTATAGATTTTTTTTTATTATGATATGTTTTGTTATTCATAGTCTTTAATAGTCTCCCTAATAATTATATTGTAAGACAATTCTTATATACTCCTTACAATTTTAAAGTATAGTTAATAAAAATCATATACTATTCTATCAAATTAATAATAAATATATCAAATTTGCATAAAAAATTTAAAAAAGTATATATATTTTGAATAATCTATAAAAATTCTTGACAAAGGTTTTCTTAGCAATATATTATTTAAGTACTCAAGATAACGTAGTCACGCTGAAACGTTGCTAAATCCTGTAAAATAAAGTGATTTAAGGGGGAGTACATATGAATATTTCTAGTATTGATATTTGCATTATTGGAATTTATATGATTGCAATGATTATCTTAGGTATTAAACTTGGTAAGAAGAATGAAAGTCAAGAAGATTACTTTTTAGCAGGAAGAAACATGCCGTTTTTTCCGGTTGGACTTTCTATAATTGCAACAATGGTAAGTGCCGCTTCATTTATTGGGGCTCCGGGGGGGAGCTACAATTCAGGTCTAAGTTATTTTATGATTAATGCTAATATTCCTTTAGTTTTGTTTATAGCTAGTGGAGTATTTATACCATTTATGTATAACTTAAAGGTAACATCTTGTTATGAGTATTTAGGACAGAGGTTTGGAACCAGGATTCGTATAATTTGTTCAATAGCATTTATTGTTAACTCAGTAATGCTTATAGGAATTATGATCTATGGACCAGCTATGATACTTAATAGGTTAACGGGATGGGACATATCGGTTATTATACCTGTGTTAATTTTAATAGTAATCATATATACACTAACAGGTGGTATAAGTGCTGTTATATGGACAGATGCAATACAAATGATTGTATTATGGGTTGGAATAGCAGCTTGTATTATACTTGCTATTAACGATTCAGGATTAAGTTTTTGGGAGTCATTAACTGTTGCACAGGAGGCTGGAAAACTTAATGCCCTTAATTTTTCACCAGATATAACGGTTCAGGATACTGTATGGGTATCTATTTTCGGGATAGGTATTTTTCACTTACAGTACTTTACATGTGACCAATCACAGGTACAAAGAATGTTTACTTCAAGGTCTGTAAAGAATATGAAGAAGTCATTTTTATTAAGTGGAATAGTTATCAATATTCAGTTTGCATTATTTATGATTATTGGATTAGTTCTGTTTGCTTCCTATGGAGGAAGAGAGTTTAGTGATGCTAATTCAGTAATGATAGAATTCATATCAACCAAGATTCCACAAGGAATTTTTGGGCTTATTCTTGCTGCATTACTTGCTGCAACAATGTCTTCAATTGATTCTCTACTAAATTCTATGTCTACTGTTTTCGTAAAAGATATTTACGAACCTTATCGAAGAAACAAGGACAAAAATAAGGATTTCAATGCTAATTTAAGTATTTCTAGATGGATAACATTTGTGTTTGCCATATTTATATTTATATTTACATACTTTGGGTTAAGTGCAAGTACCTCACCATTAGTAACTATGATGGGAGAATATTGCTCATACATAACAGGATCTATTTTAGGAGTTTTTATATTAGCTATGTTTACTAATAAAGCTAATGAAAAAGGTACTATTTTAGGGTTTATATCAGGGATTTTAATAACAATTTTAGTTGCAAAGGCTACAGCTATAAACTGGGGTTGGTATAACCTAATAGGTATATCTATTACTATTTTAGTAGGTTATGTTATTAGTATTTTATCAGGTGGAAACAAAAAAGATATTAGTGGACAAACCTTTATGAGTATGCGTGAAAACATGATTAAACTAGGGAAAATTAAAGAAGATGGTATGTATATAATTCCAGGTAAATTTGATAAAAGTAGTTATATTTTAGTTGGAATATTTATAATTCAGTTTTTAATATTAGGCATACTACAATACATGTAAATCAAGGCCTAAGATAGAATATTCCTAAATAACAGAATAATTTAATCTAATTATTTTAATTGACAAAGAATAATTTGTTATTCTATAATCAAGAAAAACATCTGACTACGTAATCACAATAAAAAGTCAGAATATTTTTAAGATTATAATTTATTTATAAAAGTGGAGGTTAATATGGGAAAATATGCGTTAAACAAAAAACTACCTGATCAAATATGTGATCGTGCTAAAAAGCTGAACAGAGATTCTATGTTTATAAACATTCACGATCATATGATGTTTGAATTTGCAATTCACAAATCACTTGGGCATAAAAACATTTTCGACACATATTATTATCCTGATTTAAAAGCAGCTGGTATAAACGTTATAGCTACTAGTGTTGGGGCTAACTCACCTTGTTTATGTAACCTAACAGATGATCTAATGTTTGGCTGCTTTGAACAAATTGACATGTTAATGGAAGAACAAGCAAATGGAGCACATTTTAAAATATGTAGAACAGTAACTGAAATTGAGGAGACTGTTAAGTTTGGGAAAATAGCAATACTTCTTGCATTTGAAGGGGCTAGGGCTATGGAAGGACTTAGGACAGAGGAAAGTATGGTAATGCTTCATACATTCCACAACCTTGGTCTTAGAGTTAACTGTATAGTAGGAGCTGCAAGAACAATGTTTGCAGATGGAGTTGGAGAGAAGAGAGCTGAGGCAGGACTAACTACATTTGGAATTGATTTAATTAAGGAAATGAACAGAATTGGTATGGTTGTAGACCTAAATCATATGAGTGATAGAAGTTTCTTCGACTCAATTGAAGCATCTTCAAAGCCTGTAATTGTGTCACATGAAGGTGTTAGAGCAATATGTGATTGTGATGCAAACCTAAGTGATGAAAGACTTTTTGCATTAGCTAAAAACGGTGGAGTTGTAGGTATGGAAATAGCTAAACATGAGATACTGAAGGGCTCACATGAAAACAATGAAATAGTAACATTTGACCATGTTATAGATCATATTGACTATATTGTTGATAAGGTTGGAATAGATCATGTTGGAATAGGGCTTGATTATGATAATTTTGGAATGGTACATAATGTTCATAGGGCTATGAGTCCATTCCCAGGATCAATTGAAGGTTTCTATACAGGAAGTATAACAAGTGACCATATGCTTAATGACCCTAATAATACAAGGGAGAGTTACACAATAGCTGATTATCTAGTTAATCGTGGATATTCTGATGAGGATATTAGAAAGATACTAGGTGGAAACTTTATGAGGGTTCTTAAGGAAACAATAGGTTAGAAATTTATAATGAAAGGTAAGTGTTTTTTATGAGTAAATATATTTTTGCAGACGGTTTCCAAGAAATTTTAGATAAATACATATTTTCTTTTTTAGAAAATGAGCAGGATGTTTTAACTGGGAAAAAACATATATTTGATGAAGTATATAAACCTCTTTTAGATAAACAGGGAGTTAGCTTTGTTAATATGGCTGTTGGCGGAGAAAGACCTGTACAGGTTATATATAGCGATACTGATAAATTCCGCTTTTGGGATGCACACAAGAAGTTAGATGTTCTTAATACAGAACTAGAGGCAGGATGTGATAGCTTCGTACTATGTAAAACAGCAGCAGATATTGATTATGCTATAGAAAATAACAAAATAGCTATTTTAGCAACATTAGCTGGAGGATATCCACTAGAAGGAAAACCAAACCTAAACCTACTATCAAGTTTAAGATCATTATATAGAATGGGACTTCGCTGCTTACAGTTAACAGGTAACGGTAGAAATAGACTAGCAGACGGATGTGCTCAAAACAGAACAAGAGGTAAACTAACTGGTTTTGGTGTGCAAGTTGTTAAGGAAGCGGAAAGGTTAGGTATGGTACTTGATACATCACAGCTATCCGATTATGGATTCTACGATGTATTAGAACAAACAAACAATCTAGTTATAGATTCCCATACAGGATGTTATGATATATGTCCACATCCAAGAAATATATCTAAGGAAAGAATAGAGGCTATAGCAAGTAGAGGTGGAGTAGTTTGTATAAGCTTTAGAGCAGCACTATTAGTTGGAGCTGATGAAGAAAAGGCTACAGTAGAAGATCTACTTAAGCATATAGATTATGCAGTTAAAGTAGCAGGAATAGACCATGTAGGACTAGGTCCTGACTATGGATCATTCCAAACACCAGTAGACAGAAAGAGTGTTATAGGTATTGGTAACCTTGGACCACACTTCTGTGAAATGAATTATCAAACACCATTCTCAAGTCAGAAGTATCCTGGCTGGGTTGATGGAATTTGGTACGGAATTCGTGAAGATGACTTTGTTGAAGGACCAAACTGTAGAGAAAACTATCCAATGTTAAGGGACATACTACTAAACCATGGTTACTCAGAAGAAGATTGTGCTAAAATCATGGGACTAAATATAATTAATGCATACAAAAAAGTTATTAAATAATAGAAGTTAAATAATATAAGGGATCGTCTCATTAGAGGTGGTCCCTTATATTATTTAATAGTATTTACATTACACTTAAATGGTATATATGGTATTATATAGGGAAATATGTAAATTAGTCTATTAGGAGGGGAAGATTTGAGTTTCAAATTAGCACTAGGACTTTTTAAGAGAAAAGATGTATTACTTGTATGCCTGCTTATGCCAATAGTTATATTTTTAGTAGGAGGAGGTATAGGTATTGTTATATATAAGATTTTAGGCATAAATTCAAAAGTATTAAAATATTTACCTTTTATTGTAAGCCTAGTATTAGGTGCCATATATATAGCTAATATTATTAGGTGGAAAAATGAAAGTGAAATAAATGAAGATAATGATAGTGGAAAGATTACACTTCATAAGGCTAAGGGGATATTTATAGGAATTAGTTTAGAAATATTATTTATTGTAAGCATGCTATTAGGACTAATGCTGCTAGTCTTAGCAGGAGATAATTTAAGTGTAAGTAATGTATTAAACAATATTAACTTAGAAGTTATAGATATGGTTCTAGGTAGCACTATACTTTGGGTTATGGGAAGTTTATTATTAGCTAGTATTAGTTTGATAGTATGTAGATTTATAAAGCCTATTGGTATAGAGAGCAATAATAGTTTTGGAATTATAGATATAATAATGGTTATTTGTTTAGCTATATTAACTCATAACATTGGTTCTGAAATAATTACAATTATATTTGGAAAGAGTATTTCCAGTATTAGTATGGTATTTTTAGCTATTGTTCCCTTAGTTTATTCGAAGGTTATGAAGCTAGATATAAGAGAGACATTTAATTTTAATTTTCCAAGGTTTAAGTATATTTTTATTGGAATATTACTTTGGGTACTATGCTTTATTATACGTTTAGCCATTATAGGATTAGTGCAATATTTATTTCCAGGTATATTAAATGGAACTCCAGTTGAAAATATGTTTGCTAAATGGAGCGTTATAGGACAAATTATATTTATTGCATTAATTCCTGCAGTATGTGAAGAAATATTATATAGAGGATTCATATTTGGAACCTTAAACAAACTATCAGGACATAAAACAGCAATAATTGTAAGTAGTATATTATTTGGATTAATACACATACACCCTTTAAAAATATTCTATTCAGGAATATCAGGGTTATTATACGGATACATGGTTCACAAATCAAAATCAATAGCAGTCTCTATGATCCTACACTTTATAAACAACTCCCTTATGATTCTAGCAATGAATTACTAAGTTTAACACGTTAAGGAGACCTATCTCCCTTAAAATTAAAATATACAGAACTCATAAAGTTAGTAATTTTATTACTAACCTATGGTGCCTTTTACAAAGACACCAACCCTCCCCCCTACATACTATAGATTTGTTTCATGATGGGGTGTTATTTCATAGGCTGGCCCATCGGGTTTAGGATTAGAACATCTTAGGTGTAAAAATATAAAGACACTTAGAGATGGCGGGTGTTTCCCTCTTGGTCGTTTGATTTTCTCCTGTTTTCTCTTTATTTCATATAGAT
>NZ_JAVWJB010000012.1:0-51284 GCF_036639235.1 Clostridium sp.
AAAAGTGCACCTCCAAATATTAGATGTGTCTAACATTTGGGGTGCACTTCACAATGAAGTGCATCCTTTTTATTTTGAATATTTTTCCCTCCATTTATCTTGCCATTCTTTATAGCTTATTCCTGTTACCTCTTCGAGGGTTTTGCCTTCAAGTGAAAAGACCCCACCTACAGTATCAACGTTAGGAGTAGATGTTCCACCGATTACCTTACCTTCACACATCATAATATTAAGCCATACACCATTTTTAGCATTAGAATCATTTTTCTGCATAGGATGATTAGTTACCTCATAACTATAAGTTGTTATTTCCTTATTAAAATAATCCTCAGGCTTAGAACTTTGAACACACCATGATTGAATAGCTCCCCCGCTTGCAGTTTTGCCTGCAAGCATATCCTTAGTTAAAGTGTATCTATAAGGTTCTCCAAGTGATTTAACTATCTTATAATCCTTAGACTTAATAAATTCAGTAGCAACCTTCTCCTCACCACTTAATCCATTAGAACAACTAACTAAAATAAGAAAAACCAAAGTAGTAAGGGTGATTAATACTTTTCTCATAATATACCTCCTAAATTACATATTAGGTATATAATACCATTTTGTATAATTGTATTTGTTACAAATATATGTAAAAACATAATTATAAACATTTAACACATTACTATAAAAACAATTCTCATACCCACCCACCAAGCATAGCCACATTAAAAGGGAACCTTAGTTAAGGGATAAACTTTATGGTATTAGAGGGGGTAGCCACGTTAATCTCAATTCAATAGAGGATGTTTTATGGTGAGATAGAGGGGGATAGACTGTACCCTTGGGTTTGGACTTAGAAGGTCTTAGAGCTTATTGGACAAATCCCAGACGCGGTCAGTCTAGACCCCTCTATCCACCTTTACACATACCCAAATAAACCATCAAAGGCTACCCCCTCTAATACCTGTTATCCCAAAACAAAGGCACCCCTTAATTGGGATGCCTCATAAATTAATTTTCTGTTGTTATAGCAGCTTCATTAAGTAGGTTATCTCTAAGGTGCACTGGTAGATCAGACATCTTAGAAATCTTCTCAACCTTAACAGCTGTAACCTTGTATTCTGCTGTTTTTGTTATTGGATCAAATGCTGAGTTAGTAAGTTCGTTAACAGGTGATTCCCAGTAGTGGAATGTCATAAACATCATTCCCGGTTTAACTCTATCTGTTATTGTAATCTTAGTTGCTACTGAACCTCTTCTTGAAGTAACTCTTATAAAGTCACCCTCTGATAGCTTCATCTTCTCAGCATCAACTGGATTAATTTCAGCAAGTTCCTCAGGTCTTATTTCATCAAGCTTTGATGAATGTCTCGTCATTATGTTGTAGTGATATAGCATTCTTCCTGTTGTAAGGATTATAGGATACTCATCACATACAAGTTCAGCAGGTGCTTCGTATTCAACTGGAACCATAAGGCCTTTACCACGAACAAATTGTCCCTTGTGAAGATATTTAGTTCCTTCATGGTCAGTTGATGGACATGGCCATTGAAGTCCTACCTTATCTATTCTGTCATATGTTATACCAGCATAGCTTGGAATAACATTTCTTATTTCTTCAAATATTTCAAATGCACTGCTGTAGTTAAAGTTAGCTCCAAGTCTATTTGCAACATCGCATAGGATTTGCCAGTCAAGTCTAGCTTCTCCCGGTGCTTCTACTGCCTTTCTAACTCTTTGAACTCTTCTTTCAGTGTTAGTAAATGTTCCCTCCTTTTCAGCGTAACAAGTAGCAGGAAGTACAACATCTGCAAACTTAGCTGTTTCAGTTAGGAATATATCTTGAACCACTAGGAAGTCAAGGTTACTTAGAGCCTTCTTAACGTGGTTAGCGTCTGGGTCAGTAAGTACAGGGTCTTCTCCCATTACATACATACCCTTAACAGTTCCATCATGTGCATTATCAAGCATTTCTGGAATTCTAAGTCCATTTACGTTGTTTAGTTTAACTCCCCAAGCCTTTTCGAATGCTGCATGTGCAGTTTCATCAACAATGTTTTTGTATCCAGGGAAGTTGTTAGGGAGTGCTCCCATATCACAAGCTCCCTGAACATTGTTTTGTCCTCTAAGAGGGTTAATGCCAGCGCTTTCAATACCTACATGACCTGTAATCATAGCAAGGTTAGCAAGGTTCATAACGTTTGCAGTACCTGTTGTATGCTCTGTAATTCCAAGTGTGTAGAATATACCAGCCTTCTCAGTTGTAGCATAAAGCTTAGCCGTTTCATATAGAACCTCTTCTGAAATTCCTGTAATCTCTGAAACTCTGCTAGGTGGGTAGTTTTTAACTACTTCCATAACACCTTCAAGACCTGTACATCTTTCCTTAATGTACTCCTTGTTCTCCCATCCATTCTCCATAATAATGTGGATAAGGCCGTTAACAAGTGCAGCATCTGTTCCTGAGTTAAGTGGTAGCCATAGGGTTGCATGCTCTGCAAGCTCTGTTTTACGAGGGTCTATAACAATAAGTTTTGACCCCTTCTTAGCTGCTTTTTTCATTTTATTACCAATAATAGGGTGTGCCTCTGTAGCATTAGATCCTATTATAAATAAAACATCATTATTCTCAATTTCACCAATTGAGTTAGTCATTGCTCCACTTCCAAATGTAGTTGCTAGACCAGCAACAGTTGGAGCATGTCAGGTTCTTGCACAGTGGTCTACGTTGTTAGTACCAATTGCAACCCTCATCATCTTTTGGAATATATAGTTATCCTCGTTAACACATCTAGCTGAGCTTAGACCTGCTATAGCATCTGGACCTGCTTCAGACTTGATTTTGTTAAAGTTATTAGCTACAACATCAAGAGCCTCGTCCCAGCTTGATTCTACAAAAACCCCATCTTTTTTAATTAGAGGTTTCTTAAGTCTGTTTTCGCTGTTAATAAGGTCTATGTGGTAACGACCCTTAACACATAATGAGTTTCCGTTAACAATAGCCTGGTCTGTTGAAGTAACTCCAATAACCTTGCCATCCTTAACATTAAGATCAAAGTTACATCCTGTTCCACAGAAAGGACAAGTTGTACGAACCTTAGTAACCTCCCAAGGTCTTGTTCCCTTTAGCTGCTTGTTAATAAGTGCTCCGGTTGGGCAAATATCTACACATTGTCCACATGATCTACAGTTTTTAGTGTTTAGTGGGTCACCAAATGCAGTTGAGACCTTAGTCTTATGTCCACGTCCTTCAAAGTTAATAGCGTTTGTAACTTGAATCTGTGAACATACACCAACACACTTACCACAAAGGATACACTTGCTTTGGTCTCTTTCAATAACATTGTTAATGCTATCAACCTCGTATGGCTTAACCTCAGCCTTAAATGATGAACCCTTAACTCCATAACGGTAAGCATATTTTTGAAGCTTACAGTTTCCGTTTTTCTCACAAGTTAAGCAATCAAGTGGGTGGGTTGCAAGCATAAGCTCTAGAATCATTTTTCTTGTTTCTATAACCTTAGGTGATTCTGTGTGAACAACAATACCCTCAACAACAGCTGTTGAACATGCAGTAGAAAGGCCTCTCCAGCCATCAACTTCAACTACACACATTCTACAAGAACCGGTAACTTTAAGGCTCTTATCATAGCAGAAAGTAGGTATTTCAATACCAACAGTTTTCGCTGCTTCAACTATATTAGTTCCCTTAGGTACAGTTACTTTTATATTATCTATAGTTAAACTAACCATTTTTATCCTCCTAAACTATTCTCAGATTATGTTTATTTTGAGGTCTTAGGTATTTATCAATAATAAGAGTAGTTAGTCCCCTTATATCATCTATGTGATAGCAAGGAACATTTATATTAAACTCATGGTTTGAGGCAACTGCTAGAAGTTCTTCCTCACAGCAAAATAACTCATCCCTGTTTAATTCTTTTCTAAATACTTCAATTTTAGGCTTATTGCCTCTTTTATATCCTTCAGTAAAAATAATATCAACATCAGTAATACCAGCTGCTATTTCATCTAGTGAAGGTTCAACTTGAACCTTCTTAACAGTTGCAACCTTAGTAGGAGATGCAATAATTACTGTATCTGCACCTGCCTTAGCGTGGCGGTAAGTGTCCTTACCCTCATGGTCAATATTAAAGCTGCAGTGGTTGTGTTTAATAACACCAACCCTATAATCTAGTGATTTTAGCTCAAGTATTATTTTTTCAAGTAGAGTGGTTTTTCCTGAGTTAGAAAACCCTACAATAGATATCATTGGTATCATATTAGTACACTCCGTCCATTAACATAATTACTTCTACTTCTTGTCCACTTTCAAGGGATGTCTTTGGTGGAATATCTATAAGACCGTTACATGAAATCATTGATTTAAGTACCCCTGGATTTTGTTTACCTGCTAATTTAATTTCATAGGAAGTTTTGCCCTTTGTAGCGATAACCCTTAAAAATCTTCTTTGGGAGCTTGTTTTATTAAAATCATCTACAAGTATTCCTTTAATAGTTGGCCTTTCAAGAATAGGTATGCCTGCCATTCTTAAAAGGATAGGTCTTGCAACAAGTTCAAAGGATATTAATGCTGCTGCAGGATTTCCTGAAAGCCCAATTATTAATTTGCCGTCTTTTTCAGCTGCTATAACAGGAGTTCCTGGTTTCATAGCTATTCTGTGAAAAAGTATGTTTGCTGAAATAGATCTTAAAGCTTCAGCTATAAGGTCATAGTCTCCAACTGATGCGCCCCCTGTTGTTATAAGGATGTTTGAATGTTTTAGAGATTCTTCCATTTTCTCTGCAATTAGATTAACCTCATCATTAACAGATGGAAGTAGTAGAGGGGTACATCCTAGGCTTTCTACTAAAGCGCCTATACTATATAAATTAGAGTTATAAATCTTGCCAGGCAGTAGAGGGTTTCCAAGGTCAGTTAGCTCTGAACCTGTTGAAAGTATAGAAACCTTAGGCTTTTCATATACCATAGCACTTAAGTGTCCAAGAGACGCCAGCATTCCGATGCTACTATAGTCTAGTTTTTGACCCTTAGTTAGTATTGTTTCCCCTGATTTCACGTCTTCCCCAGAAAAAGCATAATTAGAATATGGCTTAAGTGGGGTATAGATATTTACAAATTCAATTCCTTCATCAGTATCTTCTTTACGTATTACAGTATCTGCACCTTCTGGAATAGGCGCTCCTGTCATTATTTTTACTGCTTGTCCATTAATAACTTCTCCATGAAAAACCTCTCCAGCAGCTACCTCGGCTATAACATGAAGTTTAGCTGGGGCTTCCTTAGATGAACCTTGAATATTACTTGATATTAGGGCGTAACCATCTAGTGGAGAACGGTTAAATGGAGGGATATTGAAACTTGAAACAATATCTTTTCCAAGTATTCTGTTTTGTAATTGAAGTATATTTATGTCTTCTAGAGGTAATGGTTTAACCTTTGATAATAAAAGAGTTGTAGCATCCTCTAGCTTAATATTTCTTATCATAATAAATCCTTAGCTCCCTGAGTTTCTTATCCTAAATAGGTTTATACTATTCTTTCAGTAAATTCTTCTTTGAAATATTCTAGTGATGATAGAAGTGGTGCCATACATGACTTTCCAAGACCACAGAATGAAGCTACCTTCATAACATTTGAAAGTTTGCTGCATAGTTCAAGATCAGTTTCGCTTGCAGTGCTATTTACAAATCTCTTCATAATGTTTTGAAGTTGAAGTGTTCCTTCACGGCAAGGTGTACATTTTCCACAGCTTTCATGTGCGAAGAAATCCTGTACAGTTTCCATATAATCAATAATGCTGTTAGTTTCATCAGCAACCATTACAGCTCCTGAACCAATTGATAGTCCTACAGCAGAAAGGTCTTCGTATGTATACTTAGTATCTAGTAGACTTTCAGGTGCAATAGGTCCTGAAGCTCCACCTAGTTGAGTAAACTTAAAGGCTTTACCACCTCTAATTCCTCCACCAATATGGAATATAATTTCACGAAGAGTTAATCCGAATGGGATTTCGTATACTCCAGGGTTATTTACATTACCAGAAATACTGATAATTTTAGTTCCCTTGCTTTCCTCAGTACCACTATTCACGTAAGCATCAGCATCTTCTGAAAATAATAATGGTAGGATTGAAAGTGTTTCTACGTTGTTAACTAGTGTAGGAAGTGAGAATACTCCACACTGCTTAATGTATGGTGGCTTTGGTCTTGGTCTTCCTATCTTACCTTCAATTGATTCAGCAATAGCAGAACCTTCTCCACATACGTAAGCTCCAGCACCTGAAACAACCTTAACAGTAAGATTACGTCCAGACCCTAGATAGTTCTCTCCAAGATAGCCAGCCTCTGTAGCAGCAGCAATAGCTCTGTTCATACGTTTTTGAAGCTTGCCATACTCTTCTCTCATATATATAAATGCCTTATCAGCATCAACTGTAAATGCTGCCATAGCAATACCTTCTAGTACTCTAAAAGGGTCAAATTCTAATAGTGAACGGTCCTTGAAAGTTCCAGGTTCACCTTCGTCAGCATTACAAACTACAGCCTTTGATGGCGCAATCTCTGCTGCTGCTTGTTGAAGTTTTAATCCAACTGGGTAACAGGCTCCCCCGCGACCCTTAAGACCAGATGCTTTAACAGTATCGAAGATTTCTTCTTTCTCCATTGAAAGAACTTTCTTAAGGGATTCAAAACCACCTGATGCTATGTAATCTTCTAAGGATTCGGGGTTAATAACATTAAAGTTCTTAGATATTATTTTTACTGTTTTACTCATATTACATCCCCCTATAGCTTTCTATAATTTCTTTAATCGAATCATTTGTTAGGTTTCCATAAACCTCATCACCGATTCTAAATGCAGGTGATATATCGCATGCACCAAAACAAGGTGTTAGCATTAAAGTAAACTGACCATCATTAGTTGTTTCACCAACTTTAATATTTAGCTCCTTTTCAAGTGCTTCTTTAAGTGTTTCATATTTATTTACCCTGCAAGCTGTACTTTCACAGATCTGAACAATATATTTTCCCCTAGGCTTGTCAGATAATGCTGAATAAAATGATATTACACTATGTACTGCACTTGTTGGGATTTTTAATGATGTAGCTATGAATTCAGAAACATCTCTTGAAATATAGTTTTCTGGAATAATTTCCTGAGTTTCTAGAAGTATAGCTAGAAGATCGTGCTTATCATTGTTGTGTGAAGCAATAATGCTTTCAACTTTTTTAAGCAGAATCTTGTTTGAAAAGATATCTCCCATAAATGTATACGCCTCCTAAAAAAATTTATAAATATTAGATAAAAATGCATATTCAATATACATCAATTATGCATAAAAAGCGAAAACGTTATATTTATAACATTAATGATAAAAATATGTCATATATGATAATATTTTGTCATTTCGAACTTTATGCATTGAAAGGTACAATATACTACGTACAAGTCAAGAAGTAATAGGGATATGTGTATAAAATAGTACTTTATGCAAGGGTGGGGATATTAAAAGGAAGGGATAACCCATAAGAGAAATCAGAAAATAAAGAAATTTTATGAATGGTATCATTCATGCCGATACAAACAATCACTATCTATTGATAATTAATATGCATAATTATTCTTTATTCATAAAATGCATAAAATCCATACATATGGTTTATTACAAAAATGTAATGAAAGTGAAATCTAAATCTCTAAGTAAAATTAATAAAAAGGGGTAGAATAAAGCCATAGACAGGGAGCCAATTATTTTTACAAAAGGGGAATTAAGATTATGAAGAACATATTAAGTGTAGATAAAATAGAAAAATACTATGGAGGTAAGGGGAATCTTACTAAGGCAATTGATAATATAAGCTTTAAGATTAATGAAGGTGAGTTTGTTGGAATAATGGGACCATCAGGAAGTGGTAAAACAACTCTGCTTAATTGTATAGCTACTATAGATAAGGTAACTACAGGTGAAATTCTAATTAATGGTCAGGATATAACAAGACTTAAGTCAGGAAGGCTTGATAAGTTTAGACAAAATGAACTTGGATTTATATTTCAGGACTTTAATCTTTTAGATACTTTAACTGCATTTGAAAACATAGCACTTGCGTTAACTATTAAGGGTGAGAATTCAGGAAGTATTAAGGGTAAGGTTGAAGCAGTTTCAAAATACCTTGGAATTGAGGAGCTACTTCATAAGTATCCATATCAGTTATCAGGTGGTCAAAAACAAAGGGTAGCATCTGCTAGAGCAATAGTTACAGAGCCTTCGTTAGTGCTAGCAGATGAGCCTACAGGAGCACTTGATTCTAAGTCATCAAGGCTACTTCTTGAAAGGTTTGAAGCCTTAAATAGTGAAAGAAATGCAACTATTTTAATGGTTACCCATGATGCTTTTACAGCAAGTTATGCTAATAGAATACTGTTTATTAAGGATGGTAAGATATTCAGTGAAATAGTTAAGGGAAGCCAATCAAGAAAAGAGTTTTTTAATAGAATCATAGAGGTTATTACCTTAATAGGAGGAGATGACAACAATGTATTCTAAAATAGCAGTTAAAAACGTTAAGAAGAGCTTTAAGGATTATTCAATATACTTTCTTACATTAACACTTGCAGTAAGTATATTTTATAGCTTTAACTCAATAGAATCACAAAGGGCAATACTTGAAATATCAAAGGTTGGACAAAGTTATACTCATACACTATTATCGGTTATTTCGTATATGTCTGTATTTGTTTCGGTTATTCTAGGGTCACTAATTCTATATGCTAATAACTTTTTAATTAAGAAAAGAAATAGGGAACTTGGAATATATATGACCCTTGGAATGGGTAAAAGTAAAATATCAAGAATTCTAATTACAGAGACTGTAGTAGTAGGAGTTGCTTCACTTATTAGTGGGTTAATAATAGGGGTACTAGCGTCACAGGGATTAACTATTCTTATATCTAAATTATTTGAGGTTTCAATGGATGAGTATAGATTTATATTCTCATATGTTGCACTAGGTAAGACATTTATATATTTTGGGATTATATTCTTACTTGTTATGATATTCAACGTATTCGTAATATCAAAGTATAAGATAATAGACCTACTTACAGTTGGTCGTAAAACACAGGAAATTAAATCAAGGGGATACCTTGTATATATAATAATGTTTGTAGCTTGTCTTACATGTCTATTAATAGCATATAAGTTTGCAATAGATACCAAGCTAGATTATGGAGATACTAGATTCTTAATTGCTATTGTTCTAGGGGTTATAGGTACCCTATTATTTTTCGTAAGTCTTGGAGGATTTATGATTAATACTCTTAAAAAGTCTAAGAAAATATACTTTAAGGGGCTTAATATATTTACAATTAAGCAGATTAACAGCAAGATCAAAACCAACTTTATATCTATGACTGTTATATGCTTAATGCTTTTTATAACTATAAGTGTGTTATCAACTGGTTTTAGCTTTAAGCATGCACTTGAAACTAATATAGAAGAGTACACTGAATATGATTTTTCAGGATATATATTCCCAGGTGCAGATGATAAGATCCAAAATATTAATCAGGCACTTGATGTAATTGGGTTTAAGGTTGGAAGTGGTGAGAAGCATGCAGAATACACCCTATATCACACAAATACATTAATTAGTGATGTATTAAAGGGTGTTACCAGCGAAATTAACAGTCCTATTAAGCTAATGGGAATAACAGAATATAATTCTTTAAGAAGGCTTCAAGGTAAGGAAGAGATTAACCTTAAAGGGAATGAGGCTGTTATTACATCTAATTTTGAGATGATAATGCCAAGCCTTAAGGATTACATGAAGTCACATAATACAATTAAAATAGATGGAGTTAACTATAAAATAGAAAATAAAGAACCTATTGAAGAAAATCTTCAAACATCATATATGAAGGATAACTTCCTAACTATTATTGTTAACGACAATAAATTAAATGGACTTCAGGTATATTCAAGTGTAATTAATGTTAACTTTAACAAGAGTAGTTATGATAAGTCAGAGGGTGTTTATAATCAACTTATTGAAGGGTTTAGAAACGGTAAGTTTAACACTGAAGATGGTGGGTTTGTGTTAGGTTCCACAAGGGATAGAATAATAGATGATAACAAGGGAACAACTACGGTTATATTATTTGTAGGATTATACCTTGGGTTAATATTCCTAATTAGTAGTATGGCAGTACTATCACTTCAACAGCTATCAGAGGCTAATGATAGTATGGATAGATATACTTCACTAAAAAGGCTAGGAGTGTCAGATTCCAGTATTAATAGAAGTATACTTGTTCAAACATTAGTGTACTTTACAGTGCCTATAGCACTTGCAATTATACACTCAATAGTTGCTATTAAGGTGGTTACAGACTTCCTATCAATATACAATAAGCCAGACATAGGAGGCTCATCCCTATTAACAATGGGAATATTCCTAGTAGTATATCTAGGATATTTTGTAGCAACCTATACAGGATACAAGAACATAGTTAAACAATAGAATTTAAAGGTAGCAGTTAGTTAGTCTGCTACCTTATTTTTATCTGTTAAATTCTTATATATTACAAAAATGTAATGAAGTTGAAAGATAAAACCCTAAAACATTAGGAAAATATGGTATAAAATAGAACTTAAGAAAAAGCTAATTCTTAAGGAGAAAGTTCATGGACAAGCTATTACAAATAAATAAAATTGAAAAATACTTTGGAAAAAACAATAACATAACAAAGGCTATAGATAATATTTGCTTTGAGGTTGAAGAGGGAGAATTCCTAGGAATAATGGGACCATCAGGCAGCGGAAAAACAACTCTACTTAACTGTATATCAACAATAGACAAGGTAACAACAGGTGAGATTCTATTTAAAGGTAGAGATATTACTAGAATGAAATCTAGTGAAATTGATAAGTTTAGAAAAACTAATCTAGGATTTATATTTCAAAACTTTAATTTAATAGAATCTTTAAATGGATTTGAAAATATATCTCTATCTTTAAGTATTAGGGGGGAGGCCCCAAAGGTTATAAGAAAAAAGGTAGAGCATATAGCAGAGTACCTAGGAATAGAGAGTATATTATTTAAATACCCAGGTCAGATGTCAGGGGGGCAGAAGCAAAGGGTAGTAGCTGCTAGAGCAATAATCGGTAACCCGTCGATTATACTTGCAGATGAGCCTACAGGGTCCCTCGATTCTAAGTCATCAAGACTACTACTTGAGAAAATAGAAGAGATTAATAGGGATAAGAAAGCTACTACTTTAATGGTAACCCATGATCCCTATACAGCTAGCTATACTAACAGGGTTATATTTATAAAGGATGGAAAGATATTTAGTGAGCTACGTAGGGGAGAGGATTCTAAGAGGGGGTTCTTTAGAAGAATCATAGAGGTAATAACATTAATGGGAGGAGATGATAGTATTGTATTTTAAAATGGCCCGTGAGAATATCAAGAGGAATTTAAGGGATTTTTGGATATATTTCATAAGCATGACTCTTGGGGTATGCATATTTTATAGCTTCAATACTCTAGATGGACAGATAGTACTAAATGAAGAAGGTTATAATATATTTTTTGAAAGAATGATAATGATATCATCAATAATGGCATTAATCTCACTTGGTTTTATGGTTATATATACTAACAGATACATAATAAAAAGAAGAAATAATGAGTTTGTAACATACAGAAGCTTAGGAATGGGAAGATGGGATGTTTGTAAAATCCTAATATATGAAACTACTATAACAACACTTATTTCCTTATTTGCAGGTATAGTAGTTGGAGTAGTTGTTTCTCAAGGTATTAATATTCTTATATTAAGTTTATTTCAAGTAGATATTAATCAATATGTATATGGAGTATCTTTAAGTGGATTAATCAAAACAATAGGAGGGTTTGCTTTAATTCACCTTATAGCCTTAGTGATTAATGGAGTAAGAATTTGTAGAACTACTAGAATTAGTAGCAAAGAAAGCAGAGAAATTAAAGATAAGAAATCATCTACTAAGTTAATTTTAAGTGGAGGGGTCTTTGTAATATCTCTTTTGTTAATAAGTTATTCATACTACATTTTACTAGCTATGGGACTAACAACACATAACATAACAGCGACTTTAATAAGACCATTAATGGTTATAGCAGAAGAGCCAAGGATAGGCTACGGAATTTTAGCAGGAATAGTAGGGACAGTATTATTTTTCTACAGCTTATCAATTATAATAGTTAATATGGTAGGTGGAATAGACTATATAAAGCTTAAAAGTATAAACTGTTTCACCATAAAGCAGCTAGGGAATAGGATGAGAGGAAGTGTAGCATCATTATCTATTGTAAGTCTTATGATATTTGTAGCTATAACTATTATAAGCTTTGCTTTTAGTTATAAAGTATCATTTGAGAGGGAATTTAATAATTTGTATCCCTATGATGTAAGCATAGAATTTAGTGATGATGGGACTATTGTAGAGAATCCAAAGGAATATCTTAATGAATTAGGATATAATTATGGTGATAATGAAAAAGTTATGTCACTTAGTTTATATAATATGACTAAAAATAAGGCAACAGGTGAAAAAATAGGTAGTAATGATATAGTACCTAATCAAATACATCAATTAGGGGTAAATTTTATATTATTAAGTGATTATAATAAGATAAATAAATTTAATGGGGAAGAGACTATTAAGTTAGGAGATAATGAAATTATTGCTTTTGTAAGGCAAGAAGAATACATTAAGGGGTTAACTTTAAATAGTTCTATAAATTTACTAGGGAAGCCATTTAAAGTTATAGAAGTTAAGAATGAAGCTATAAAATATACCTGTGATTATTTTGGGGGGAGAAGTGTAATAGATATTGTTATTAATGATAGCAATATAAATATGCTAAGGCCTACATGCGGAATAGTTAATATAAACTATCTAAATGCAGAGGGTGGTAAGTCCTATGAATACTTTAGAAAGTTATTATCAAGGGACACAAATCCTAATATTAAAAGTGATTTAAATGTAGGATACCTAGTTAAATCTAAAGCAAAAAGTGCTATAAATACAGAAAAAGCTATATTAATATACAATGCCATATTTATAGGAGTAGTGCTTTTAATAGCTGGTATGACTATATTATCTATGTATCAATTAATAAGTGGAGAAGAAGATTTAGATAAGTATAAAACCTTAAACCAAATAGGTGTTTCAAGTGATAATATTAATAGAAGTATAGTTGTTCAAATAATAACCTACTTTATGGCACCTCTTATTTTAGGTGTTTCACATAGCATAGCAGCAATATATATGCTTAAAGAGCAGTTGGTAGTATATGATATGGAAGTAGTAAAAAGTACAGTTCCTATTATATTTATGACTATATTTATAATTTATGGGCTATATATTACTGCAACATATGTATCCTATAAGAAGTTAGTTAAGAAAAATATATAATACTTTAAAGGGGCTATAATATTTATTGTAGTTCCCTTTTTAGGTTATACTAATAGTAGGTGATGATATGAAAAAATTAGTTATTATTGAAGATGATTTAGTTTTAGGACAGGAGCTTCAGAGCTTTCTTTCAAAGTATGACTTTGATGCTGTACTTCCTAGTAGTTTTGAGAATATAGTTGAATACACTCTTAATCAGGAGCCAGATCTTGTGCTACTTGATGTTAACCTTCCTATTTATGATGGTTATTATATTTGCCGTGAGATAAGAAGGGTAAGTGATGTGCCTATTATTATAATTACAAGTAGGAATAGTGATATGGATGAGCTTATGAGCATGAATTTAGGAGCAGATGACTTTGTAACTAAACCCTTTAATACTCAGATTTTACTTGCGAGAATTACTGCTATTCTTAAGAGGGTAGAGGGAAGGGGAAATTCTTCAAGTACCCTTACATATAAAGACTTAACACTGAACCTTTCTAATGCAACTGTTAGCTGTAGGGGGTTAGAGGTTGAATTAACTAAGAATGAGGTTAGGATTTTAAGTATTCTAATTGAGGGTGCAGGTAGTATTGTTTCCCGTGAGGCATTAATGGAGGGACTTTGGAAGGATGACTACTTTGTAGATGATAGTACCCTATCTGTTAATGTTGTAAGGTTACGCAGAAAGCTTGATTCTATAGGACTTTCGGATATTATAGAAACTAGAAGAGGACTTGGGTACATAATGCCATGAGAGTAGGAGATTTTTTTAAGGATAAAATATTATTTTTACTTGTAAATCTTATTGGGTTTATGATTATTTCTATCTTTGTTTATTTTTCTACATATAATTTTATGGTTATAGTTTTTACATTCTTAATATGGTTTGGACCTCTTTTAACCTATATGGGGATTCAGTGTTATAGATTTAAAAGATATTTTGATTCCATTAATAGCGTTCTTGAGTGCCTTGATAAAAAATACCTTCTTCCTGAGGTAATAGAGACACAAGGGTTTATTGAAGGTGAGAAAGTAGGAGAGTTTCTTAGCATTGTAAGTAGGGATATGCATGAGAATATTAAGTACTATAGGGGAATTCAAGAGGACTATAAGGAATATATAGAAACCTGGGTACACGAGATTAAGACGCCACTTGCTTCAAGTAGGCTTATAATAGAGAACAATCAAGGTGAAGTTACTAAGAAAATAGATGCTCAGCTTGATAGAATGGAGGGCTTTATAGAGCAGGCTCTTTATTACTCAAGAAGTGAGGATGTTTCTAAGGATTATATAATCAAAGGTTTTAACCTTGATAAGGTTATAAAAAACGTAGTTAAGAAGCACTATAGAGATTTTATATATAAAAAGGTATCTCTTAATATCTACGATGTAGAGGTTATGGTTTATAGTGATATTAAGTGGACAGAGTTTATTTTAGGTCAAATTATAGGAAACTCTATTAATTACTTAAAAGGCACTGATGATAAAATATCAATATATGCTAGAAGCCTTGATAATTCTGTTGTTCTAACTATTGAAGATAATGGAGTTGGAATTATAGAGAGGGATATTAATAGGGTTTTTGACAAAGGATTTACTGGGGAAAACGGAAGATTATTTGGAAAAAGCACAGGAATGGGATTATACCTGGCTAAGAAGTTATGTTTAAGACTTGGCCTTAATATATCCTTAGAATCTACTGAAGGGGTGGGGACCAAGGTATATATTGTATTCCCTAAAATGAAAAACATAGATTAAGGGATGTAATCATATTAGATTGCATCCCTTAATCTTTCTAGTTTCTTGTAGCATATATTTCTTTTTCTGTATCAATGAATATCTTAGCGATTACATTGTATGCATTACCCCATGCTGTAATAACTTCCTCAGTAGCAGCATCTCCGAGTACTTCCTTAATAGTTGCTAGAAGATTAGAACCAACAATTGGGTAATGCTCTTCTTTGATTAATTTGTCACAGTGGGTAATGGCTATTTTTTTAACAACAGGTATAATAATTTCTAGTTTATCTATATTTTCTGCAGCGGCAAGTATAGTCATAGCTAAGGCTTTAGGTTGCTCTTCAGATTTTTGTTTGTCCATATTAAAATATGGCTTAACCTCTGGGTTATTTGCAAACATATTTTTATAAAAAGTTTTTGTAATGGTAAGTCCATGCTCCTTAAGAATTGGTACTGTGCTTTTAATAATATCTATAGTTTTTTGATCTAACATATAGTTTTCCTCCTTAAGTATAATGATAATTATTATCAATTGTAACTACAATATAACATGGGGAAATTAAATGTGCAAGTAAAATGCACATTTAATTTTTGTGATATAATTTACTCATTATCAGAGAGGAGATAACTAATATGCAGCTATCAAAGTTTACTGACTATGGATTTAGAGCATTAATATATTTAGCTAAGAACTCAGACTCACATTCAACTGTTGAAAAGCTTGCATGTGAGCTTGAAGTTTCCCACCATCATCTTAAAAAGGTTATAAATAAACTTGGGAAAAGTGGTTTTATAATTGCTGAAAAGGGAAGAGGTGGAGGATTAAAGCTTGGAGATTTACCTGAAAATATTAATTTAGGCAAAGTTCTTTTAGTTACAGAGGATAATCTTAATTTAGTAGAGTGTATGGGAGATAATAGCGTATGTCCACTTATTAGTGAGGGATGTAGACTAAAGGGTGTTATTAATAGAGCTTTGGAAAGTTTTATTAATGAAATGTCAAAGTACACATTAGGAGATATATTATGATAAGTGTTTGTGACGGATGTAAAAAAAGTGGTTGTACCAAGAAGATTTCAATATTTAAAACATTAGATCCAGGTGAACTTCGTGGAATAGCCCTTAAAATAGAGAACAATATATATAAGAAGAATCAGGTTATTTTTTCTGAGGGGGATATAGGAAAGACTCTTTATCTTGTTAGTGAAGGTAAGGTTAAGCTTTATAAGTACACAAGTGATGGGCGGGAACAAATCCTTCATATTTTATCAGAGGGAGACTTTTTCGGTGAGCTTAATCTACTTAAGGAATCAACTTATGGATTCTATGCGAAGGCTATTGAAGATTGTAGATTATGTACACTTGGTAAGGATGAACTTCGTGAAATTATATCCTCAGACCCTCAGATTGGTATTAAGATTCTAGAGGTTATAGGTGATAGACTAACAAAGCTTGAGTCCCTAGCACAGAACCTTGCAACTAAAGACGTTGACTCAAGGTTTGCATACCTTCTAACAGAACTTGCTGATAAGTACGGAATCAAAGAAAATGGCAAAATCACAATAAACCTACCCCTGAGCCGTGAAGACATGGCAAGCTACATAGGGGTAGCCCGTGAAACCATTAGCCGCAAACTCAAAAAGTTCCAAGAAGAGGGACTAATAACCCTAGAAACCTCAAAAAAAATAACAATAAACAATATAAATTTAATCCAAGAGTATATATAAATATAGTAAATTAAATACAAGCACTTAAGAACCAATTATCTATACTAGCTTATTATTCTAAAAATACTATGGCTTTTATAAAGCCACAACTAGAATTTAAGGTGAAACATTTATTCTAAGCAATTAAATTTTAAACCTTCATTCTGTTGTAAACCTTTATAGGATAAGTAGGGGTAAACAATAAAACAGCTTATTCAAAGGAAGGCGTTTGATTTAGTGATTTTTTATGGGATAGATGCATCGAGTAGGAACTTAGAACTTCTTAAGTAAAAAATAGGGAGAGGCCTTAGAAAAAACCGTAGTGTTTGAAGCTTTAGCTGAGTTTTACGGTTGTCTTAGGCATATCCCTATTTTTGACTTTAGAAGTTCTTGTTACTATCTCGTCAGCCATCTATCCCATAAAAAATTACTAAGGTACAACCATTAAATAGAATGACTATGTATTGTTTACCCCTGCTTATTCTTGTACTAACTACAATTAAGGCATTACTAATTTAATTGTTTAAATAAATGTGATTTCGGTCACATTTTATTTTTGTTTATTTTTATATAATAGGCATAGGAAAAAACTTAAGCGAGGAATTTATCTATGAAGATTGTATATATAAGTCAAACAGGAAATACAGCCAAAATGGCTAGATTAATAAAACAAGGAATTGAATCAGAGGGACAAACTGCTGAACTAGAGAACGTTTCAGATGTAGGAGTACATGACGTTGTAGATCAGGAAGTTATAATAATTGGATGTCCTGCATGTGGGAACGAATCACTTGAGGAATTTGACATGGACCCATTTGTAGATTCACTAGATGGAAGCATCTCAGGTAAGAAGGTAGCACTATTCGGTTCATACGGATGGGGAGGCGGTCAGTGGATGAGACTATGGGAAGATAGAATCAGAGAATATGGCGGAGAGTTAATTGGTGAAGGACTTACGATTAACGGAGTACCAGCTGACGATGATGCTTCATGTATTGAGTTTGGTAAAATGATTGCAAAAGCAGCATGTGGAGAATGTGTTGAAAGTAAGGCTTGTAGCCTTGATGAAGCTGGAGACCCTATATGCTGGGAGGGCTTTAAGCCACTTGTAGTATTTAACAAGGTTCAGGAAAGTGATAAAATAACATCTTTCTACCTTAAGCCGCAGGATGGAAGTGAACTTCCTAAGGCTAAGCCAGGTCAATATATTGGAATTAGATATGTTGAAGAAAACGGAAGTATGAGTGATGTAAGACAATACACACTATCAATGAACTCAAATGAGGACTATTACAGAATTAGCGTTAAAAGTGAAGAAACAGGTAAAGTTAGCAAGGGTCTATGTAGCAGCATAGAAATAGGCTCAATAATTGAATCTACTGTACCAATGGGAGTATTCACACTTAAAGAAGGAAAGGAACCAATTGCATTAATTGCAGGAGGTATAGGGGTTACCCCAATCCTATCAATGGCGCTTGCTGCTAAGGACCTAGATAGAAAAGTAAAGTTAATATATAGTGTATCAAACTCTATAAGTCACAGCTTTAAGGAAGAAATATCTTCCCTTGAGAAGCAGTGTAGCAACTTAGAAGTGGTTACAGTTTATACTAAGCCACTAGAAACAGACGTTAAAGGAGAAGATTATATACATGGAGGTAGACTTGGCAGCGAAGAACTTATTAGTATGCTACCTAAGGATGCACAGTATTACTTCTGTGGACCATTTGAATTTATGAAGTTTGTTTATGATTCACTAATAAGTATGGAAGTAGACGGTTCAAGAATTAACTATGAAATGTTCGACACCTCAAAGGATTTAACCAAATAAAACTTGCACACCTAAACATTACCCTCCTAGTTATTCTTGAACTATAATTGATAGAAAAGGGCTGTTCAATATTGAACGGCCCTTTATTTACAGGCTTTATTAGTACTAGGAAAGTTAGCCTGAGGTTCTTTGGTTAGGGAGATAGTGAACAGTACTTTAACCTAAGTTTATTGGCTGATGAGATAGAAACAAGAGCTTCTAAAGTAATAAATCACAGTATACCTAAGACAACCGTAAAACTCAGCTAAAGCTTCAAACACTACGGTTTTTTCTAAGGTCTACTATGATTTATCACTTAAGAATCTCTAAGTTCCTACTCAATGCAATAATCTTAGGTTAAAGTACTATATTAAGTGCTTTCCCTTAATTAAGTGGAGCTGGGCTAACTTTCTCTAGTACCTGAAAGCCTATAAATAAATGGCTAGTACAAGTTATTGAGGGGGAGGGAGGAGGAAGTGGTAGCTTTGAAAAAGCCACGATAAATTTAAAACCTTGTTTTGAACCTAATCTGTGATTTAATGGATATGAATTGTGGTATAATAATTATTATAAATTGTAATGAAGCGAGGAATTGTTATGAAGATAGTTTTCGTAAGTTTAAGAGGAAGTACGGCTAAGATAGCTGAGCTTATAAAGCAGGGAATTGAGTCAATGGGGATAGGGGTAGAGCTTCTACATCCTTCAGAGACTACATATAAAGACGTTATTAATCAAGAGGTTATAGTTCTAGGTTCACCAGCCTGTGGAAATGAGACCCTTGATCCATTTGATATGAGACCACTTGTAAATGCCCTTGAAGGTAATATTAAGGGTAAGAAGGTTGCTCTGTTCGGTTCATATGGATGGGGTGGCGGTAAGTTTATGAGGGACTGGGAAGAAGTTATTAAGTCCTATGGAGGAGAACTTATTGCTAATGGTCTTGCCATAAATGGAGCTCCAAGAAATGGTGATGCTACATGTATTGAGTTTGGAAAGTTAATAGGAAGTCATGTAGGAGCATCATCTACATATACACCACCTAAGGTTAATGAAATTCCTAAGGGTACGGGGTCAGTTAATGACTTTAGAATATCAAGAATTGTACCTTTCTTAAGTGCTGATAAGCCTAGTGGGTGGGATGGATTTAAGTCTCTTGGAGTATTTAAAAAGGTTCAAGAAAGTAAGAATGTAACATCCTTTTATCTTAAGTCAACAGATGGGACAAAGCTTCCTAAAGTTATAGCTGGGCAAAATATTGCTATTAAATTTAAAAATAGACAGGGTGTAGAAAGTGAAGTTAGACAGTATACACTTTCTATGAATCCTAAGGAAGACTACTATAGAATAAGTGTTAAAAGTGAAGAATATGGTAAGGTGAGTAAGGCACTTTGTAGTGAAATTAATGAGGGTGATACTATTGAAGCAACATCTCCAATGGGAGACTTTAATATAGTAAATGGGGATTCACCAATTGTTCTATTTGCAGGAGGAATAGGGGTTACTCCTATGCTTTCAATGGCATATGAATTAAGTAATAGTTACCGTCCAGTTAATCTTATATACAGCGTAACTGATTCAACTACACATAGTTTTAAGGAAGAGATTAAGTCCCTTGAAGAGGGCTCTAATAACTTAGAGGTTACAACAGTCTACACTAGACCGATTATTGGTGATGTAGGAGGACGTGACTATACCTTTAGTAGAAGAATTAAGAGAGAATGGATGGAGGAAAATCTACCAAGTAATGGTCAGTTCTATATATGTGGGCCTACTAATTTTATGCAGTTTATATATGATAACCTTGTAGACATGGGAATAGATAAGTCTAATATTTACTACGAAATGTTTGATACAACTCAAGATATAACGAAATAATAAATTAAAGGGAGATAATATTATCTCCCTTTTTCTATAGAGTTTTTTCGTAGCAGTAAAACGGTAGATCTTTATATTCAAAGAAAATCTCTCCTGTTTTCTGGTATCCGTATTTTTCGTATAACTTGTTAGAAGTTGTATTCTCACTGTATGTATCAAGTCTTATACTTTGGTAGTTATTGTTCTTGCCCTCATCCTCAATAAATTTAAGCATTTTCTTTCCAAGTCCCATTCCTTGATATGATGGATGAACAGAAAGTCTATGAACAACAAGTACATTATCCCCTTCAGTAAGCCATTTAACAGAGCTATACTCAGGTGATTGAAGGCTGTTTATTGCAACATATGCCATGTAGTTATCACCATCTCTAATAACATGGGCATGTCCACCTTTAATATCCTCCTCAATTGTATTAGAGTCAGGATAATATTCATTCCACTGATATAGTCCTTGACTTTCCATGGTTATAATACAGTTAGAGATTATATCCATAATAGCAGGAACATCCTGCAGATTCGCTTTAACAATATCCATAACCTTACCCCCTAAAATTAAGATAGTAACAGTATATCATTACTTACAAAAAAACAAAAATCCAGTGTTAACTTAGAAAAACCTTTTTGGCTGAAGCTTAATATAATACTCAGGTTAGTTTGGGAAAAGTTGGATTTTTATAACTCCTTTGTTATTATTAAAGGGAAATTTAAAAGACACCTAAAAGGTGCCTTTTATTATATTAGTAAGTTAACTTTGCGTCTAATTCGTTAGATATTGCTAAGTTATAGATGTAAGCATTAGAAACCTCGTTAATAAATTCAGCCTTCATATCATCTGATAACTTAATGTCTCCTAGCAGGTTATGGTAAGTCATAACGTATGACTTAAAATCTTCAATACCTTCAAACTTGTAGTAGTTAAGTCCCTCAGGTGAAATTCCATAAGCTTCACCACTTAGTATTGTTAAGAATAGTCTACCTCCGAAAAGGTCAGCAAGGAATCTAGTGTAAGCATAAGGAATAATAAGCTCTGGCTTATTATCAGCTAAATAATTAATGTAAGCAACACTAGCTTCAGTAGAAGCTAAAGGTACCATTGAGTCTAGCTTATCACCTAATAAATGCTTAAGATCCTGTCTAATAAGGCTTGAGCGATAAAGTTCTTTAGTTACGAAAGGCTTTACAATTCCATTATCTATATTTTTATCTAAGCCATCTTCAATTGCTTTATACATTTTCTCTAGGTTAAATATATATTCTGCATAGCCTTCAACAGTACCGTTACCATCTACTAACTTCTTAATGTATCCTGTCTTCTCAGCTGCACTGTGTAGTAGGGCAGACTTTGCTCTAATTTCTTTCATAAATTCCATTAAAAATCACCTACTTAATAATAAATTTCGGTAGATATTATCTATCGGTTAATAATAATTATAGTTCAGTAAATATAAAAAGTAAATAAGATAAATTTATCACAATTATTATGTACTAAAAGTAACATTTTATATTCTACTACTAAGGTAAGTAATGGGGTAAAGGGTGTTAGTATAGATGAGGAGCCTTCTAATATAAATTACCATTTATATTGGTACAAAAATGTAAAAGTCTTTATGGTTGTGGTATAATTTAATTACAAAGTAATTTTGCCTATTCTAGTGAAAGCTGGAATAGGTTTTTCTATGGAAATGGAGGGGTGATAATGAAAGGAAAGGTACCTACAGAGAGTTTAAATAGTAACGGGGAAACTAGTTACTTGTGTGGGAATGTAGGTAACACTAATGATAAGGGTAAAAAATTTGATTTAAATGAAGTAGAAAAATGGGTATCAAATATAGAATTTGATTTTAGAATAAATGCAGATGAAGTAAAAAGGGGTATAAGCTGGAGTTTAATCTGCTTAGAACTAAAAAATATAAAATGGGAAGATTCCTTAAAACAGTGTGAGAAAAATCTAGAGTATTTGGCGTCTATTTACGTTGTAGTAAATAGTAAAATAAATTGTACGCATAAAGATAGAGAATATATTCAGGCTAAAGAATTATTAAATAAAACCATTAATATAACTCTACAAAGATTCTCTGAGGGGGCTATTTATTTCTTAAGGGATTTTTATATAAGAAATGGTGGATATATAGAGTCCAATTTTGTAGAGAATAAAATAACAGAAATATATAATAGTCTTGTTAAGGGATATGAATTATTTATAAAAAGTATAGGGCTAAATTCTCTTCAGTATGAGGAATGGATTGACCAGGATAGAAATTATTTAGCAAGGTTATTACGGGAAGAAATAGGAGTTAGAGATATTAAGGGACTAGAGTATAGTCTAAGTGATTTTTATAATATGAAAATATACGCAGTGGAGATTCAAAAAGAGTTTTCATATAAAAGTGAATTATCAAGTGAAGAGGTTTTAGGAGTTGCCATAGGAATTGCAGAAATTAAATCAGAGATAATGAAAAGTAAGTTTAATTTCAATAGTAATGCGAAGCAGAAAATTGAAGAGACATTTAAAACTTACATAGAAAATGTACTGGGCAAAATCAATAGGTCAAACCTAGATAAATTAAGTGGAGGTAGTGGTAGTAAGTACCGATCACTTAATAGAGGTGACATAGATAAGGTTCATAATCATATGATTTGCTCATATACATTAACAGGAAATATGATAGAATCTATTTCAAATGGAATAGAATATGGATGTAAAATTCATACTATTAAACAGGAAAAGGCCAATTGGAATAAACTTAAAAGATACAATAAATCTAATGATTTTTATAAAGCAATATCATATAGGTATAGCAATAATAATATGGTATCAACTTTAACAAAGGAAATATTACTTGAAGAGTATTATAGTTTTTCAATAGAATATTTAAATGTATAGACAATAGGAGCATTATTAGGCTAGTTAATAACACTAATAATGCTCCTATTTTAATTTACAACTGAACTGCGCTTTTCCATAAGAATAACGTCATGCCATATTCCTGTTTTCATTTTAGCTATTTTTTCTCTGTATCCTATTTCCCTAAATCCGCATTTTTTGTGTAGATTAAGGCTAGGGATATTTTCCCTTACAATAACTGCCTGAAGCGTCCAAAATCCATGTTTTTCAGATTCTTTTACAAGGGAATTAAGTAGCAGTTGACCTACCCCTATACCCCTATACTTCTTTCCAACATATAAGCTAAGTTCAGCAGCTCCTAAGTATGATTCGCGTTTAGATACAGGGGATAAACATATAAAGCCAAGAACCCTATCCCCGTTACAAGCAACTAATCTACACTTTTGATGGTGGTTATTATCCCATTCACTATATGAGGGAATATCTCTTTGAAATGTAGCAAACTCAGTGTCTATCCCTTCTTTATATATATTTGAAACCTCTAACCAGTGGTCTTTAGTTAAGTATTCAATAGTAATCTCCATAGATGCATCTCCCTAAAAATATTTAAGTTACAAAATGTAGTGAATTATATTTTAGCATAATTATACATTATAATGAATATATTTTTAGGGTTATTTAAAAAATAAGATAGATTAAATTTAAAGAGGCAATCATAGATATAAAGTCTATAAGTGCCTCTTTTATTATTACTAAATTGTTACTAAATCTTTTATTTCAGTTAAATGAGGTTTAGCATCTGCTGGAACTGCTGAAATATACACTTTTACAAGTTTCTCTGTAGGGTTTAATGTTACAGGTGTAGATTTTGCAATGAAGCAGTAGTTAATTCCATTAACAACTTGCTTTGATACTGTTAAAGGAATAAAGGAGCTTCCTACAAACCCCTCAAGAGCTAAGTTAAATACCTCTATATCCTCACTAGTTACTGGTAATTGTGGTGACCATCCGCCTGTTTTCATAAATTGTCGTCCTCCTTAAGTTTAAAAGATTGGCACCAATTAAGTTAGCTACTATTCTGGTGACATTAATATATATGTGAAAAGAAGGTTATTTGTTACTAATTATATATTCAAAAATAAACTATATTTTATAAATGTATTGATTATGTTGCATAAGTTGGCATAAGATATTGTTTATACAAAGGAGGAGAATAATGAAAAAATATTTATTATTACTTGTTGTAACTATTATGTTTATAGTTACAGGATGTAGCACAGATAAAAAGATAAATTATTTGGAAGAAGGTAAAACTTCCTTAGCAGCAGGAGAATATGAAAATGCTCTTAATTCATTTAGATTAGCAATAAATGAAGGTATTGCAGATGATAGTGTTAAGAATATGGAGGGCATGATTTCTAAGTACTTAAAGGCGAAAAAAGATTATTCAGAGGGAAAATTTCAAGAGGCTAAAACAGCACTAGAGGGTATATCTCCTGATTATGTAAACTTCTCAATTAAATCCGATATAGATTCTCTTAAGGCAGATGTAGATATTAAGCTTAAAGCAGATAATGAGGAGAAGCTTAAGGAGGAAGCGGAGAAACATAAGCAGGAACAGGAGAAGCTTAAGGCTGAATCACAAAACAGTAAGGGGCAACTTATTGCTAAAGGAGATTATTACAATAAAAAGCTAGCCTCAGTAAAATCAGGGCTTAAGGATATTGAAGGATTATATAATGGTTCAACAGCAGATATGGTTGAGGCCTGTAACATTGAGGGGAAGAGATGGGACAAGGTTCTAAATGAAATGTATCAGGACCTTAAGAAGATGCTACCTTCAGATCAGTTTAAAACTCTACAAGGGGCACAAAGATCATGGATTAAAAATAGGGATTCAAAGGCAGATAGTGAAGCTGCACAATTTGGAGGAGGTTCAGGTTCTGCAATTGCATATGCAGATTCAATAGCCCAGTCAACTAGGTCTAGATGTTATGAACTTTTAAAGTATTTTAAATAGACACATATTATATTAAGTAAATACTTATTATTAACTAAGTGGGTATGGTAAAACATTCCTGCTTTTATTTTCTGTATAATTATTGATTTTTCGCATAAATTTTCTTACAATACTCTATGTTATCCATTTTTATTAGGGTTTTTTTAGGAGGTGGATAGGAGTAGGATAACAAGGGATATAGGTGTAAAAATAATTACGAAAGAAGAGATTGGTATGAGAAGTTTAAAGAGAATAGGTTTATTTTTAGTGGTTTCAATACTAGTATTCAGCTTAGTAGGATGTGGCAAGAAGGAGATTACAGTAGAAGGTCTTCGAGAGGCAACTTCAATAGAGCAGTGGAAAAAGGATTATAGTGAAAATAAAGTAGCTGCATGGAAAAAGATAATAGAAACAAATCCAGAAAATAAGTATTCAGTAGATGAATATATGAACATATCAAAAATGGAATCTAAAATATACTCAAATTTAATGACATATCTTAATGACTGCAATGCAAAGACAGATATAAACATTAAAAACATTAAAAATCCAACACTAAATAATAGAAAGCAAATTAATAGTGCAGCAAGAACAAATACTCTAGTTAAGGGTAGGGAAGAAAATGAGAATGCTGCAATTAAGGGAATTGTTACGGAAATAGAAAAATACATTGATGATTTAAATATAGATGTTAGTAAGGCTAAGAAAGACGTTGGAGCCTTTTCATCATTATTAAAGGACAAGTCACCAAGTAAGGATAGAATTGATTTTACTAAGCAAATATTTAGCTTTGTGGCACCTAGCTTAACTGAAGCTGTTAAAAAGGAAGCTATAGCATCATTAAATCAAACATATACATATAAAATGTCAGAGTCAGCAGATAAAATATCAGATCTTATGAAAGTATCATCTATAACAGGTGTTAAAATAGATAGTAAAGTAGCTTCAGAGCTTAAGGACTATGAAAGTAAACTTAGAAGCAAGAAGGATAGCATAACTAAGGAAAAGGATGCTAAATCTAAGGTAGAAGCCGAAAAGAAGAAGAAGGAAGATGCTGCTAAGAAGAAAAAAGAAGGAGTAACTATAGGTATGACTCCAGAACAGGTTAGAGCATCAATGTGGGGTAACCCAGATAAAATAAATAGAACAACAACTGCTTACGGAGTTCGTGAACAGTGGGTATATAGAAGTAAATGGAGTGGATACCTTTACTTTGAAAACGGAAGACTTGTAACAATACAAAATTAGAAAAAGTGGTGTATTAAAATAATTAGATTTTAATACACCACTTTTTATTTATATATTGTATAGTATATAGGATTAACCAGTAGTTGATTCTGAAAATTTATCGGTAACTACTTCTTTCCCCTCAAAGGATAATATTACTCCGATTATATATGATGATAGACTAACAGTAATTAGGGAGCAAAGTATTTTTCCTATAGGAATGTAGCTAAGTGACATCATTAGTACTACAAAATCTGTTACAAAATAGGCTTTAGATATTTGTATCTTAGTTGTTTTAGATATTACAAGTGCAAGTGCATCGTCTCCACCAGAGGCTCCACCTACTCTAACAACAAGGGAAACTCCTACTCCAACAAATATAGCACCTATTATTGCTGCAAGTATAGGGTTGTCTGCCATGTTTGGAATTGTATATCCTATTCTTTCGTGGATTGCATAGGAAGTTGAAAATCCTATACTTGCAACAATAGCATATTTTAAAAATTGCTTACCAAAGTATCTAAATGCTAGAATATAGCAAAGTATATCAATAGTAATACCTGAAACACTAGGGGATACCCCTGTCCAGTGTTCTAGAAATAGTGTAAGTCCAAGAACTCCACCTTCAGTTATCTGACTCTGGGAATGTACATTAAATAATCCATAAGTTAGTATAGTAACACCTATAAGTATTGAAGCATAAGTTTTAATTGAATTAAGGTGTTGTTTTTTTAGGGATAACATATGAATACTCCTCTCTTTTGTTGTTATAATAATAACTATAAAGTATATAGTAACTATACTGTCAATAATGGAATTAGGAGAAGTTTTTATGGATATAAGATTTACCATTGGAGAGATTGCAAGGTTACATAATTTATCTAAGCAAACACTTATTTTCTATGACAAGGAGGGGATTTTTAGTCCTAGTATTGTAGATGAGAATAATGGATATAGATATTACACAGCGGATCAGCTTGAGGTATTAGATAGTATTTTAATATTAAAGGAAATAGGATTATCACTTAAAGAGATTAAGGAGTTCTTAAAAACCCGTGATGTAAGTGTATCCCTAGAGCTTATGAAGGGGCAATTATCTAGTATTCAGCAGCAGATTAGGGAACTTAAGAGAACAGAAAAAAGACTAGGGCGTAAAATATCAACACTTGAGGAATATAGTAATTCACCAACTAAAGGTGTTGTATTTAAGAATATTTCAAGGGAATATTTATTTGTAGATAGGGTTCAGGGAGATGGCAGTTTGCTTGAACTTGATATTTGCCTTAAGAAATTAATAACAAGGGCAAAAAAGGAAGATATACCTTATTTCTATCAAATTGGGGCTATTATTCCCCAGAAGAATATAAGAAGTGGAAGATATACAACCTCAGCCTATGGATTTTTGCCACTTAGTGAAAAAATTAAATCAAGTAGCTGTATTGAGAAGGAAGCTGGATTATATGCTTCTGTATATCATAGGGGAACCTATGAAAGTATAGGGATATCATATAATAAGCTTATTCAAGAGGTTGAAAGTAGAGGATACTCATTAAATGGGGACTCCTATGAGTATTGCATATTCGATAGTTTAACTTCTAGAAAGAGAGAAGACTATACAACGGAAATACAAATAAGAATCCAAGAATAGCAAGTGGATATATGGACATGTAATGTCTATATATACTTTGAATCAAAGGGAAAAATCTAAACTTTTAATTAACTATATGGTTAATTGATATTGTAATGGTAATAGATTTATAAAGAATACGGACATATTATGTCTATATAAATATATAGAGTTAATATGTCCGCTTTTAATATAACTGGACGATATGTGTCTTGTTATAGTGTTCTATACTTTTTAAGTGCAAGTGTGTTAAGTACTAGAAATAGTACTGCATACCCAAATAATATAAGAATATCAAACCATACGGTTTCAAATGTAGCACCTCTAATAACAACCTGTGTAAGTGCATCAGCACCATAGGTTAGAGGGAATATTTTTGATAGGTATATAACCCATGTTGGTGCATCATTAAGTGGAAAAATGCCGCTGAATAGTATTTGGGGTACTATTATTGCAGGTATGAACTGAAATAGTTGAAGTTCTGTTTTGGCAAAGGTACTTAGTAGTGTACCAAGTGCAAGTGAGCCTGCTGCTAGCAATATATTAATAACTAGTACAAGTACTGGACTTCCCATAACCTGAATATTTAGTCCGTATACCATAAATAACTGTATAACTACGGTTTGAAGAAGTACAAACACCCCAAATCCAAAGAAGTATCCAAGAACAATCTCATATCGTCTAATAGGTGTAGCCATTAGTCTATCAAGTGTTCCACTTATTCTTTCCCTTAAGAATGCAATTCCTGCTAATAGGAACACAAAGAAAAATATAAAAAAGCCCATCATCATAGGAGCTATGGAGTCAAATGTATCCCTATCCTCATCTCCAAATAAAAAGTTTGTGTTGATTTTCATAGGCTTAATTTTCATAGAATCTGGTACAGGAGCCCCAGTTAAAATAGATTCATTGTACTCAGAAATAGATTGACTAAGTGCCTTTTTAACAGCCCCTGTTATTTGGGTTTCTGTTCCCTCAACTGTAACATCTATTAGTATTTCGTTGTTTGTAGAAATATATGATATTATCCCATCTATTTCTCGGCTTTTAAGCTTTGATAAGCCTTCTTCCCTAGAATAGGTAGTTAGAGTTGCTTCCTTACTTATAGTTTGAACAAATGATACTGGAATATCATCATCTGCAACAAGTCCAAGACTTGGGGTTTTTACTGATGAGTTAAGTATTATACTTAGAAGGAATAATACAAAAACAGGAGCTACAAATAATAATCCAAGGGAACGCTTGTCACCGATAATTTGTTTTATAACCTTTTTGGTCATTGAAAGTATTCTCATAATTAAGCCTCCTGTTCTTTTCTACTATAGAATAGGAAAGCATCCTCAATAGTTTGTCCACCTGATGAGGAGATTATATCAGAAGGTTTTCCAAAGGCTATAATATTACCTTCACGAAGCATGGCTAGTCTATCACACTTATGTGTTTCATCCATAACATGGGTTGTTAAAATAATTGAAGCACCTGATTCTTTAATTCTGTTAAACTCTGCCCAGAACTTCTGTCTAAGAACAGGGTCCACTCCAACTGTGGGTTCATCTAGTATAAGTATCTTTGGGCTATGAACAAGTGCTATAGCAAGTGATAGCCTACGCTTCATACCTCCAGAGAAATCTTTAACTAGTTTAGATTTATGTTCTATTAGATCTACTAGAGTAAGTAGCTCAGTTGCTCTTGAAATAAGGGCCTTACCCCTGATTCCATATAGTTCTCCAAAGAATATTAAGTTATCCATAGCAGAAAGATCCTCATATAGAGCGTCACTTTGAGCCATATAACCGAAGTTAGCTGAGTTTGAAAGTGAAGGCATCTTAACCGAAAGTACATGAACTGAACCAGAACTTGGGGCCTTCATTCCAATAATTGATTTGACTAGGGTTGTTTTACCACAGCCTGAAGGTCCTAGTAAGCCTAGAATTTCTCCTTCTTCGATGCTAAGGCTAAGATTTTGTATAACTTGATGTTTTCCGTAACAAATACTTACGTTAGATACATTGATTACTTCCTTCATATCTTATCTCCCTTAAGTTAATATCTATATTAATAATAACACTAAAGGGAATATTTAGAACTATTTTAACTTATATCCATAGAGAAAAACATCAAGTCTCATAGAACCATTATGGAAGTAGATATCTGTTTCACGTATCCTTGTAAACCCTTGACTATCATAGAATCCATAATTACAATTACTATCTGTATATAAATATAACTGGTTTACATCTTTACTTTTCATGTGATCTAGAAGCTCTCCTAGAAGAGTTTTTCCAATGCCAAGTCCCTGTGATTCTTTAGATACAATAAATAGCTGAACACATCCCTTAAACTTATCCTTCATTCCGTTTATTAATTCATCGTATGCATCTGTTATTTTAGAGAATTCACCTATGGAGCTTCTGTTTTTAAGTGCAGAAAATATGATTTTAACCATGCTTTTTAGGTATGCTATTCTATTTGATATTGTAGATATTTTCTTCTCTCCATTAACGCTTCCTAATATAAACCCTATAACTCTACCATTTAAGGTTGCAACATTAGAATAAGTACTTGATAATATACATTCTTGAAGATAAATATCTAAAACATATTCAAGCTGGGATGGGTCCTTAACATAGGTATTAATCCCAAAGGATTCACCTATAAGGGATTTGATTTCAGGGTAATCACGTTTTTCTAGCTTTCTAAATACAATATTATTCATAAATATCATCCTTTCATAAAGTTTCTTGTTTCTTTATAATGATAGTAATATGTACCCTAAGGGTAGAGTCAAGGGAGGATTAATATTTTATGGATAAGCTTTATTCCATAGGTGAAGTTTCAAAAATCAAGGGAGTGACAATTAAGGCATTAAGATATTATCATACTGAGGGAATTCTTGTGCCAAGCCATATAGATGAAGGAAGTGGATATAGATATTATTCAATTAATCAATTTATTTACATAGATATTATTAAGGTTTGTAGAACACTTGGAGCATCTATTTCTGAAATTAAGAAAATATTTAAAAACTGTAACACAGATGAATTAATAGAATTCCTAGGAGAAAAAAAGGCAGAGGCTATTCAAACAATTGGGGAAATGAATAGGGTTATTGAGAATATAGATAAATTAACTAAAACAGTTGAAGATTCAAAGGCGGCATTAAGTAAGGAGGATATTATAGTTAAGGAATTTGAGGATAGACCTATTGTTTTTGTTCCATGCAAAAGGGTAGGAAGCCTATCAGAACTGCTATACTATTCAGATCTTGATAGGGTAATTAAGGAGAATGACTTCAAAGTAACAGCGATTAGGGGTATCCACCATGGTTTTGACCATGAGGGGAATGTTATTCCTATGTACGCTTTTAGTGAAATAGATGGGGCAGTTGAAACCTGGGACCATACAAGGGTGCTGCCAGCAGGTAAATATATAGTTATGACATATTCAAAGGAAAACCAAGCGGAAAGAATGGAGAAGCTTTATAAATATATAGAAGAAAACAATTATGCTAAAAACAGTTTAATTGAGATTGAACTTCTAAATGATTTTTTTAATGTTGATACATATAGCTGTGAGGTACAAATTCCTATTTAATAAGAACAATATTATGAATTTCCTAATATTATATAGCTGAAAACAGAGGGTAATGTGATATTAAATTGCTAAGGAGAATATAAATAGAAAAGTAATTAAAGTTAGGAATTAAATAATATGGAGGGCGGTTATATTATGGCTAAGAAAAGTATTCTAATATTATTAATACTTTCGGTACTTATGTCATTATCATTAATATCATGTTCCACTAATGAGGTAGCCTTAAGGGTATCGCCAAGGGGAGATGAAATTTCAGCTGATGAGGCTATGGTTCTATTAAGGGAGGGTAATAATAGATTTGTTGAAGGAAAAAGTGAGATCCATGACCTATCTAAGGAGAGAAGAGAGTTTCTGGCTAAGGATGGGCAGTTTCCATATGCTACTATATTAAGCTGTTCAGACTCTAGGGTACCACCAGAGGTTATATTTAATGAAGGTCTTGGGAATATTTTCGTAGCTAGAAATGCAGGTAATGTTGTTGATAAGGTATCCCTTGGAAGTATTGAATATAGCGCTAAATTCTTAAAAGTTCCCCTAATAGTTGTTTTAGGACATACCCACTGTGGAGCAGTTAAGGCTACTATAAACAATACACAAGCAGGACCTAATATAGAAGAAATAGAAAATCTTATTAAGCCTGCGCTTGAAATAGCAAAGAAGGAAGTAAGTGATGAACATGCACTATATGAAGCAACAGAAATACAAAATGTTAAAAACTCAATAAGTAATATTAAAAAAAGTGAAATCATAGGCCAGCTTCTTAAGGATAACAAGGTTAAAATAGTTGGAGGAATGTATTCACTAGAAACAGGAAAAGTTGAACTTATAGAATATTAAAGTTAATATGAATATAGTTAATTACCATTTTAAAACATGGTGTAGTAATACTGAATTTAAAATCGTATCGATTAAGATACGATTTTTTTATATGTATGCAACCTTTTTCACAGTTTAGGTATCTAATAGATAAAGACAAACTAAAAAGGTAGGAGGGTATATGGAGAAATACAGGTTAGTTAAGTTGGCTAAAAAGGGTAATGGGAAAGCCTATGTAGAGCTTGTTAAGGAGTATGAAATGACTCTATATAAAATAGCAAGTAGAATGCTTGGGAACAATGAAGACGTTGCAGATGCACTTCAAGAAACTATAACCATAGGATATGAGAAAATATCAACGTTAAATAAAGCAGAGTATTTTAACACATGGATCTGTAAAATACTTATTAATACTTGTAATAGGGTATTAAACCAAAGAAAACAGGTAGTAGATATTGAGGAGTATACGTCTCTTAAGTCAAATGAAAATGGTTACTTAAAGGTAGAGATGGATGAGGCCTTAAACAGTATTAGTTATGACTATAAGTTGTGCTTAGTTCTTTTTTACATAGGTGGATTTAGTATTAAAGAAATAAGTAACTATTTAGATGAGCCTGAGGGAACTATTAAGTCTAGACTTTCAAGGGGGAAGGCAAAGCTACGAGAGAAATACTTTAACTGTGAGGATGGTGTTATTAATGGATAATTTAGATAAGAAGATTAAAGATGAATTAAACAAAGATGAGGTTATGCCTGAGAATATAAGAAAAAGGCTTAACAATACATATAAATCAATAGAAGATAAGAAGCCTAGGAAATTTCCTTATAAAGCAATAGCAGGAACCTTAGTTATAGCAGCTTCTATAGCGTTTTTTAGTACAACTTCATTTGCTGAAATAAAGTCCTTCTTTGGATTTAAGGATGAGGCAATTAGTAAGGCAGTTGAAAAGGGGTTCGTAAGTAAGGGGACAGTGCAGGCAGTAGACAGTGGAGTAGGTATTAGATTTTTAAACCAAACAGGTGATAAAAGTAAAGTAGCTCTAGAATTTGAGATGGTATTCGATGATAAGAATTTTATAAAGGATAAGACTTATTTATTTGTTGAGTATAGAGTTCGTGATAGTAAAGGAAACTATGTAATTGATTGTGTTAGTGATGACAAGGAGTTTAAAGTTAAGGAGCACGTAACTTCAGGTGGAGGAATTTATATAATTTCTAAGAATGAAGAAACTGGGGTGTTAAGGGGAAGTATAGAAATTAATTCTAACATAGGAAAGTTACCTAATATATCAAATGGGATAGTTGAGATTATTAGTATTGGTATAAGCAATCCTAGAGATGAATCATCAAAAATAGTGGGAGATTGGAAATTACCAGTTAATATTAAAAAAAGCACAAACCATATAAACTATAGGGTAGTTGAAAATAAGGGAGATATTAAGGTAAGTGGTGTTAAATCATCAGAGCTTGCAACCAATATAGTAATCGATATTAATCGAGAGGTTAAGAATGAAAATGATTTATTTCATGGTAATTTATATATAGAAGATAAAAATGGAAAAAGATATTACCATGATGGATGTATGTTATATACTGAAAATGGGAAAGCAAGAGCTCATATTAACTTTGATTTATCAAGTTATGAGAACTTAGATGAATTTAAAGTGTATTTAAAGGGATATGGAGAGGCTAGTGTTCAAAGAGAGTTAACAAAAAAGTAACTGGTAGGGATTGTAAATATATATTTACAATCCCTTTTTAGAGTAGTAATATATACTGGGTACTATTGGGTACTTAAAAAAACTTGTACGTACTACGGAGGGTGATATGAGGGATAAGAGTATTATAGAGGTTGCTATGGGGCTTTTTAATTCTAAGGGAATTAGTGAAACCTCAATTGACGAAATAGTTAAGAGCTGTAAAATATCTAAGGCTACTTTTTATAAGCTATTTAAGAGTAAGGAAGAATTAGTAGGAGCTATGGCGATAAATCTTAAGGAAGAGTTTGTTGAAAGCATAGTCCAAATTGAAGAGGATAAGCAGAAGGATTCTAGGGAAGTACTAGCTAGTATAATAGTTAAAACAATAGAGTTTGTTAATTCAAGTATGCCATTTTACACTCAGGTTGTTGAGGGATATAGTGCAATTAATGGGGAAAGTACTAAAAAGGTTAGGAGATATATTAGAGAATTTATTATTAATGAATATTATAAGAGTGTAGTTAAGGCTTATGGAGCTTCGAGTAATACATGGGATATTGTTTTTGCTGTAGATAGTCTGGTTCATCAATTTAACTACATATATAAAATAAACGGAACAAACATATCCTTAAAGGAACATGGAGGATATATTATTAGTGTTTTAGACCTTGTAAGTAGGGGTATAAACGGACAAGATTTTAAGGTAACAAGGGATACTTTATTAGCATCGAATAGTATTAATCCTATAAATGACAATAGGGAGGAATTACTAGTAGAAGTTACAGACCTTAAGGTGTTATCTACTGACATGTCTGAAAACATAATTGAAGCTATTAATATAATTGAAGAAGAAATAATAAGCGAAAAATATAAAAGTGTTATATTAGAGGGAATGCTAATGTTCATAGAAGTGGAGAGTTTGCTACAAAATAGTGTTAGTAAGATACGACGAATTATAAAAAGAATGTAGGTGTTAATGGTGAGAAATAAGCAGTTCAATGTAGAAAAATTTGATTATAAAGAGGCTACTATAATAGGGCTAATTATGATGTTTGGAACATTTGTAGGATCACTTGCAGCAACATTAGTATCACCAGCTCTTCCAACTATAATGGAGGACTTTAGTATTACCCCAGCTAGTGGTCAATGGTTAACTACAGTGTATATGTTAGTACTTGGGGTTATGATACCTCTTACTGCATATTTGGTTAATAGATTTACAACAAGGCAGCTTTTTATTACCTGTGTTGGGGTGTTTTCTCTTGGAAGTGCTATAGCATTAACAGGGCATAGCTTTGAGGTTTTATTATTTGCTAGGGTATTACAGGCAATAGGTGCAGGAATCCTTCTACCCCTACTTCAGGTAACGGTACTTACTATATTTCCACCAGAAAAAAGAGGTTTTGCAATGAGTATAGTTGGGGTAACAATAGGGGTTGCACCTGCTATTGGGCCAACACTTTCAGGGTATTTAGTAGATGCTTATGGATGGCATAGTTTATTTCTAGTAACCCTTGTTCTTGGAATAATAGATCTTGTTGCAGCTGTATTTTTCTTAAGAAATATTGGGAAGGTTGGTAAGGGAAAATTTGACTTGCCATCCTTAATTATGTCTATAGTAGGGTTTGGTGGAACGCTTATAGGATTCTCAAATATAGGCAATTATGGACTTACAAGTGCTAATGTAATAGTACCAATGATTGTTGGTGGAATAACACTATACATGTTCTTTAGAAGACAACTTGTTTTAGATGAGCCGCTTTTAGAGGTTAGGGTATTTAAAAATAGAAGGTTTACTATAAGTACAATACTAGTAAGCATAGTATATGGTTCAATGATGTCTGCAACTATTATAGTTCCTATGTATGTTCAAGATATTAGGGGATATTCTGCATTAACATCTGGGCTACTGATTTTGCCAGGTGCTATAATAATGCTTCTTTTTAATCCTGTTGCAGGGAAGATACTTGATAAGTACGGTGGAAGAATTCTATTTATAGTAGGAATGACCCTTTTATTAATAGGTAACCTAGGATTTATACTTCTTGATGAAAGTATATCACTATTATTCTTAACAATAGCATATGGATTTAGAATGCTAGGTGTCTCCTGTTTATTAATGCCACTTACCGCATGGGGAGTTAAGTCTATACCAGTTGATTATATGTCCCATGCATCTGCACTTAATACAACATTAAGACAGGTTTCTGGTGCTATAGGATCTGCTATATTTGTATCTATAATGGTTAAGGCTTCAACACTAGGAGTATATAATTCTCCTATAATGAATAATATATTTGGAGTTGAAGTGTCATTTATGGCGGTTTCGGTTCTATCATTAATTGGTTTAATAATCACAATAATATATGGAAAAGACAAAAAAGCAGGATGTTGACATAGTCAACATCCTGTCATGAAAAACTTGTTTTTCATGAGGTTTGCCAAGGGGTGCTAAAGCTGCTGCGTGCCGCTGAAGCGCCACTTGACCCCTTGAAAGGAATGGTCTGCTGGGGAACAGGTCCCCCTTCACCATGGATTAAAGTTTTTATTTTTACATGAGAAACAAATATTTTACAATATTTGTTTGATAATACTTTGGTTAAATAGGGTTTATTTATATCCAAAATATAATTTACAAAAATTATATTTTGGATATTTTATTATCAATGTAGAAATAACTTCGACAATGTGGTAAATTTATATTAAAGAAAGGGATAATTATTATTCCTTAATAATTAAAAACACTTATACAATGAAATTGATTTAAAATATAACAAGATAAAAAGGTATAAAATTGCTTTGAAAAAGCAATCATTACAAAGAGAATATAAAATACTGAGGAGGAAGCTAAAATGAAAAAGCTAGAAAACAAAGTAGCATTAGTAACATCATCAACAAAGGGAATTGGACTTGCTTCAGCAGAGATACTTGCAGATAACGGAGCGTTAGTATATATAGCAGCTCGTTCAGAGGAGCTTGCAAAGGAAGTAATTAAGGGAATTGAAGATAAGGGTGGCAAGGCTAAGTTTGTACACTTTGACGCTATGGATGATGCTTCAATGGAAGCAATGGTTGATACAGTAGTAGAAAACGAAGGAAAGATTGATATTCTAGTTAACAACTATGGAGGAACAGACGTTAGAGTTGATAGGGACTTAGTAAATGGAGATACAACTGCATTTTTCGAAATCCTTAACAGAAACGTTAAGAGTGTATACCTAACTTCAAAGAGAGCAATACCTCACATGATTAAAAATGGTGGAGGAAGTATTGTTAACATCTCAAGTATAGGTGGAGTGGTTCCAGATCTATCAAGAATCGCATACACTACTTCAAAGGCAGCAGTTAACTCACTAACTAAGAATGTTGCACTTCAATATGGTAAAGTAGGAGTTAGATGTAATGCAGTTCTTCCAGGACTAATTGGAACTAAGGCAGCTCTTGAGCACATGACAGAAGAGTTTAGAACTTCATTCCTAAGACACGTACCTCTAAACAGAATTGGTGAGCCAGATGATATTGCTAAGGCAGTACTATTCTACGCAAGTGATGATTCATCATTTATTACAGGGCAAATTCAAGAAGTTTCAGGTGGATTTGCACTAGGAACTCCTCAGTACGCTGATTTTATGGGCGGAAAATAGAATTTAATTACGACAAAAAAGTAGTATTTCCTAGGAAATACTACTTTTTTTATGTCTAAAAATAAATAAGCTAAAGAATTATTTTAGTTTAAGGATTGCAGCATATTAGCTAGGTTTAGATATTTCTCTGTTAAAATAGGATTTGGTTTCTTATCACGAATAGTATCAAGGTGATCCGTGTTTTGGATATTACCAAGGTAGTTCCAAACTCCAGGTTTAGGATTGCCCTTATATTCTACATGTTCATCTTTAGAATTAAGGATTGGATACTTAGCTGATATTACGCTAACAACTCCATCATTAGCCCACCATTCATTAGTAATTGGAACCATGTTTTCTTTGCTACTTGTTTCCATACCCATTCTTAAAGATGTTAATACAAAGTTAGATCTCATCCCCTTATTTGGATAATGAAACCCTGTTATTCTACTTTTATAGGTATCCTGGGTTGATAGAGAAAAATAGTATATGTCATCAATAGCAGGTACCCTTTCGTTAAAATCCCTACACGCTTCAGGGGTTAAATCATACATACCAAAGTCCTTCATGTATCTTATAGCATCACTAGCTAGGATTTTTTCTATATATTCTTTGTATGATTTAGATGATTTACGAGATATTCCCCACTGATCAAGCTTTAAGTCGTTTAAATCAGGGTTTTCATATGAAGATGAGGTTGAAGGGAAAAGAATTTTCTTAATTGCATTAATAAGAGCCCCTTTGTTGTTAGCATCTTGGCTACCGTTGTGAGGAGTTTGAATCGTTGTTATGCTGAAAATATTTGAGTTGCCTCCCTTAAAAAGAGGTGATAGTTCATTAGAAGGAGTAGACTGGATTTCATCTTGGCTACCATTTTTTAATAAATGTGCAAAAAGGCGGGCAGTTAATCCACCCATACTATGGCCAATTAGATGTATTTTTTGGTTATTTTCTTGGAACTTTGGCATAACCCCAGGGTATGTTTTACCATATCTATCATGTCCACACTTTTCAGAGTGTGATTTTCCGTAATCTACTTTTCCACCTACTAAATAAGCATAAAGTTCACAGGCTCTATCCCAATTACTAGCAAGTGAACCAAGGTCAGGGGAAAATGCTTTATATCCACTATTATTTAAGTTTTCGATTATACTGTATTCCCCTCCAAAATAGTTTTCACCGGATGAGTTTTTTTCACCCCAACCCATAAAGCCATGAAGAAAAACAATTGGATAGTCATTGGCTTTAGAAGCATTATTTTGATTAGCAAGGGCTAGTGATGATGTTGAAATAAGAAAAAAACAAATAATTAAAGATATTATAATAGCTTTTTTCATATAGACACCTCCTTATAATTATCATATTCAATTAATACCAGTAAGTATTAAAAATTAAAAAATTTTAATAAATTATAAAACACTTGATATTGTATTGAACTACTGTTATTATAGTAATTGCCAATGAAAATCATTATCAAACTATAGGGTAAAAAGGAGTAGATAAAAATGACATATAAGGCAAGAAAATTTCTATCTGTATTAGGAGTAGCTGTGCTTTCTTTAGGAATATTTGCAGGTTGCGCTAAAACAGACAAAAAAAATTCAGAAGATAATATTGTAAATATATATTCAGCAAGGCATTATGAAGTTGATAAACAGCTACATAAAGATTTTGAAAAAGAAACCGGTATTAAGGTTAATGTTATAGAGGGTAAGGCCCCAGAACTTCTTGAAAGAATGAAAAGAGAGGGAGCTGATACACAGGCGGACCTATTTATATCTGCTGATATAGCAAACTTATATCAAGCAGTTGATGGAGAAGTTACTCAGCCTATTAAGTCAGAGGTTGTTAACAAAAACATTCCAGAAAACTTAAGAGGTAAGGACAATAGCTGGGTTGGGCTAACAACTAGAGCAAGGGTTATTGTATATGATAAGGAGAAGGTAGATCCTAAGGATTTATCAACTTATGAGGATTTAACAAGTGATAAATGGAAAAATAGTATATTAGTTAGATCATCATCTTCATCATATAATCAATCACTACTAGCTTCATTTATAGAACTAAATGGAGAAGATAATGCTAAGAAATGGGCAGAAGGTATTGTTAAGAATATGGCTAGAAGTCCAGAAGGTAATGATAGGGATCAAGTAAAGGCAGTAGCAGCAGGACAAGGAAAAATAGCTATTGTTAATAGTTACTATATAGGAAAACTACTAAATTCTAAGGACCCAGAGGAAGTTAAGGCTGCTGAGAAGGTAGGGGTATTTTTCCCAAAGCCTACTCATGTTAATGTAAGTGGTGTTGTTATGTCAAAGCATAGCAAAAACAGTGAGAATGCTATTAAATTTGTAGAGTTTATGACTGAGAAAAAGGCTCAGGAAGCTATGGCTCGTGAAAACTCAGAATATCCTGCTAACAAATCTGTAGAACCAAGTGATTTGCTTAAGAGCTGGGGAGAATTTGAGGCACAAAACATTGATATAACTCAAATAGGTAAGTTTAATAAGAAGGCAAGTGAAATATTCGACCAAGTTGGTTGGAAGTAAGATATTTAAAATAGAGGCACTCTATAGGATTGTCTCTATTTTTTTAACTAGAGAGGAGAGGATTCATGGTGAAGCATAAGGTAAGCTATTTATCAATATTGAGTTTTATATTTTGTTTAATGATAATAGTGCCTAGCTTAGAAATAATTATAAATTTGTTTAAGGAGCCGGGTCAGCAGTGGGCACATATTCAAGAGTATTTACTTAAGGATTATGCAATAAACACTATAATAATATGTATATTTACAGGGGTGTTTACACTAGTTCTAGGGGTAGGTATATCATGGTTAATATCAGCCTATGACTTTCCCTTAAGAAGGTTTTTTAAGTGGGGTCTTGTACTTCCCCTTGCTATTCCTCCATATATAGCAGCCTATACTTACTCAGGAATATTAGGCTATACAGGAGATTTACAAACATTACTTAGAAGTATTGGCATTCAGGTAGATCAAAGATATTTTGACATTATGAGTATAGGAGGAGCTATATTTATATTTACAATATTTTTGCTGCCCTATGTATATATGATAGTAAGATCCTACCTAGAAAAACAATCATCTTCACTTGTTGAAACAGCAAGAATGCTTGGAGAAAGTGAGATTGGACTGTTTTTTAGGGTTGTTTTACCTATAAGTAGGGTTGTTATAGTTTCAGGGATAACCCTTGTTATTTTAGAGGTTATAAGTGATTATGGGGTAGTATCCTATTTTGGAGTACCTACTTTTTCAACTGCAATATTTCAAAGTTGGTTTTCTATGGGAGATGTTGATAGTGCAGTAAGACTATCAGCAATACTTCTTGTTATTGTTTTCTCTGTAATAAGTGGGGAGAAGTTCCTAAGAAGAAGAAAAAGATATAGTGAAACAAATGGAAAGCATAGAGCGTTAAAAAGAAAAAAGCTTAAAGGAATAGGTGCTATATTAGCATTTTCTCTATGCTTTATAGTATTTTTTCTAGGGTTTTTAGCTCCTATAATTCAATTACTAAAATGGGCTATGTTAAGTTATGAAAGTGTTATAAGTCCTTACTTTGTGGAACTTATATATAATACTTTATGGGTATCAATTGTAGCTAGTGTAATTATTATTATAGCATCACTAATAATAGGTAATTACACAAGGCTTAACAATAATGCTTTTTCAAGATTAGCAGGTAAAATAACAGTCTTTGGATATAGCGTGCCAGGGGCAGTTATAGCTATAACAGTTGTAGTGTTTTTTGTTGATATAGATAAGGGTTTAGGATGGCTATATAGTGGGATTTACTCTGATGGGAGAACCCTTGTATTAAGTATGAGCATAATAATGCTTATATTTGCCTACTTTATAAGATACTTAGCTGTAGGATACCAAAGCATTGAAGGTGGCTTTCAAAAGATAGGAAAAAGATATTACGAGGCTTCAAGGTTACTTGGCCATTCTAGGTTTAGTACATTTATTAATGTTGACTTTCCTATGATGAAACCATCTATTATCGCAGGGCTTGCCCTTGTATTTGTAGACATAGTTAAGGAATTGCCACTTGTACTTTTACTTAGACCTTTTAATTTTAATACACTAGCAACTAAGGTTTTTGAATACGCAAATGATGAAATGATGATGGAAGCTTCAATTCCTTCACTATTGATTATTGGGGTTAGCTTTATTGCTATTATTGTTTTATATAAGGTTGGAGATAAGGAGGATAACCATGCTTAATATAGAAAATTTAAGATTTAAACATCCAAATTGTAAGGATAACTGTATAGATAATATTAGCTTTCAGGTTAATGAAGGAGAAATAATTAGCCTTCTAGGTGAAAGTGGAAGTGGAAAAACAACAATACTAAGGTTAATATCTGGACTTGAGGGTAGTGTAGATGGGAAAATAACTATAGATAACGTGGTTGTTAACGATAAAAATATATTTGTAGACCCTAGTAATAGGAAAGTATCAATGGTTTTTCAAGATTATGCACTTTTTCCCCATATGACTGTTAAGGATAATATAGGCTTTGGAATTAAGAAGTTATCTAAATTAGAAAGACAAGAGAAGATAAGGGAGTGCTTAAGATTAGTTAGAATGGAGGAGTATATTAATAGATATCCACATGAACTAAGTGGGGGGCAGATGCAAAGAATAGCAATAGCTAGAGCCTTAGCTATTGATCCAAAGATATTACTACTTGATGAGCCATTTAGTAATTTAGATTCTAATCTTCAAGAAGCAATAAGAGGAGAACTTGAAGAAATTATAAGAAGTGTAGGAATAACATGTATTCTTGTTACCCATGATAGGGAAGATGCTCTTAAAATTTCAGATAGAATTATAAATATTGAAAAAGGAAAAGTTAAAAGTATAGACAAAATAAGGAGTAGATAAATCTACTCCTTATTTTGTGTCAACAGGTTCAGGGTTGGATTCAGACCACTTATTCTCTGTTGTAATAGAAGTAATAGATACTCCATATCCAGCAGAACCTTCAGTTGATGAAGTCATATCCTTCTTCTTAGATGATTTAGACTTGCCCATAGGACACCTCCTAGTAAATCTTATATAAGGTATTATTCCCTAAACCTCAGAAATTATTATGTAAAATGGAAAAAATATAAAAAAGTATTGATATTAGTTATCAATTAGTGTATTATAGGAGAGGTTGAAAAGAGTTATCAATTGAAACTGTTCTTCATATAATAATTAATATGGAGTGGAATAACTAATTTCAAATTTAAAGGGTGTAAAGGTTTATTTTATATTTTGTTAAAGGAGTGAGTATATGCAATTTAAAGTAATATCCTTAGTTATTGCAGGGGTTATGGCTTTAACAGGAACTCAAGTTTATGGAGCTGAAGTTATTAGAACTAACAATATTGTACTTGAAGGGAAGGAAGTGTCTACTTCATCTACAGCCACTACTATAAAGGATGGTAAGTATACTATCCAGAATGATGCATTACATATTGTTAATAACGAGGAATCTGTGGCTAGAAAGTTCTTAGATAGGGTAGCTGATGTGTTAGTTGTTAATGGGAAAACAATAATAACACTTAAGTTTACAGGTAAGTCTATGATGGCTAATCATAAGATTAAGGTAAATGGAGTAGAAACACCATTTAGAGTTATTAATGAAGAAGGAGATAACTTTCATATAGCATTCCCTGTTTCATCATTTGATGATTCAATTGTTGTAGCAGCTAGAACAATGGGAGTTCGTGATGTTGAGTTTAGAGTGGTTCTTAAGAAGGATACACTAAAGCCTGAGGGAGAGGTTCAGCCGCCAGTAAAGCCAGAACCACCAGTTCAGCCACCTGTGAAACCAGAACCACCAGTAAAGCCAGAACCAACACCGGATCCTAAGCCAGATATAAATGGCTCAAAGTATGAAAATGGAACATATAAGATTAAAAATAAGGTTACTGCAGCAAGTGCTACAGGACAAGAGTCATCAAGAAAGTCACTTAATGAAATAAGCTACCTTGAAGTAAAGGGAGCAGATAAGTTTGTAACACTTGGCTTTGGTCAAATGAACTTTATGAATAATATTAGAATTTATATAAATGGTAAGAATGTTAGCTATAGTGTTGTTTCTAAGGGAGCAACTACTATGGATATTAAATTTAAAACTCCTTCAATAGGAAGTAGAATTGAAGTTAGAGCATTTATTATTCCAATAGAGAAGGATATTTCATTCTCAGTAAATCTTATTGAAAGTTCAATGACTTTAATTAAGAAGGATGAAGCTGTTAAACCACTAGGCAGTGGTGCAACAGGAAATATAACTTCAACAGCTGGACAAGGCTCTACAGTGGGAGGTTCTACAACTTCACTTCTAGGAGCAGGGGGACAAGGGTTAACTACAGGAGTTAAGCCAAGTCAGTACTTTAAGAAGTATTCAGTTGAAAATGAAATTTTAAGTGATAGCTTTATAGGTAAAAAGATGTCTAGAAAGTCACTTGATACTAAGGCTATATTTGAAGAGATAGATGGAAAGTTCTATGTAACCCTAAGACTTATTGGAACAGGAGTTATGAAAAACATTAAACTTAAGGTAAATAAGAATGATACTCCATATGAAGTTGTAGCTAAGGGATCAGATGATATGATAATTAAATTCCCTGTTTCAGGAATTAGTGATGATATTAGACTTTATATGTATATTACAGCTTCAGGTAGAGATATAGACTTTGGAGTTAAATTATTAGAAGATACAAAAACTCTTATAGAAGAGGGAACAGTTGGAGCAGTAGCTACTAAGGTAGATGCTAATTCATCTGTGTTTAGTAAGGAAGAAAAGGTAGATGTTATGCAAATAGCTCTAGTAACTTCTGCACTAACAACAGTATTCATATTCTCTGCAGGTGGAATTATTTATTTAATTACTAGACTTGTTAAGAGAAAGAAAGCAAAAAAGCAAAACATTACTAAGTAAAGATGTTAACTAATCTATCAAATATTATTTTGCCTTCTAATTAAAATTAATATAAATCATGTTAATCCAATGTAAATAGGACTGCTCAGTGGTTAGAGCAGTCCTATTTTTATTTTTTTAAATTTTTTAAGAAATTTTATTATTTTTTTCAAAAAAGGTACCTAAACAGTATTTTTAAATTGTATTTAATGGTGAGAGTGGAATTAATATATAAAACTTTACCGTTATCAAGGAGGATGAAACTATGAAAGAAATTATAGCAGGATTACTTATCACAAGCCTTGGAGGAGGCGGAGCAGCGGTTGCGGTTGCAAACGCACCAGCACCAGCAGCCCCAGAAGTATCAAGACTAGAGAATAGATCAATTGTAAATGGTCATGGAGATGGATGGGCTGACAAGCTTAAAGAAAAGTATGGTGATAACTGGGCTAAAGTACTTGAAGAGAAGTATGGTGCAAACTGGAGAGATATGATAGATGCAGAGCTTCTTGCAATTGAATCATCTAATAAGGAAGAAGCAGATACTGACGATGTAGACGATGCAGATGATGCTGATGATTCAGATGATGATGGGGATACAGACTCAGACGATGATGCAGATGACGATTCAGATGATGATGCAGACACAGATTCAGATGATACAGATGATAATGAGGATGATGCAGATGATGCAACAGATACAGATAATGATGATGCAGATGAAGATGATGATGAGGATGACAAGAAGCCAGTAACTGGAAACACTAGTAAGCCAGAGGGCGACAAGAAGCCGTCAACTTCTAAACCATCAGGTAATACTTCAAACGACTCAGATGATGATGATTCAGATGATGATGAGGGTGACGATAACTAATATAATACAGGAAGCTCTAGAACCCCATTTCTAGAGTTTCTCGTCTTGTAAACTAACAGGCGCTAGGTATAATAATGATAGGTTAAAAACTTATGGAGGTAGGTTGATGACTATACAGGTTAGCTCACTGGAAAATCATGATATCAATGATTTAATAAAAAATCATATACCACTTATAGTAAAGACAATAAGTGAAGTCACTGGTAGGTATGTAAGTGTTGAAAATGATGAAGAGTTTTCTATAGGACTTGCGGCATTTGTTGAAGCTGTAGAAAAATATCAAGAAGATAAAGGGGTATTTACTTCCTTTGCGAAGCTTGTTATATCTAGTAGAATTAAAAACTTTCTAAAGAAAGAGAATAGAACATGTGGGAATGTTTCGATAGAGGACTTAACCGAAAAAGGAATAGATATAGGGGAGGAGTACAAGAGCCCCATAGAAGATAAAACCATCCTTTTAGGTGAAATAGAAAGTTTTAAAAAGGACTTGTTAGAGTTTAATATGACCCTAGAAGATTTAGCTGAGGACGCTCCAAGGCATGAAGATACAAGGAAAAATGCTATAGGTATTTCTAAAAAGGTTAGTAGGGACGAGGAATTAACAGGATTTATATTCTCAAAAAAAAGGCTTCCAATAAAGAGAATATCCTTAAAATTCACCGTAACCGAAAAAATCATTAAAGGAAGTAAGAAGTTTATATTATCTGTTGTTATTGTTTTTTATAAGAACTATAGAAATATAAAGCTATGGATTAAAGGATAGGAGGTGAATGCATTGTTATATAAGGGACTTGTTTTAGAAATAAAAAAAGACTATGCCCTTGTAATGAAAGATAACGGAACCATTGTTAAGATAGGCATTAAGAATGGACTTTCAGAGGGTAGCACAATATTTTTTTTGGCTGAGGATGTTTTAAGTAGCGGGAATATAAACAGCGGACACAAGAAAAGCAAGATTACAAGGATAATTACCCCATTAATTGCCCTTGCAGCTCTTATTATGATATGCATAACACCTCTCCTTAAAAATGCATTTAATACTACAAGTTATGGGATTATTACAATAGATATTAATCCAAGTATATCAATAGAAATAGATAAGGAATATACAATAACTAAGGTTAGTGGACTTAATGATGACGGTAAAGCTCTTAATATAGATAATATTAAGGGGAAACCACTTCAAGAGGGTATAAATATAATTAAATCTAAGGTATTAAGTAGTAAAACTATAACAAACAAGGATTCAGTTATTATTGGATTCGCATTTTTAGGTGATGAAACAGATAAGACTTTCGAAGATAAGCTTAAGGCATCACTTAAGGAAGAATTTAAAGGCTTTGAAGTTATTTATATAAAGGGAGACAAATCCACTCTTAAAAAAGCAGAAGGTAAGGGAGTGTCACTTGGTAAGTACAAGGCACTTCAAACACTTAAGGGAAATGTTACAGAAGAGGATTTGGAAAAAATGAGGGTGGATGAGCTTGTTAAGCTGCTTAAGGATTACTCAAAAACACCAGGTGCTAATAAGGACTTAATAGATGATATTAAGGATGAGTTAGAAGATAGGGAAGAGGATGCTTTAAGTGACAATGTTAACAAGGGAGAGAAACCTTTAAAAAAACCAACAACAATTAAGCCATCTAAGGATGACTCGGATGAAGATACTGATAGTGATTCAGATAGTGACTCAGGGGGAAGTTCAGATGATGGCAAAGTAGACAGTAATGATAATGACACTGATAGTAGTGATGATACTGGAAGTGATAATACAAATAACGATGATAGTAATGATGACTCCCCATCGGATGATAGCGATAGTGATTAGGTTCTATTAAGAGACCCTAATGAATTTGTAAACTACCTATGAGTATGATAGTATAGAGTCATTCAACTATTAACTTATACGGAGGATACGATATGACACTACCTAACTGTCCAAAATGTAAATCAGAATACACATATGAAGATGGTAATCTTCTTATTTGTCCTGAATGTGCACATGAATGGACTCTTGAAGAGGGTTCAGGTGATGGGGATGAATTAGTTGTTAAGGATTCAAATGGCAACATACTATCAGACGGAGACTCAGTAACAATAATAAAAGATCTTAAGGTAAAGGGTAGCTCTTCACCTATTAAGAAGGGCACTAAAGTCAAGAACATTAAGCTTGTTGACTCAGATCATAATATTGATTGTAAAATAGACGGTTTCGGAGCTATGGCACTTAAGTCAGAGTTCGTTAAGAAACTATAATACAAAGGGTGTTATCAAATTAATTTGATAACACCCTTTTTTATTATTTATTAAATACCTTTTTTCCATTGTTATATGTTTCAACAACTGTAGAGGTAGCTATTTCATGATTTGGAATAGTGAATATATCCTTATCAAGTACCACAAGGTCAGCATCTTTGCCTATTTTAAGTGAACCAGATGTATTCTCAGCATAGTTACCGAATGCACCGTTTATTGTGTATGACTTAACCATGTCTTCAACAGAAGTAGCTTCATTTCCATTAAGTAGAGTTTCCTTCTTAGAATCTCCAAGTGCGCAACGAGTAACCCCTACCTCAATTCCTTGAAGTGGTGCCCAGTCAACAGTTACAGGGAAATCACTTGCTGATGCAACTGTAATACCTGCCTTAAACAATGAACCAAGTGGATACTGAGCATCTGCTCTTTCTTGTCCTGTTATTTCAACAGCTTGGTTATAGAATGCATCTTCCTTATATGCCCAGTTAGGCTGAGGAACAGCAATAATATTAAGGTCTTTCATTCTCTTAACATCCTCTGCTTTAACAAGTTGAAGGTGAGTAATTTTGTGTCTAAGGTCCTTATTACGATTTTCCTTTTGGGCTGCTTCAATAGCATCAAGAGTATACTTAGTAGCAGCATCACCTATACAGTGGATATGTAAATCGATTTTTTCTTTATCGAATACCTTAATTGCATTATTAAAATCTTTTTCATCCCATATAGAGAATCCCTTATAGCCTGGCTTATGTGTGTAATCTTCTAGTAGGTAAGCAGTTTCACCTTCTAGAACACCATCATTAAACATTTTAACACCTAGGAATTTAACATATTCACCTTTAAGTTTATCTCTCATTTCTTTTATGAATGGTAGCTTAGAAGCTCCTTCATGTGGGAAAACTGAGTATGAAATATGGTGAACAACATTTAGCTTACCTTCTTTTTCAAGTTCAAGAAGAGCATTAGTTATAGGCTCTTGGTTGTACATAAGAATATGGTTAACCTGGGTTACACCTCTTTCAAGTGCAAGCTTATCATATTCAACAATACTTGCCTTTATATCTTCAATAGCAAACCCAGGAAGCTTCTCAAGTGTGCTCCATGCAGCAGTTTCGTATAGGATACCATTAGGTTCCCCATTTGGTAGTCTTCCTATTTTTCCTCCTTGAGGTTCCGTGTAGTTCTTATTAACACCAGCCATAGCTAGAGCCTTTGAGTTTAGCCATATAGTATGTCTATCCTCAGCAATTAGAATGATCGGTTTATCCTTTGATATTTTATCTAAATATGATTTAGGATTAGGATCATTATGTACAAGTGGAACAATCCATCCAGCTCCAAATATAGTATCCTTGTCCTTTGATTTATCTGCATACTCCTTAACTATTTTTACATAGTCCTCAAGTGATTCACCATCACTTAGCTTAGCAGCATAAAGTATTTCTACACTGTTTGAAGCATGGGTATGACTATCAACAAATCCTGGAAGAAGTGTTTTACCCTTAAGATCAACAACCTGGGTTTTGTGGTTTTTAAGCTTGTCCACTTCATCAGACTTTCCTAAAGCAATAATTTTTCCGTCTTTAATAGCAAGGTTTTCAACCTTAGCTGAATCCTTTTCCATAGTGTAGATATTACCGTTAGTAAATACTACATCTGCTGATTTAGATGAATCAGCTGAGCTGCACCCAACAAGTGATAGTGCAAGTGAAAAAGATAATCCAAGTGTTACAAGTGTTCTTTTCAATTTTTCAGACCAACTCCTTTAGTAATAAATAAATTTTTATATTTAATAAAAACAACCCTAAAAAGTTTAGTATTACTAAACAAAAATATTATTGATATTAAACTTACAAGAATTTATTATACATGGTTTTAAAAAATATGCAATAATTTTTATTAATAAATATAGAAATTATAAAAATATATAGAATAAAATATAGGAATATGGCAAATGAAAAATGCAAGAAAATACAAAAATAAATGGATATATTTGTATTATGTGAAACTGAAATGTAACTAAACTAAGGGTTTTATATGATAAAATATAGAAAATAAGGGTAATTAAATTATTACCAATATTAAATCTTATAAATATCCATAAAGTATAACTTAAGAATAAATATACATAAAATATGAATTATAATTATGGGGGTAAAATGGAGGATTTAAGTGTAAATAAATCTAAAAAAACCTTACCAAAGATAAGCAAAAACCTAAAATACATAGACTTAATTTTTGGAATTTATATTTTAACCTATGTTATAGGGAGCAAAATCCTAACGAAATACGATCTGATCTTAACAAAACCATTCTATACATTGTTCCTTATATCACTTGGAGGATTTTTAATATTATTTCCCCTTAAAAAGGAGATAATATACTACTCAGCAAATAATGATGAATCAACTAAAAAAGGTATTATGAGAACAGTTAAAATACTTTCAGTAATAGTCTTAACAGGATTAACAATGTTTATAACCTACACCTTTACAGACTATGGGCAAGTAGAAACAACTAAAGACTCAAGGCAAGTAACAGTAATAATTAAAAGCCTTGGATTACATGACTCAATAGCAGAGTTTTATGAGCCATATATGGGAGTGCTCCTTAAAAAGTCAACAATTCCAAACCAGCTTCTAGATGGACCGGATTATGAAACTTACGACGAATCAAGAATCAGAAATAGCAATTACCAGTAAACAATACATATACTATAGGACAGGACTTATAGGAGGATTACATGGAGGTAGCAAACTACCTAGTTATAGCGTCCCTAGCAGCAACAATAATACTCCCAGCCCTTATAGTAGCAGGAACAGCATTCCTCGGATATGTATTTTTCAACAGTAAAAAAAACAAAGATGAAGATGAATAACAAAAGATAAGTAAATAGATTTTTAAAGACACCAACCTCTATCTAGCGATTTTAAATCATATTAGTTGATTTGCTATCTCGGTTAAATTAATGTAGGGATTAAATTAAAAGCAGATACCTTTGAGCCTACAAACTGTTGATAAAGTTCATGATAAGATAAGCACTAATGCTTCGTATAAAATTTTTAGCAAAATTTTATATAATAAACAAAAGAAGTGGTAACTCAAAGAGTTACCACTTTATCATTTGCAATTAAAAAATTTAAATGCATGGTCAAGGGGGCTATGCCGCCGCTGACCATTCCTTATGAGGACCCAAGTGACA
>NZ_JAVWJB010000013.1:0-47160 GCF_036639235.1 Clostridium sp.
ATTGATAAGCTTGAAAAACAGGCAGATTACTTTGCACTAAAGCTAAATGATATAAAACTTGATGAAGTAGAAATGTGTGAACTGACTATATCTCAAATAGCTTGTTCCTTAGAGATTCCAGAAAGGGCTCTAAAACAACTTATTTGATTTATATATTTTTAACTATTAATAGAACATATGTTCAGAAAGGAGAATTAAATTTGAAAGGATCAGTGGATAAAAGAAAGGATTCATGGCGTTATAGAGTCGATATAGGATTAGATCCTGTAACCGGAAAAAGAAAACAAAAATCAAAGTCTGGATTTAAAACTAAGAAGGAAGCTCAAATTGCTTTAGCTGAGTTTATTGCTTCATATGAAAATGGAGAATACTTTGAATGCGAGAAGATCAGTCTTAGAGAATACTTAAATTATTGGTTAGAAACATATGCTAAGACAAATGTATCACCATCCTCTTACATAAGATACACTCAGTTTGCAAATCAAATTGTGAGTAAGTTAGGTGGTCTAGAACTTTCAAGTATAAAGCCTATGCATATACAAAAGTTTTATACTGATTTACAAAAAACTAACCTATCTAACTCTACTATACTGAAAGTACATAGAATGTTATCTATGTCATTAAAACATGCAGTAGGTTGGCAAATGTTAAACTACAACCCAGCAAGTGCAGTAAAGCCTCCTAGACCTCAACATGTAGAAATGAGTATATGGGATTCTGATACTATTAATCAGGTTCTAAAGGACCTAAAGGAATCTAATAGTAACTTATATATTCCTATTCTTATAGGGGCTACTACTGGCATGAGACAAGGTGAAATTGCAGCTTTAAGATGGCAGGATGTTGATTTTGTTAATGGTTTTATATCTGTTAGATATAACTTTCAAAAAATAGATAACAGCAACAACTATGCTCTTGCATCTCCTAAAACTTCAAAGTCAAATAGAAGCATTGCTATGATGGACCTAACTATTAAAGAGCTTAAGGAACATAGAAAGAAACAAAATGAATTGATAATGTTAAATAGGGATATTTATAATAATCAAGACTTTGTATGTGCTTTTGAAGATGGTATTCCATACAAGCCTGTTTATATAGGTGAGCTTTTTAGAAAATTTATGAGAAGATCTAATTACCCAAAGATAAGATTTCATGATTTAAGACATAGTCATGCAACTATGCTTTTAAAGCAGGGAGTTAATCCTAAAATAGTATCTGAAAGACTTGGCCATGCAAATATTTCAATAACACTAGATACTTATTCTCACGTTTTACCTAATATGCAGCGTGAGGCTATAGCACGATTAAACGAAATGTTTTAAGGATATCTATTCACATCTGTGTGTCCTCTTTAAAACGTTTGTGTCCAAATTGTGTCCAAATTGACCTTTCAACATAATTCATATCAAAAAATAAAAAAGGGCTACATTGCTGTAACCCTGTGATATCAATTGGCGGGAATGTGTGAGAATCGAACTCACCCACGACGCTACTAACGCCGCAAGCCGGTTTTGAAGACCGGAGGACACACCAGCATCCATCCACTCCCTTAGGACAATATTATTGTATCATGCTATAGATAAAGTTTCAATAAGAAATCTTTGCTATAGATTTTTTCTATGCAAGTACTCTCTTGTCTTCAACTCTTTTTGTTGTTTTTTCACTATCAAAGTATTCAAGTATAGGTACTGCATACTTTCTACTTGTTCCTACAAGGTCTCTAAACTCAGATGCTGTTATTTCTCCATTAGCCTTAATGTGGTTAATAACCATTTCTCTAGCTGCATCTAAGTATTCCTTCATTAGGAAGATCTCCTCTGGTAGTCTTACAAAAAGACCTGATTCTACAAGTGATGTAAATACCATTTTGGCAGCTTTTTCTTCCTTACCATATGCCTTAAGCATATCTTGAGGCTTTGGTGGCTGATACTTAGCATCCCTCATTGTCTTAAGTATTTCTTCCTTGATTTGTGTTTGTCTTTTGTCAAACTTAATTTCAAAGTCAGAACTTGCTACAAATGTTGTTCCAAGCTTTATTGTATCCACTTGTAGAATCTTAACTATTTCTTCAAATAGCTTTTGCTTAATTGTTTTACCTACTAGTTTTGTTTTAAATTCTTCTTTAGGCATTCCTGCCTTTAAAGGATTCTGTGTATGATACACATCTAGTATATTCTTAGACTCTGTTTTTAATGAATTAATAAATGAGAAGTGTAGGAATACATCTCCATCTGTTTGCGGAAGTCTGCTTATCGTTCCCTTTTCTACTAGTTTATCTACTATTTCATCAAGTCCTGCTATTCCCTTACCTGCTGATTTTATTAAATCATCTATCTTAGGGAAACTTGCACTTGTGTCCTTAAGTGCCTGTGCAACTATTTCCTCAGGCGAACCTTTTTCCTTAAGTAGAAGTTCTTCAATGATCTTAACATCACCTGTTTTATGCTTTTTAGGGTTAGGGTCTAGTACTGTTCCTCCACCTATTGTTACCATTGGTGAATAGCTTCTTATAATATACTTGTCCCCTCTTCTAAGTGCCATTTTCTCTTCTAGTCTTATTTGAATTAGTGCTGATTCTCCTGGCTTAACCTTTTCCTTATCAAGTATTACTACTCTTCCAAGTATTTCAGTTGTTCCATGATAAACCCTAACTCTATCTCTATTCTTAAGGTCTCTTGCTGCATCTTTTAGGTATTTTAGTCTACAATCAATCATCATTGTAGTCTCCATAATTCCTAATTTACCAACACAGTCTCCTCTTTTTACTTGGTTCTTCTTAATATTAGCAAGGTTAACTGCTACTCTTTGACCTGCATATGCCTTGTCTACACTTGTTTCATGTACCTGAATTCCACGAACTCTAGTCTCTTCTCCATCTGGATATATAGCACACTCGTCACCTTCTGCTATACTTCCTGAGATAAGTGTTCCTGTAACTACTGTACCAAATCCACTAACTGAGAATACTCTATCTACTGGTAGTCTAAACTCAGTATGTAAATCCTTATCTTCAAGCTCTACTGTCATCTTATCTACAGTATCAATAAGCTCTTCTATACCTTCCTTTGTAATTGATGATACTGGAATAATCGGTGCATCCTTTAAGAATGTATCCTTAACCTCTTCTCTAACGTCACAGGTGATCATTTCAATCCACTCTTCATCAACCATATCCTTTTTAGTTAGGGCTATAACCCCCTTTTTAATGTCTAGTAGTTCTAGTATATTAAGATGTTCCCTTGTTTGGGGCATAACACCTTCGTCTGCTGCAACTACAAGTACAACTATATCTATTCCACCGATTCCAGCTAACATGTTCTTAATAAACTTCTCATGTCCTGGAACGTCTATAATACCTGCTCTTTTTCCGCTTTTGAAGTCAAAGTAAGTAAATCCAAGGTTTATTGATATTCCTCTGTCCTTTTCTTCTTGAAGCGTATCAGTTTCTCTTCCTGTAAGTGCTTTTATAAGGGTTGTCTTACCATGGTCAATATGACCTGCTGTACCTACTACAATATGCTGCATAGTACCCTCCTTTAAATAATACTTGATAGTGTATCTGTTATTATTTTGTAATCATCCTTAAATAGAGTTCTAACATCAATAATAATAGTATCTTTGTATAATCTCGTAACTATTGGTATATCAGCTTCACGAAGCTTTTTCTCAAGTTCAATACTCTTTAGGGTTTTTGGTGATATAGTTACTGTATACGTATCTAATCTCTCAAGAGGCATAGCCCCTCCACCAACCTGTGAAAAGTCTTTTTCTACACTAATATCTGCCCTATCCTTAATCTTAGTTCTTAATGATTTAGCTAGTCTTGTAGCATCTTTTTTAAGGTCTTCTGCCTTCTTACTTAGCATATTAAGTCCTGGAATCTCCTGCATTGCAAGGTCCTCGTCAAGGTATAGTCTAAGTGTTGCCTCTAGTGCTGCAAGTGTCATCTTATCTATTCTAAGTGCTCTTGTAAGTTGGTTCTTCTTCATTTTTTGAATAAATTCCTTCTTACCAGCTATTATTCCAGCCTGAGGTCCACCTAGCATCTTGTCTCCACTAAATGTAACAACATCTACACCTTTTTTAATGCTGTTTTGAACTGTAGGTTCATGTGTTAATCCATACTTTGACATATCTATAAACACACCACTACCAATATCTTCAATAATAGTTACACCTGTTTTCTTACCTATTTCAACAAACTCTTCAACTTCAAGTTCTTTAATAAACCCAAGAATCTTATAGTTACTTTGGTGAACCTTTAGAATGCATCCTGTGTTCTCGTTAATAGCATTAATATAGTCTGACTCATGTGTTCTATTAGTTGTTCCAACTTCAACAAGTGTAGCACCACTTTCCTCCATAACAGAAGGAACTCTAAATGACCCACCTATTTCAACTAATTGTCCTCTAGAAACTATTGCTTCCTTGCCCTTACAAATAGTTGATAGTGCAAGCATAACAGCTGCTGCATTATTGTTAACAACAAGTGCTGCCTCTGCACCTGTAATCTTACATATAAGTTCTTCAACGTGGGAATATCTTGACCCTCTCTCTCCTAGATCAAGGTCATACTCAAGATTATTAAATCCACGGGATACATTAATAACAGCATCAATTGCACTTTGAGCTATAACAGCTCTACCAAGGTTAGTGTGAAGTACTGTTCCTGTTGCATTAATAACTCTAGTTAAATGCATTGATGACTTCTTCTTAACAAGAACCTTAATATCTCTAATTATATCTTCTATAGAATAGCTAGTTATCTTATCTTCTAGAATATTCTTTCTATATAAATCTATTGTTTCTCTAACACCTTCAACAATAATATTTCTTGATACGTTAATAGAATTAATCTCACTATTCTCTAGTAAAACGTCTACTTTAGGAAGGGCTTTCAGAAGTTCTCTTTTTTCCATCATTATTATCCCCCTATTATTTAATGTATAAATACTTGTCTTTCTTCTCCTCAACAAATCCAATAATAGATGAGTCTATATTATTATCCTTAAGCTCTTTAACAAGTCTTATAGCCTCATTCTCTGGAAGTGTGTATAGTAATCCACCTGATGTTTGTGGGTCAAAAATCAGATCCTCTATATAAATATCCTTAACTGATGACTCAAAATTGTCACCAACAAAATTTCTATTTTTGTATGTTCCAGCTGGTATCATAGCCATTTTGGCATATTCTACTGCACCATTCATAAAAGGTACATTATTACTTTCTATTGTAATAGAAACATTAGCACCCTTGGCCATTTCATATACATGTCCTGCAAGTCCAAATCCAGTAATATCTGTACAAGCACTAATATTATAGTCCCTTGCAATATCAGCTGCATACTTGTTTAGGGTAGCCATGTGATTTGATGCCTCTTCTATATGTGCTGCCTGTGCAAGTTCTCCCTTAATAGCTGTATTAATAACTCCAGTTCCAATAGGCTTTGTTATAACCATAACTTCACCAGGTTTTGCATTAGAGTTAGCAAATACCTTATCTGGGTGAACAAGTCCCATAACTGATAAACCATACTTAGGTTCATTATCACTTACTGTATGTCCTCCAACTATAATAGCACCTGCTTCTTTAACCTTATCAGCACCACCACGAAGTATCTCTCCAAGTATCTCTATATCAAGGCAATTAGGGAAACATACAATGTTAAGTGCAATTGTAGGCGTACCTCCCATAGCATATATATCACTAAGTGAGTTAGTCGCTGCAATCTGCCCAAACATATATGGATCGTCTACAATAGGTGTGAAAAAGTCTAGTGTTTGTATAATTGCTGTGTCTTCATTTATCTTATATACTGCAGCATCATCTGATGTGTCTATTCCAACTATAAGGTTTGGGTCAGAAACTTTCGGTAATTTGCACAGAACCTGTGCAAGGACGTCTGGTCCAATCTTAGCTGCTCATCCTGATGATTCTGTCATATGAGTTAACTTAATATCTTTCATGATAATCCTCCTCGGAAGTAATTATGTAAAACTTACATACATGACTATTGTATATCAATATATAAGATATATTCAACATTATTCTACTGTTATTTTGTCTTTTAGGTTCTCAAACATCTTGTCACCTATACCACTTACTTCTTTAATATCCTCAATACTTTTGAAATTACCTTCTTTTTCCCTATAATCTATTATTCTTTGGCTAATAGCATCTCCAACCCTTGGAAGAGTTTTTAACTGCTCTTTATCTGCTGTATTAATGTTTATGGTCTCACCCTTAGACTCTGACTTAATACCTCCACTAGTAGATAATGCAGAGTCTTTAGATGTAGCAGTAGCTCCATTTTCTATTTGACCACTTGAAATTTCGTTAACTCCTGGGATTCTATAATACCCCTGATCCTTAACCTCAAGTGCTAAATTAATCCCCTTAGGGTCTGCATCCTTAGTAAGTCCTCCTGCTCTACTTACTAAGTCAACTAGCCTATCTCCACCTGACACTTCATATACCCCTGGGCTTACAACATAGCCACAAACATATGCCTTAATCATTTTTGTTGAATAGATAGGTTCACTTTTATCTTTAGACACGCTTACTACCTCCTCTTTAGGAGGATTTTCCACTAGGGTTCTATTAGTATGTATCTCATCACCATTAGTATTCGGTCTATTTGTAAAATAAATAAAAGAAGCAATTCCAATCAGTATAGCTATAAACACTACTATACCTACCCTTTGCTTTTTGGATATATTAATATTCATATAAATCACCTCATTATAAATGATTACCATAATAATGAAATTTAGTCTGCACTTTTCCTAAAATTCTGTTATAATATAAAAAGCTGTTATTTTACTTTAGGAGGAAATTATGATAAAAAAAGCATTTAAAATTCTTTCGCTAATGCTAGTTTTTATGCTGAGTTTTTTCTACTGTGTACAGGCTAAAGCTCCTGTTCCAACTAACATAACCTCAGATGGATATGTTTTAATGGATATTGACTCTGGCAAGGTGCTAGCATCTAAAAATGAAAACACTAAATACGAACCTGCAAGTATAACTAAGGTACTTACAGCTTTAATTGTTATCGAAAAGGGCAATCTCCAAGATAAGATAACTACTACTAAGAATCCTACACTTGAAGAGGGAAGTAGCTTATATCTTAAAGAAGGAGAAATTATGACAGTAGAACAGCTATTACATGGGCTTATGCTTAAGTCTGGTAATGATGCTGGTACTGCTCTTGCTGAATATATTTCAGGTTCAAAAGAAGAGTTTGCTAAGGAAATGAATAAAAGAGCTAAAGAAATAGGTGCTGTTAATTCGAATTTTTCTAACCCTCATGGGCTTAATGATAATAACCACTATACTACACCTAAAGATTTTGCACTAATTGCTAGGGAAGCTATGAAGAACCCTACATTTAGAAAGATATCTTCAACGGTTTCCTACCAAATAGCGCCAACTCCTCAATTTGCCGAAACTAGATTTCTTATTAATCACAACAAACTTATAGCAACACAAAGATATAAGTATGATGGGGCTAATGGAATAAAAACTGGTTTCACTAAAAGATCTTTACATACCTTTGTAGGGTCAGCAACTAAGGGTAGTACAAGCCTACTTGTTGTATGCTTAAAAAATGGTACCCAGTGTTATGATGATACAAAACTTCTTCTAGACTATGGATTCACTAATTATGAAACAAAAACCATAATTAAAAAGGGCGATGTATTCGCTCCTATGACTCTTAAGGGCAAAGAAGATATTAACTTAATACCAACTGAGGACGTAACATACCTTGATGAAAAATCAAAACCTGCAACTGTTAAAACTAATGTTAAGTATATAGACAAGAAATCATTTAATGTGGGAGATGTAGTTGCAAAGCTTGAGGTCTCAGTAAATGGTGATACATATAAAACAATTAATTTAACAGCTGACAAGGAATATAAAACTAAGGTTGATAAGGTTTTTGATAAACTTTCACAACCAACATTAAGTAAATATATTGTTTTCCTGTGTGCAGGAATAGCAGTTTTACTTGCTATACTCCTTTTATTTAATATTAAAATTAAAAAGAATAGAAGATAAAATTATAAAGGCAGATATCATAACAAAATGATATCCGCCTTTTTTTATTACTTAGCAAGTGCTATAGCTTCAATTTCAATTAATGAATCCTTTGGTAATCTAGCAACTTGAACAGCTGATCTAGCTGGCATTTCTACTGTAAAGTATTCAGCGTAAATACCATTTACAACTACAAAATCATCCATATCCTTTAGAAATACAGTAGTTTTTATAACCTTGTCAAGACTACTTCCCCCAGCCTCAACAACTGCCTTCAGGTTATCAAGTGCTCTTCTTGTTGCCTCTTCAATATTTGAGTTAACAAGTTCACCTGTTGCAGGGTCTAGTGGTATTTGACCTGATGTAAATAACATATCTCCTACCTTAACCGCCTGTGAATATGGTCCAATTGCAGCTGGTGCATTACTTGTGTTTATAATTTCTTTTGACATATTGGTTCCCCCTATAAATAAAAAATATATTCATATATTAACATAATTTCTTATTAAAAACATTATTTTTCTATATAATTAAGCTCTAATTCATTAATCTTTAGATCAAAAAATTAAAAAAGAGGACATTACTGTCCTCTTATATTAATTAGAATATTATTTCTTCAGCATCTGACCAAAGTCTTTCTATTCCATAGAATTCTCTTTCTTCTTCAATGAATACATGAGCAATTACGTATCCGTAGTCAAGTAATATCCATCTACCAAATTGATGTCCTTCTTTGTGGATTATTTCTAATCCCTCTTCTTCCATCTTGAACTCAATTTCCTGTGCAATAGCCTTAACCTGAGTAGTTGAGTTACCAGTACATACTACGAAAAAGTCTGTTACCGTAGTTAACCCTTCAACGTTAAGTAGTCTAATATCTGTTGCTTTCTTGTCTGCTGCTGCATTTGCTGCTACATATGCTAAATTTGATGATGTTTTCAAACCATACACCTCCCTAATGCTTATTTTAGTATATTATTAGTCAATAACATCGGTTCCTAGAATTATCACTATATCTGCTGAATTATCACTAGAACGAGTTACCTTACCAGCTCCTAAATCACCCTTTACAGTGTTTGCAAAGTTTTGATTTAATGAGTACCCTATTTCGGTAGTGCTCAATTTACTACCCTTTGAGTTATCAATGCTTATAACCTTATAACCTTTAGTTTCAAGCATTTCTTTGTACTTAGCTGCAAGGCCTGACTTACCTGTTGAATTTAGTATTTTAACTGTATAGCTTGACTTATCAGCTGATACTCCCTGTGAGTTATTATTGTTTTGGTTAATAGCCTGGTCTGAACCAGTCATAATTCCCTCACCTATTGCATCCTTACCTAGTACAATCTTAACGCTATTAGGCTTTCTTCCACTTTCCTTAACGTATTTAACGTTTTGTAGGTAGTTCTTTAGGTTACTTATTCCATAAGCTTCCCCGCCGTATAATACTCTTGTAACCTCATCTTTATTTTCATAGGTTCCAATTACTCCAATTTTAAATCCTAGCTGTTCAAATCTCTTCTGGTACTGTGCTGCAAGTCCTGACTTACTTGTTGCATTAAATATATCAATAGTTATATTTTCATTATTAAGTGGTGTTGTATTATTATCACCTGATGATAGTCCTGTAATTCCTCTATATATATTTAGAACATCCTGGGACTTTTCTTCGTGAAATAAATAATACCATGTTCTATCATCTGGGTCATGGAAAGCTTCTCCTGGAAGAACCATCTTCTCAATTTTTGATGGGTCTACATCCATTAAATCTTTCCCATAACTTAAAATCTTCGATGGGTCCATGTTAGTTTGAGCATAACTTGTAGCTGTATTAATAAGTGGTATAAGCTTAGTTATACCTTCAGGTGACTTAAGCTTCTCTAGGAACTTAACCATAAATTCCTGCTGCGTCTCAGCACGCCCAACATCTCCTGTTGGATACCCTCCATTATTATTACTGTTCTTTCTCCACCTAACAAACTGCTCTGCTTTTTCTCCATCAAGATGAACTTCTTCACCCTTGTTAAAGTCAATCTGTATATCGCTTGCCTTATACTTCATATCTCTTGGTGGAATAACTGTTAACCCTCCAATAGCATCTACACAAGCTCTAAACCCTTCGTAGTTAATGCTACCATAATAGTTAACATCAACATCTAAAAGCTCTTCTACTGTCTTAATTGTAAGCTCAGGACCTCCTATAGCATGTGCTGCATTAATCTTCTGAGTCTTACCGTTAATCTTAACCTTTGTATCTCTTGGTATAGATAATATATATACCTGATCTGTTTTTGGAATATATCTAATTAGCATCATCGTATCTGATCTTTGATGCTCATCCTTACCGTTATAATCTCCTGCATCTACTCCTAAAAGTAGAAAGTTAATAGCTTCTCCGCTTTTTACATGCTTAGCCTCTACTGATGAATTAGATGTTATCTTATTACCTAGATGGTTTACATATAATGCAAAGGCACCTCCAGCTCCAACGAAGATTAATAATAACACAACTAAGAAAATTTTAAAAGGGCTTCTCTTTTTTCTCTTTAGCTCACGCTTATCTTTTCTTGATTCGTTACTCACTCTTGTTACCTCCACATAGTATTATACTATTTCTAAGTTCTACTGTAGATGGGTGGATAACCTGTCCCTTTAGCATAACGTACGACATAGTTGTATTGCATCCCATAACTAAAGCTCTATCTATGTTTTTAAAGGCCTCTTTTCTAATTTCTTCAACACCTTTAAAGTCTCTACCTTCTTCAATAAGATCAGCTATGTATATTATCTTCTCAAGCATTCCCATTCCCTTACGCCCTGTTGTATGGAATCTTATAGCGTTAAGAATATCTTCATCTGTAACGTTAAATGTTTCTTTAATTCTAATTGCTGCAACAGGTCCATGTAATAAGTATGGAACACTTAATTGAATTTCGTCTATGTATTGTCCACTTTGTTTCATATTGTTAATCATCTTATCATGTGAAAAAAACTTTGCACAATCATGTGATATAGCAGCTATTTTTGCCTTTTCTATATCAACGCCGTATTGTTTTGCTAGGCTTACTGCCATTTTCTCAACTCTTAAACAGTGGTTAAACTTTTTGTCGTTAAGTGATGCCTTAGCAAACTCTCTAATTTTATCATAAAGCATTATTATTAATCACCTCTATATAGTTTATTATCAGTTATGTATTGATTAACTTCGTTAGTTACCATGTATTTAATACTCTTTCCTTCTCTAACTCTTCTTCTTATATCTGAGGAAGATATTCCAATACTCGGAATATTAACAAGGACGTATTCTCCACCATAACGATTTTTAGTTAATTCTATAGTCTTCTCAATAGACCTTTTATCCCCATCTCTATTAACAACTATAAATCTTGCTAGATTTAAAGTTTCATGTACCCTATGCCATGTGTCAATATCAATTAGTGTATCATAACCAATAATAAAATTAATTTCAGCTTGTTTAAACTTCTCTCTAAGTTCTGTTAATGTATCATATGTGTATGTTTTTCCTTCTCTTAAAACCTCAATATCACTTACCTCAAAAAAGCTATTCCCATCTATAGCTTTGTTAAGCATATTTATTCTAGTTACACCATTAACTATATTCCTAGAATCCTTGTGTGGTGGATTACCAACTGGAATAAATATAATCTTATCGAGATTTAAGTATTCTAATACACTTTGTGCCACAATTAAATGTCCTATATGTATAGGATTAAAGGTGCCTCCATATATACCTAACTTCAACATAGATTCCGCCTTTCTCAACACAACTGAATAATTATAACTATACTATTATATCAAATTTTTTTGATTTCTAATAGTTTTAAAGGAAATTAAATTAAAGCATAAATTAAGGAGCTAAAACCTTAGCTCCTTAAACCTAGTTACTTTTCTTTTTTTGCTTTGGCAGTTCTATCTTTTGCTTTTCTTTAGATGGTCTGTATATTACAAACTTGTTTCCAATAACTTGAACTGGATCTGCTTCGATTGCTTCACATATTTCGTTACAAGCTTCTCTAGCATCAGTTAAAGAATTCTTAAGAACTGCTATCTTAATTAATTCTCTAGCTTCAAGTGCACATGAAATTTCTTTAACGTTTTCTTCATGTACCCCTTCTTTTCCAATTTGGAATATTGGGTCTAAAGTATTTGCAAGTGATCTTAAATAGCTTCTTTGCTTACTAGTTAACATATTATCCCCCTTATTAGTCTACGAATTCAAACTCAAAGTCATCCATTCTAACTAAATCATTATCTTCTATTCCCATTTCCTTAAGCTTTGCAATAACGCCTCTTCTTTCAAGGGTTCTATGGAAGTACTTAATTGACTCACTGTCATAAATATTAACCTGTAGAAGTAATCTATCAACAAGGGAACCTGTAACAACGTATACCCCTTCTTCGTCGATTTCAACGTCAAAGCTAAATGCTCTCTCTTCAGGTACGTACATTTCTTCTTCAGTAAAGTCTTCTTCAACTTCAATAGTGTTAAGTATACTTCCAACATAAAGCATAAGTTCACGAAGTCCTGTGTTAGTAGCTGCAGATATCTTGAAGATTTTCATTCCTCTTTCTTCAACATATTCCTTAAGCTTGTTAAAGCCTTCTTCATCTTCAGCTATATCTGTCTTATTAGCAACAACAATTTGAGGCTTTCTTGAAAGCTTCTCATTGTATAGCTTAAGTTCATCATTAATCTTCTCAAAGTCATCAATAGGATCTCTTCCTTCAACTCCTGAAACGTCAACAACATGTAGAAGTAGTCTTGTTCTTTCAACGTGTCTTAGGAAGTCTATACCTAGACCTACCCCTTCATGTGCCCCTTCTATAAGTCCTGGAATATCTGCAAGTACGAAACTTTCAATCCCCTTAATATCTACTACTCCAAGATTCGGAGTTAAAGTAGTAAAATGGTAGTTGGCTATCTTTGGCTTAGCACCTGTAACCATTGAAAGCATAGTTGACTTTCCTACATTTGGGAAACCAACAAGTCCAACGTCAGCAAGTAGCTTAAGTTCTAGAACAACATTTAGTTCTTCTCCTGGAAGTCCTGGTTGTGCAAAATTAGGCGCCTGTCTAGTTGCAGTTGCAAACTTAGCATTACCCTTTCCACCTCTTCCACCACGAACCGCTACAACTCTGTCTCCATGTTCCTTAAGGTCAGCTACAATCTTCCCTGTTTCTTCTTCCTTAATAAGAGTTCCAGGTGGTACCTTAATAATAAGATCCTTTCCTGCTCTACCGTACATCTTTTGAGATTCACCATTAATCCCACTTTCAGCAATATGCTTTCTCTTGTACTTAAAATCAAGAAGAGTTCTAAGGCCTTCGTTAACTTCAAATATAACGCTTCCTCCGTCTCCTCCGTCTCCTCCATCTGGTCCTCCAAGTGGAACATATTTCTCTCTTCTAAATGATGAAGAACCGTGTCCACCATCACCAGCTTTTATGTATATCTTGGCTATATCTATAAACATAGCAACACCTCATTTACAATTTAATATTAAATATATCTTTGGCAAGAAGTTATATTTTTATAACCCCTTTTTAAAATTTTAGGAAAATGACATATGCAATATAAAAAGCACCCTAACGGGTGCCTTTTTACTATTGAGCTATTCTTGGATATATGCTAACCTTTTTCTTGTCTCTTCCAAGTCTTTCAAATCTAACGATTCCGTCGATAGTAGCAAATAATGTATCATCCTTGCCCTTACCAACGTTTGTACCTGGGTGAATCTTAGTTCCTCTTTGTCTAACTAGGATGTTTCCTGCAAGAACAAATTGACCGTCAGCTCTCTTCGCGCCTAGACGTTTGGATTCACTATCTCTACCGTTTTTGGAGCTACCCACACCTTTTTTATGTGCCATGATGCCACCTCCTTAATAAGGGATTTTATATTTCAATATAATTAAGCTTCGATTTTTTCGATCTTAATCTGAGTGTATGGTTGTCTGTGTCCTTGCTTCTTTCTGTAGTCCTTCTTTCTCTTGAACTTGAAAACAATGATCTTCTTAGCTTTACCGTGTTTAACCACGCTAGCTACAACCTTAGCACCCTCAACTTTTGGTGATCCAACAGTTAACTTACCGTCCTTTGAAACAGCTAGTACCTCTGTTAGTTCTACAGTTCCATCAACATCAGCAACTAACTTTTCTACGAAAAGAGTGTCACCTTCTTGAACTCTGTATTGCTTACCACCAGTTTGAATGATTGCGTACATCTGACATGCACCTCCTCTTGCCAGTCTCGCCTATAGCAAGGCAGATACGAATATCTTTTAAGCCTGCTTCGTGCGGTTCACGACTTACATTGTAACATACATATAATTCACTGTCAACATAAGATAAAACAGGTAATTTACCTATTTTTTATTGATTTTTATGTAACTTTATGTATATATTGTCGCCATCTTCTTTAAGCTCTAAAACACTTCCTAAAATGTTTTTTGAACCTATACTAACCCTTGCAAATCCACTATTGTGATTATTATCAATAATATATCCAGTAATGTCTTTTTTGCATTTAAGGGTTATTTTTATGTTATGAATTCTTAGCATTTCCCTTTCAAAGTCTACTCCTTGGCTACAGCTGAATATATCATCTGAAACGTAAACAGTAAAATCTTTTTGTGGGGACTTACTATTTAATTCTACCACATTATCTTCTAAATTTTTAAGGTAATATTCTCCTCTTAATACACTTTTATGTCTATCTTTATATACTAATCTTTGTAGACTTAAAGCCTTCTTAGCCCTTGTTATTTCAAGTAAAGATAGTTTAGTAAAGCCATGTATTGTAGCCTTAACATTGTTTTTAAAAAATTCACTGGTTAATCTATCTATAACCCTATTATTATCTTCTTCTGCCTCCATATTAACAAAGTCAACTAAAATAATACCTGATAGATTTTTAAGCTTAATAGCTGTTGCAACAGCCCTACAGCAATCTAAATTTCCCTTTAAAGGACCCTTGTCTTTAGAAGTATCCCCTTCTATCTTGTTATAATTTACATCTATTATACTAAAGGCTTCTGCTTCATCAATAATAATATTACCGCTACTTGTTTCTATTTTATCCTCAAGTGCTTTATTAATAGTTTTCTGTATAATATTCATTTCTTTTCTTGTTTCTGTTATATTGTGAATATTACAATCATAACCATAATCTATAATATATTCCTTAATAACACCTATTTCTGCCAATGAATTAATATATATATCGGTTATCTTAGGACTTATATACTCCCTCTTTATATGATCAATAAAGTCAGCACCATCATATACCTTAACACTTCCCTTAATAAACTTCCACTTAGAAAGTATATTCTTAGAGAGTTTAAGTAAATCTTTAAACTCTTCTTCTATATCATTTTCAGCAAGGTTTTGGCATGAAGTTCTAAATATAACTCCAAATCCATCCTCTTCTTTTAGAAGGGTTTTTCCTATATTAAATAGGTTATTTCTAACTTTTTTGTTTTGTATTTTTTTAGATATATTAATATCACTATCATTAATCAATAACACCATGTTTTTTGAAGGAATTGATAGGTTTTCTGTAAGTCTAGGACCCTTATCCCCTACCCCTTCACGGGTAACTTGAACTAGTAGCTCATCACCCTTTTTAGGCATATTGCTACACTCACTAAAATGAAGTAAACCGTTTTTGTCTTCTCCAATATTCACAAATGCACATTTAAGGGAAGAGGCTACATTCTCGACTCTTCCCTTATATATATTACCTGATGTATTTTTTAAAGTGTGATCATTAATATATATGTCTACTGGCACACCATCCTCCATTAAAAGAAGCCTACTTTGTGCAATTCCAATATCAATATATAATTTCAATTATATTCACATCCTACTTAAAGAAAGTTAATAAATCCATCCACTTTCCATCTTTATTTGTGAAGATATTCTTTCTGATCGGGCTTGGGTATCCAAATATCTTCTTATCAGAAAAATCTTCAATAATAGAAGATAATATATCCATTGAAAGACTTCCATTGCTACCTGCCATAACAAAAGCATCAACTTCAAGCTCTTCACTATTATACCCAGCAATAGTTAAATCTATAATAAGATCCCTAACGTTTACTTCCTTAGGTCCCTTTTTAGACTTTTTCATTTTAAGGATTTCTGAAGCATTCATAATATTCTTTAATACCTCATCACATTCCTTCATAGAAACTCCACTATGCTTCATAATAATAGTGTACTTAGCACCATTAACTGCTGCCATTGATGGAACCTTCTTCTCTTTAATATATATAGCATTTAAAGCTCTCATACCATATGGTAGATTGTTATTAAGTCTTTCTATTACTTCCTTTTCAGGTAAGGCTTCATCAAACTCAACATCTAGATATTCTCCAACACTTGAAACTCCTAAAGTTAAAGGTGCTGCAATTGATATATTCGGATGTGGGTTAAATCCATTTGAGTATGAAACAGGAAGTCCTGCTCTTCTAAAAGCTCTATGAATTGTTCTCATTGTATCAAGGTGTGATATAAACTTAACATCTTCACCCTTTGTAAATTTAATTAAAAGTCGCTCCATTGAAACACTTTCCTCCCTCTAAATAAGATGTCATACCACATCCTGTACATCCAAGTCTACAATCTCTTGTTAAAACTGCTTCCTCTGCCTTCTTAAGTTCACTAATTAGGTATCTTTTTGTAACACCTATATCAATAAAGTCCCATGGAAGCACTTCATCTAGACTTCTTCTTCTGTTTGCATAGAAATGAGGATCTACGTTTACAAGCTTTAGAGCTTCCATCCACTTATCGTAGTTAAAACACTCAGCCCATCCATCAAATCTACATCCAAGCTCGTGTGCCTTAATTATAGCCTCACCAACTCTTCTGTCTCCCCTAGACACAACTCCCTCTAAGAAACTTACAGGAGAATCATGCCATGTATAGTTTATATGTCTATTTTTTATTTTGTCCTTAAGATGCATTTGCTTCTCTAGTAGCTCTTCCCTTGTATTTTGTGGCTCCCACTGAAATGGTGTAAACGGCTTAGGTACTAATGAAGATGTACTTACTGTAACCTTAAGTCCCTTCTTTCTTTGCTCCTTAGGAACTCCATAGTATGCATCTACTACCTTAAGTGCAAGTTCTCCTATTCCTTCAACGTCCTCCATAGTTTCAAATGGAAGTCCTATCATAAAGTAAAGCTTAATTGTACTCCAGCCAAGCTCAAATGCACTTGTAACCGACTTAATAAGGTCCTCTTCGTCAACTCCCTTATTAATTATATCTCTCATTCTCTGGCTACCAGCTTCAGGTGCAAATGTAAGCCCTGTTTTTCTAACCTTTTGGATCTCATTTATAAGATCTACTGAGAATGAATCTATTCTAAGTGATGGTAGTGAAATACCTACCTTATCTTCCTTATACTTCTCTATTAGTCCCATTATTAGGGTCTGGATATTTGAGTAGTCACAAATACTTAGTGATGTAAGAGAAATCTCATCATATCCTGTTTCTTTAATTAGCTTATCAGCAAGCTCAATTAAAGTATCTGTCTTTCTCTCTCTAATAGGTCTGTATATCATACCAGCTTGGCAGAATCTACATCCTCTTGTACAACCTCTAAAGGTTTCTAGCATAACTCTATCGTGTACTACTTCAATTAATGGAACTATCATCTTATCAGGGTATACAGTTTCGTCTAGGTTATCCATTATTCTCTTTTTTATAACCTTTGGATATTCTGGCTTTTTAGGAATTCTATCTTTAATGGTTCCGTCTTCATTATATACAACATCATAGAATGAAGGTACATATACACCTTGAATCTTAGCGATTTCTTCTAAGTATTCTTTCTTAGACTTTTTAAGGTCCTTAAATCTTGTATATACGTCAAGAATATCATTAAGCACATCTTCCCCTTCTCCAAGTAGGAAAAAGTCTGCAACAAGGGCTAGTGGCTCAGGATTGTATGCACATGGTCCACCACATACTATTAGAGGGAACTCCTCACCCCTATCTTCGCTTCTTATAGGAATACCTGATAATTCAAGCATATTTAATATATTTGTATAACTCATTTCATATTGAAGAGTAAATCCTATAAAATCAAAGTTTTTAAGTGGCGTTTTTGTTTCAAGTGAGAAAAGTGGAATTCCTTCCTCTCTCATTACTTTCTCCATATCTCTCCAAGGTGTAAATGCTCTTTCGCAGTAGCTATCTTCCCTTTGGTTAATTACGTGGTAAATAATCTTAAGCCCAAGGTGACTCATCCCAACTTCATAAATATCAGGATAACACATTGCGAATCTAGCCTTAATATTCTCTATATTCTTTCTAACCATGTTTACTTCTCCACCAGTATATCTAGCAGGTTTTTCAACACTTAGAAGAATCTCGTCTTTTATATTCAACATTTATATTCCTCCTATGTTCTATAAAACACTCTTTCAAAGTAATGTTTCCCTTAGTAAAATAATATCCTATAAGATCCCTATCACTAAGGGTTTCTTCGTACTCACTAGCTATATTATATGATACATTAAACTTTAATCTTTTTAAAATATTAAAGATTTTTATATTATCACTATAAAATCTAATGCTACATTCTCCTTTATGGTTCATATCCTGAAACCTTTTATAAAGGATATCTTTAATTATGTTCAATTTTAGGTACTTTATTTCATAGTAGCTTGTAAATATTATACTAATTCCAATTAATATTAGTAAAAAACTCCCTAGCCCATTAAATAATAATAAAGATACCACTAACATTATACAACCAAATATTATTCCATTCAAATTTATAATTAAATTTGAAGAAAATATACTAACATACATAGCTAAAAGTGACTTTAAAACCCTTCCTCCGTCTAAAAATCCAATAGGTAATATATTAAAAAGACATAATGCTAAATTAACCATAGCCATATCTAAAAAAATCTTTTCCTGTGACATATAAAATATAAAATAAAAAATTCCAAAAAAAATCAGGTTAGTTAATGGTCCACTTATAGAAATGACTATATTATGCTGGGGCTTAACATAATCCTCCTTAAAACATAAACTAAACCCAAATGGTAATAATGATATTCTTCTAAGCCTATATTTAAGCTTTATTCCAACTAATAAGTGAACCCCCTCGTGTATTCCTGCAAAAAGGAAAAGCAGGGGGCTTTTAAAAATCAGATATATTAAAAATACTAAATAAAGCCCCTTAATTATAAAAGTTAAATTTCTCTTTATATCCATATATACTCCTAAAATTACTTACCAACATTGTTTACAAATGTTTCAACGGTATCTTGCACCGCCGGAGAATACTGGTTATAAACCTCAACCACCTTTTTCGTATAATCTAAATAAAAATTATCAACTATTATCTTGCTAAACTTTTCTGATACATCTGTTTTACTATACTTAAACATCATAAGTACTAGTATTATTATAAGAACCCCTGTTAACTGTCTAGATAGTTTTACTATGTATGATGTGCCCTTTTTCACCCTAGGGTTTCCCCCTAGCATTGGCCCTCTGTTATAATTCAACTATTTCCCCCTAAAAATACTTTATATATGTATATTCAAGGTTTCCTAAAAAAATTATAATAAAAAAGCTTAAGTTAATAACCTAAGCTTTTTGTATTCAATATTAAATTTACTTTTTAAGGACTAGGGTCTTAATAACAGCCTCTGCTGTACCCTCGTTAGTTGCAAGGCAAACATTATGAACATCACATATTCTAAGTAGAGCTGTAACATCTGGCTCATGTGGCTGAGCTGTTAATGGGTCTCTAAAGAATATAACCATATCCATTTCATCTGATGCAACCTTAGCTCCTATCTGCTGGTCACCACCTATAGGACCTGATAAAAATCTATGAATCTTAAGCCCTGTTTCCTCAGATATTCTCATACCTGTAGTTCCTGTAGCAAAAAGTGTATGATCCTTAAGTAGATCCTTATACTTCTTTGCGAAGTTTACCATTAAATCCTTTTTTCTGTCGTGGGCAATTAAAGCTATATTCAACTAAATCCCTCCTAAAAGTTTATCTTTTGTTTACGCATTCCAACATTAATCAAGAAGGCCATTGAAATAATAGTTGTAAGTAGGGAACTTCCTCCATAACTTATAAATGGTAATGGAATACCTGTAATAGGAAGTAGTCCTAGGTCCATTCCTATATTCTGTAGAATTTGGAATGTAAACATAGATAAAATACCTATAACAAGATATGTACCGAACTTATCCTTTGACTCTTTTGCTATTTTTATACCTCTCCATATAATGTTAAAATATAAAGCTAAAAGTATTATCGAACCAAAAAATCCCCATTCCTCAGCAAACACACTAAATATAAAGTCTGTATGAAGCTCTGGAATAAAGTTACCCTCTGTAAGGGTACCACTATAAAGTCCGGACCCAAAAAATTGTCCAGCTCCTATTGCGGTTTTGGCTATGTATGCATTATATCCCTCACCTGACATATCAAGTTCAGGATTAAGAAATACTAATATTCTAAATTTCTGGTATGACTTAAGTATATCGAAAAACCATATAGCTGCAAATCCAACTATACCAACTCCAAGTCCTCCCCATATAATTCTCTTATCAAGTCCTGCATAGAAAATCATTCCGAAAACAGTTACAGCAAATATCATATTAGTTCCTGTATCTGGCTGCATCTGAATTAATATCATAGGAATAAGCGCTACTGCTGATACCTTAAAAAAGTTCTTAAATGTATTTATATTATCAATATCTTCTAAGGTCTTGGCTATTGCTATTATAAGAACTATTTTAAATATCTCAGCTGGCTGAACACCAAATTGACCAATACCAAGCCATGCCTTAGCTCCATTTCTCTCACTACCAAATAACAATACAATAATAAGTGATGCTATTCCAAGAGCATATAAAAGCTTATAGTACCCACCTATAGTATTATAATCAACACTTATAATACCAATAGCTATAATAGTTCCAACTATAGCAAATGCACCCTGCATTATAAGATTTCTCATGCTTCCTCCATCTGAAAAAGCATGGGTAGCACTACTTATTGTCATAAGACCTATTATAATAAGAGCTACACAACTGAAGACTATACTATAGTCAATATGTTTTATCATTCTATTTTTACCGAACATAATAACACCTCTATGATTGTTTATCCTTATTGTACTAATGATTATATCACAACAAGGGATTTTTTACATTAAAAAAGATAGAACATCAAGTCCTACCTTTTAATCCGTATATTATCTTCCTACCTCTTTCATCTTCTTGATAGGAATATTAGCAACAAGTGCAGGTGATTCATTTGAATCTGAATCTGTTCTTGTAAGCTTTATTTCTAATCCCTTTTCATCTATTTCAGCATAATCTGATATTACCTTAATAATATCTCCCTTAACCATTTCTAAAAATTGAGGTGAAACATTAGCTCTATCATGAATTAATATAAGCTTTAGTCTCTCTTTTGCAACATCTTTAGAAGGTTTTTCTCTTGAAAAAATTTTAAATAAATCCACCTATAACCCTCCTACTTCCTTGAAAATATTTTCTTTAAAGCTGTAAAGAATCCTTTGTTTTCCTCTTCTAAATTAAGAAGTGGTACCTCTTCCCCGGTGATTCTTTTTGCAATATTTTTATATGCTTGTCCTGCTTTTGAGTCGTTATCCATAACAGCTGGTTCCCCTCTATTAGTTGAAACAACTATTTTCTCATCGTCAGGAACTATTCCAAGAAGCTTTATTGCTAAAATGTCGGTCATGTCCTCAATATTAAGCATTTCACCCTTAAGAGTCATTTCATGTCTTATTCTATTAACTATAAGCTCATGATTTTCAAGTCCTTTAGCTTCAAGTTTTCCAATTATTCTATCAGCATCTCTAACAGCTGATACTTCAGGAGTTGTAACTATAATAGCCTTATCAGCCCCCGCAACTGCATTTTCAAATCCATGCTCAATACCTGCTGGGCAGTCTATTATAACATAGTCATACTCTTCCTTAAGCCCATTTACAAGCTTTTGCATTTGAGCTGGACTTACTGCTGTCTTATCCTTTGTTTGTGCTGTAGGAAGTAGGAATAAATTATCAAATCTCTTATCCTTAATAAGAGCCTGCTTTAATCTACATGTTTCCTCTACAACATCAACTAGGTTATATACTATTCTATTTTCAAGACCTAATAATAGGTCAAGGTTTCTAAGTCCTATATCTGCATCAATAACTACAACTCTCTTTCCCATCATTGCTAGTGCTGTACCAACATTAGCAGTTGTTGTAGTTTTTCCAACTCCACCTTTTCCTGAAGTAATAACTATGGCTACTCCCATCTTAAATATCCCTCCAAATTATATGTATTTTTTATAAGTATTTATTTGGTAAATACGGTTCAATTATTATAGAATCATCCTTAATCTTTGCAACCTCTGGTATAATGCTACCAGAAAGATCCTGTTCATCTGGGGCTCTTGTTATTAATGTATCTATTCTAAGCTGAGTCGGTTTAAGTGAATATGCAGCAACTATTGCCTTTCTGTTGCCGTTTGCGCCTGCGTGTGCAATTCCTCTTAAAACTCCAAGAACAATTATGTTACCTGATGCAATTACTTCTGCTCCTGAATTAACATCTCCTATAACAATAATATTCCCATTATAATTAACCTTTTGACCTGATCTAATAGTACTTCTATAGAATTTGGTGCGACCTTCATATATGCCTTGGAAAACCTTTTCCTTAGCCTCTTCCTTCTTAGTCTCATTAACCTCTTCAATTTTAAGTTCTTCCTTAATACTAGCACTTATATTAAATTCTTCTTTAAGATAATTAATAATTAATTTAATCTCACTACTATCTAATCCATTTTCAGTGCTCTTAAGTATTATATCGGAACCTAGGAAGAAGTTCTTACCTCTTTCTATTTTATCTACTATTTCTTTTTTTACAGATTCAAAGTCATTTGAATCTATATAAATGGTTATACCGTTTTTACTCCCTTTAATAGTTACATTCTTCATGTAGCAACCTCCAGATGCCTATATTATATATTTCTCCAAAAGATACGTCTTTCCTTCTTTATTTTAAGCATATATGTACTTATTTTAACATACATATTATGATAAAAAAATACATTTAGATTATTTTGTATACTCTGGTAATTTATATTCAGACAAAATAAAAAGGCATTCCTGCCTTTTTATTAATTACCTGTATATGCATTTTCCGTTGGATTTAATGGTGTTTGCTGTTGAGTCGTAGCATCTTCTTCCTTAGGCTTAGTATTTAACCTATCCTTAAAGTACTCCTCGTAAATAGACCTAGCAACTGGTGCTGTAAAGCTACCACTTCCTGCATCATATATTACAATAAGTACAGATATTTCAGGATTGTCATATGGGGCAAATCCCATAAACCATCCTGTTGCACTACGTCCGTTTTTAGCCTGGATGTCACCAACCTGAGCACTACCTGTTTTACCACCTGTTTTTATTGGGAATCCTGCAAATGTAGAAGCTGCAGTACCATGCTCCCCTGATGTAACATTAGCCATACCTTCAAGTACCGCTCTCTTGTTCTCAGGCTTAATAGTAACCTCTTCTAAAAGTTCAGGTTTAATTTCACGTTTTACTGTTCCATCAACATTAAGAACTTCCTTAACTAGATGTATTCCGTATCTCTTACCATCGTTAAGAAGTGTATTCATAGCACCTATCATTTGTAGAGGTGTTAGTAGAGTTGAACCCTGTCCTATAGATAGGTTAAGAAGTTCTCCTGTACTACTTGACTCTCTTTTAAATGTGCTAACCTTAAGTTTTATAGTTCTTTGAGCTTTAGGGTTAGTAATTCCTATAGCTTCAAGCTTTGCCTTGTCGTATTCTCCAGTGTCAAGCATATTTTCAATTGCCTTATACTCATCAGTTCCCTTAGTTATAGTATAACCACCATTATCTATTTGAGAAATCTGACCTAATATATCGTTCATAACTATTGAAAGATTTGTTCTCTTAAATCCTGCTTCACTTCCAACCTCACCTGGTGACTCTTCAATCTCTATACCTGATTTTGGTCTATCCCCTGTAACAGGGTCCGGTGATAATCCAAATTTTGCAGTCCATTTATTAAATCTTTCATACCCAAGTCTCTTACCAACCTCAAAGAAGTAAATATTACATGAAGTTTCTATAGCACTTGATATATTTACATGTCCATGGGTTTGATGCTTTGACTTATATATCCAGCACTTAAATGCATCCATCCCCTTAATTCCCTGATACTTACCAGTATCTAGAATAGTTTCTGATGGAGTAACAACTCCCTCTTCAAGTCCTGCTATTCCAACAAATGGCTTAAGTATAGACCCTGGAGGAACCGCCCCCTTAGTCGCATAATTAAACATTGGTGCAGGTATAACGTCATACCTATCACCTTCATTTTTCTCTGGAACAAAATACTTCTTGTACATTTCAGGGTCAGCAAGTGAACCTGTTTCTGCAAAAAGATTAGGATCGTATCCTGGCCTACTTGCTAGTGCTAACACTTCACCTGTTTTAACATCTGTAACAATTGCAGCTCCACGCTGTGCATTTCCACCCTTAGCCATTCCTCTAATCTTTGCCATAGTATCATCTAGGGCCTTTTCAGCTACCTTTTGGATATTCATATTTATTGTAGTCTTAACAGTATCTCCTGGTATTGGGTCAAGCGTTGCAGTTTCTCCAATAATTTGACCAAACTTATCAACATTAACATAACGAACCCCAGGTTCTCCTCTTAAGTTAATTCCAAGTTCCTTATTACTTTCAAGTGCCTTTTCAAGTCCAAGCTTACCTATAAGTTCCCTGTTAACATCGTAACCTAGACCCTTATACTTCTCAGCAACATCCTCACCTATTTTTCCAAGATACCCAATAAATCCCGAACCTACTTCACCATTTGGGTAGTATCTAATAGGTGCAACCTCATATGATATTCCTGGAAGCTCTGAACTTTTAGTCATTATTGCAAATGCTGTTTGTTGTGAAACGTTTTTTGCAATATATACTGTTTTATACTGTGAATATGCTACCTGTGAAATAGCAGTTCTAAGGGCTATAAGTTGAAGCATTTCTGGCTTTGTAATATCGTAGTTATACTTCTTGGTATCCTTATTGACTACTCCAAACTTAATACCAATTTCCTCAACTACCCTATTAATATCATAATCAACAGGCTTACCTGTTTCCTTTGCCTCATCACTTTCAATCTTATCTATTCCATGTGCCTTTTTTAGATTCTTAGTAAGTTTAGCTCGAAGTTCTTGACTTGTTGCAGTAAAATTGTATGCATACTTATCCCCTTCTAATACAATAGGTAGAGAAGTTAGGTTAAGCTTATCTGCATTACCATTCTTTGTAACAATTCTAATAGTTTCAATAAGAGCTTCATTTATTCTCTTATCCTTATCTTCCTTTTTTTCTTTAGTTTTACCTTGATAGTTTGAGAAGGTAATATTATACCCCTGCTTACTAACAGCTATTTTCTCCCCATTTCTATCTAGAAGATCTCCTCTAGGTGCAGGCTCTATTATTTCCTTTTCACCCTTCTCTTCTGCAAGTGTTTTATAGTAATCACCTTTTACAATTTGAACATAAAACAATCTAGATAAAAGCAGGGTAAACACAAGTATAACCGCTATAGAAAAAGAGGTTGCCCTCGTTGTTGTTTTCTTCATATCATCTCACCTTTATATGTATACTAAAACTTCCACTCTTGGTGCATACATTTAAGTCTGTTAATTCTACTTACAAGCTTAAATACTATAATACTAACTATAGAATTAAGTATCGCCTCTATAGGAACAACATATAAAAAATGTCCTACAAAATTATATCTTATGGATACTGCATATAATAGAGAATAGTAAAATATCCCCTTATAAATTGTAGCTATAAAAGTAGAAATCATAGGTATTAACACCGCGTCTTTGTATATCTTTTTTTCAATATGACAAAGTATATAGGCTGCTGAAATATATATAATTGTGTTAAGTCCAAATACTTCTGGATAAAAACTATCTCTTACAAGCCCACATATAAGAGCTAAAACTACACATTCAACATCTTCTCTAAGAAGCGAATAGCAAACAATAAATACAAATACTAAATCAAAGCTTACCCCAAATATACTTATAGATGAGATCATTCCTATCTGTAATATATTTAGAAGTATTGCTAGAAAGAATATAAGAATATATCTTTTATACATTTGCATATTATCACCTACTTAACCATAACCATTACATTTTCGATTGTTGAAAAATCTACTTCAGTGCTAATATAAGCTACCTTAATAAAGTTAGTTTTTTCTTCTTCAACCGATGTAACAGTTCCAACTATAATATTATCCTTAGCCAACTGATCCTCATCAGCAATTACGTTGGATGTTAGTATTTTATCTCCTGGCTTAATCTTTGAGTCTGGCTGTATAAATCTAACCTTAGATTGTTTAGACTTACTAGCAATTCCTGCTCCTGAAACCATTGCCTGCTCCCCTGTTGAAGATATCTTAACAGGAATATTAGCCTTCTCATCAAGTATAGTCATAACCTTGGCAGTTGTAGATGTAACTTCTTTCACTTTACCAACAAAGCCTGTTCCTGTTACTACATACTGTCCTTTTTTAATTCCATCATTTGAACCCTTATCTATAACTAACGTGTTAAACCAATTTTCTCCAACCTTTCCTATAACCCTAGCCCCTACCATATTCTCTGTAGGATTTGAATTTTTAAAGTTAAGCATTGACTTAAGTTCTTCATTTTCTCTTTTGTATCTTTCAAGGTCTATTAACTGACCGTTAAGAGTACTAACTTCACTCTTAAGCTTTTCGTTATCAGTTCTAATAGTTCCTAGAGATGTAACATAATGAAACATACTACTTATTCTTTGCCCAGCTGTATAAACATATTTCTGTATAGGCTCAACAACAGATGTTACCACCTGTTGAAAAACCCCAGTATTCTCACCCTTGTTAGCTGAAATTCCTATAAAGATAGTAAATGCAAGACAAAGAACAAGTACTATTGTTAGCAACTTGTTCTTTATAAAATTCATTAATTTCCCTCTTTCCAATATGCTATTTTATTTTGTGAAATCAATAGTATCAAGAGCCATTCCTGCGCCTAAAGCAACACAGTCAATTGGGTTCTCTGCAACATTTACTGGAATATGAGTTTGTTCGTTTATTAGCTTATCAAGTCCTCTTAAGAATGCTCCTCCACCTGTAAGCATAATACCCTTATCCATAATATCTGCTGCAAGCTCTGGTGGTGTCTTTTCAAGTGTTGATTTAATTGATTCTATAATTGATGCTACTGGTTCTTGTATAGCATTTCTAATTTCTTCTGATGTAATAGATATAAGCTTTGGAAGTCCTGAAACAAGGTCTCTTCCCTTAATATCCATTGTATTTTCTTCTTCTAGGGCATAAGCTGAGCCTATTTCAAACTTAATTTGCTCTGCTGTTCTTTCCCCTATCATTAGGTTGTATTCCTTCTTAATATAATTAACTATAGCAGTGTCAAACTCATCTCCTGCTACTCTTAGTGACATACTTGTAACAATACCACCAAGTGAAATAATAGCAACTTCTGTAGTTCCTCCACCGATATCAACTATCATGCTACCTGTTGGCTCATTAACTGGAAGTCCTGCTCCAATTGCTGCTGCCATTGGCTCTTCAAGTAGGTAAACCTCTCTAGCTCCTGCTTGTCTAGTAGCCTCTTCAATAGCTCTTTTTTCTACTGTTGTTACTCCTGATGGGTAACAAACAACAATACGAGGTCTTACAAATGAACTATTCTTTGTAACCTTCTTAATAAACATTCTAAGCATTGTTTGAGTAACATCAAAGTCTGCAATAACCCCATCTCTTAGTGGTCTAATAGCAACTATGTTACCAGGTGTTCTACCTATCATGTCCTTAGCTTGGTCTCCAACTGCTAGAACCTTCTGTACGCTATCATTTTTAATTGCAACAACTGATGGTTCGTTAAGTATAATCCCCTTACCCTTAACATAAACCAGCGTGTTTGCTGTTCCTAAATCTATTCCCATATCTTTTGTAATTCCGAAAAAAGCCATGTCATATTCCCCTTTCTGTTATTAAAGTTACGCTATTTTCTTAAATCAAAGTAATCCCTTTTCTTTAAAGCTTAAATATTCACTTCCTGCAATAATAATATGATCTAAAACCTCAATACCCATTATCTTTCCAGCATCCTTTAGCCTTGTGGTTATATTAATATCTTCACGACTAGGAGAAGGGTCTCCTGATGGGTGGTTGTGATATATTATAATTGCATTTGCTGTGTTTTTTATTGCTTCGTAGAATACTTCTCTTGGATGAACAATTGATGAGTTAAGTGTTCCAATGGAAACATCACACACCTTAATTAAATGGTTTTTAGTGTTTAAAAGAGCTACCTTTAGGTGCTCCTTCTTTAGCCATTTCATATCATCAAATAAAACCATTGCCGCATCTTTTGGTGAGGTAATAGTTATCTTTTCAGTTTGTTTAAGATTTCTAATTCTCTTTCCAAGTTCAATTGACGCCTTAATCATAGATGCCTTAGCTGATCCTATTCCCTTGATTTGTGAAAGCTCATCAATAGAACAAGACTGTAAGTATGAAAGTCCCTCTCCATAGCTTAATATACTGCCTGCAAGATCAATTGCACTTTGGTTTTTGTTTCCGCACCTAAGTATTACAGCTAAAAGCTCTGAATTTGAGAGTACTTCTGGTCCATAGCTAAGTAGTCTCTCCCTTGGTCTATCTTCCATCGGTATATCTTTTATTTTTAGTGGATTATTCAATTCACTACTTCCTCTCTAAAAGATTTACCCCGATTCTCCCTAAAAGATTATATAATTTGTTTACTGGAAGTCCTACTACATTAAAATAGCACCCTTCTATCTTCTCAACAAAAACACTTCCTATACCTTGTATCCCATAGGAACCTGCCTTATCAAGAGGCTCTTTCGAGTCAATGTAGGATTGAATTTCCTTGTCAGTAAGACATTTAAAATAAACCTTAGTTACTTCATAATCACTTATAGATATATTCTTATTTTCACATATAATTGAAACTCCAGTAACAACCTCGTGTGACTTTCCACTTAAAGATTTTAACATCTTAAAAGCATCTTCTTCACTACTTGGCTTACCTAATATCTTACCATCTAGATATACAATTGTGTCAGCACCTATAACAAGGTCATCTTTGTTATCTACTCCTATGCTTTGTGCTTTCTTAGAAGCTAGAGCCTTTACCATTTCATATGGACACTCTATGTCTATATCCTCATCTGCATTAGATGGAATAACCTTATAATCAAGTCCATATAAATTCATTATCTCTTTTCTTCTTGGAGAAGCTGAAGCTAAAATTATGTTCATATTATCACCACATTTTTCTGTATAGTGCATATCCTAATATCATACCACCTATAGATAGTATGTTAAAAGTGAAATTAATACCAAATGTAAAATTTAATAGACCAAGGTCTATTTGAAAAGGACTAGTCATTCCTAGAGTATAGTTAGAATCTAAAAATGACAAATATTGAAAATTCTGTCCTAGGGCATTTCCTAGTGCCGATCCTGCAAGTCCAAAAATTATTATTAGTGTAAAAAGGTAAATATATCCCTTTCCTGACTTAACACCCATAATTAACCCCCTAACTATAAATATAGAGTAAGAGATTACGACTTGTATTTGCAAAAACCCCAAAAACTTTCTACTTTAGTTTATCATTTTAAGTATTATTAAACAAGTAATTTAGGGGCTTTCACAAAAAGTTTTAATTTCGTAATCTTTTCTTAATTTCTCAATTACTTTACAAATAACTATGGTAATTTATTAAAATTAACTATTAACTCAAGTATATTTTTTGTTATTTTCTCGCTATCGTTCGTTGAATAAATATCAACAATCTCCTTAGCCTGCCTATTAATCTTATCGACTAAATTCTTATTAACTTCTAATAAATCAAACTCGATTATCTTTTTATAGTTTGAATTCATCACTGACCCCTTTAAATCAATGCTTGATAATATAAATTCCTTAACATATGTTTTATATTCTTTTATATTCCCATTTTCAACTGTTTCTAGACTATTAATAGGAAAATCCTTTATATATGACTTTATTCCCTTCTCCTCAAACTCTAATTTCTTAGCCTCAAGCTTTTTCGGAGTTGATGCTATATGATTTATCACTTTAAAATACTTATCATCAGATAATATAACACTATTAATTCCCTTACTTTTCAAAGTCTCCACCTTTTTTATAGCACCATCCTTATTTTCAAATACCCCTAGCTGTACAAAATATACTCTATCAAAACTATCTAGTTTTACAGCAATACTTGTTGCCTCACCCTTTGTATAATCTATAAGAACCTTTCCTATTAAAAGAGCGGATAAGGGAAGTAAAATGCTAAAGCATATAATCACCTTATATTTTGAGAACTTACTTTTGATTTCTATACGTGTATATTTCATAAATCCCTCCTAATATAGCCTTTATAAAAATAGCCACTGAATTATCAGCGGCTATTCTTTAGTATCCAAGGTCTCGTTTTACTAATATTACCTTCACCCTCATAGGTGTGTTTTGTCTATAAGTTACAACCATTTGATTGCATATTCTTCCCTCATTAGAACAGTTAAGACATGTTGCCGCCCTAACACATGGTGTTGACTTATTAAGTCTCTTACAATTAATAGGGGCTGTATAGTTTCTAACTCTATTATAAGCTGAATCTATATCCCTAGTTATTTTATTTTCACCTGCTATTACAATTACATTTTCAGGACCATAAATCATTGCTGCTACTCTATTACCTAGTCCATCTAAGTTTACTAACTCACCATTTTCAGTTAGTGCATTTGTACTTGTTAAGTAATAGTCACTAAAGAAGGCTTCCCTATGAATTTTTTTAATATCTTCATCTGTTAACCCTGCTTTATATCTATCTAAAAAATTATAATCTCCACTTCTAAGCTCATCTAATATTCCGCATTCAAGTAATGTCTGACTTCCTCCGCATGCTACCTTAGACCCACTTTTAATAATAGATAACAGTGTTTCCTTAGCCTTAACTTCGTTCTCTACAATAAAAACCTCATATCCCTTACTCTCTAAAGATTCTTTTGTTCTTTCAAGTATGTTATCCTTTAACCATCTTGTGTTAAAGTCCATACCCCTCACCCCTTTTCTCTAGTATTACAACAGCCCCTGAGTTGATTGGGTGCTTTATCTTTGTTTTTCTAAGAAATTGATATCCGTTTTTATTCCAGAAATTAATTGCTCTATTTCTATCTTCATAGGCAAAAACACAAAAACGGTGTACTGAATAATTTTCATCAAACCATTTTTCAACTTCCTTTAAAGTATCTGTACCAATTCCCTTTTCCCTATAACTCTCCCCTAACAAATAAGTCAAAATCCAAAGCTCTGTGTTAGATTTATTTTCAAACCTTCCCTTAATAATACCTATAATATTATTTTCTTTATATATTCCTAAGAAAAAATCTGACACACTTGATAATGATTCTAAAAATCTTTCCTTAACCTCATCAAACTGTAGGCTTTCCTTTTTACCTAGTAATGATTTTGTATCATCCGACTCATTTAATAGACTATGTATTTTAGGAAGATCCTCATATATTATGTCTTTTACTACAATGTCCCCTAATTTTATATTCACTGGTATCAAATCCATCACCTTTTCCTATTTAGCTAATTGGAAGGTTTACTATAAATTATTAATTCAACAACTTATTTTAAAATCCTTTTATTTAAATAGATTTTGTAATACTTATAATAAAAAAGTCTGTAGAACATCTACAGACTTAAAAATTTTTATAAAATTATTACTCTTACTCAGCTATATAATAATAGCAACGCTTAGGTGAATTAACCTCTTCATTTTTCTTAAGTTCCTTTAATGCCTTATCTACATCACCCTTCTCAAGACCTGATGCTTCAGCAATTTCACCAGCCTTCATAGGCTCTCCCTTTGATCTTAAAATATCTAAAACTTTTTCATTTATATTCATTATTAATACCTCGCTTTAAAATAATTATTATCTATTAATATTAATTCTATATTAATTATTAATTGGTGTCAATATTTTAAAGAGTTTATTTCTATATAATTACAATTCAAAAAGGCTGATGAAGTTCATCAGCCCTTTACTACTCACTATATAGGTATTTATATATTTTACTATCTCTTTTTATTGATTTCACATAATCCTTTGTCTGCTTAAATGGTATCTTATCCTCATCTAAATGGTTGTTATTTTCAGCCATCCATTTACGAACGTTACCCTCACCCCCATTATATGCAGCTAATACCGCTTCTAAATCATTGTTAAAATCATCTTTAAGCTTTGATAAATAATATGTACCTAATTTAATGTTTGTTTCTACATCATAAAGATTCATTATATCAAAATTCTCTTCCTTAGTAAGCTTAGCAAGATATTCCCCTGTATCAGGCATTATTTGCATAAGCCCCATTGCCCCTTTTTTAGAAACAGCAAGTGGATCGTACTTACTTTCTTTCTTAATAAGTGCATATACTAAGTATTTATCTAAATTATTCTCATATGAATATTTATCTATAGTCTCTTTATGTTCTAAATTATATACTTGTTTAAGTATTGGTTTGTGAAATACTACTAGTCCTATAATAACAATAAGCAATACTAATAGTATCTTTGCAAACTTCTTAAGCATCTACAGCCTCCATATCTAGTGCTACTAACATTTTTATTACTTCATTATATAATTCATTAATTCCCTTATCATTATTAATTATATAACTACAATACTTCTTCTTCTCATTAATGTCCATTTGAGTATCTAGTATTTTTTTAATGTATTCTTTGTTATATCCGTCTCTTTTTTGAACTCTAGTAATTATTTTTTCTTCACTAGCTAATACAAGCACAACCTCATTAACCATATCCACAAATCCAGATTCAATTAATATAGCAGCATCTAAAACGCATATTTTTTCTGTTAGTTTTAAAAGTTTAATCTCATTAAGAATAATCTCCCTCATTACAGGGTGAATAATGCTATTTAAAGTATTAAGCTTCTCCTTAGACCTAAACACAATGCTCCCAAGCTCCTTACGCTTTAGGTGTCCATATTCATCTACTATATTATCTCCAAACTCTTCCTTTAGTCTTAGTAATACAGTAGCATCTTCTGCGGCAACCCTTGATACCTTATCTGCATCTATAACCTTAATATTTAAACTTTTTAAAATACCACTAACAGTACTTTTTCCACTGCCAATACTTCCTGTTAATCCTATAACCTTAAAGTTATTTTGCTTCATACCAATTTTCACCTGTATTTAAACTTATTTCAAGGGGTACACTTAACTTTATTGTGTGTTTCATTTCATATTCAAGAAGATCCTTCACATACTCTACCTCGTCCTTATGAACCTCTAAAATAAGCTCATCGTGTACCTGTAGAATAAGTTTTGACTTTAAACCTTCCTTTTTAATTCTCTCATAAACATTAACCATAGCTATTTTAATTATATCCGCTGCGGTTCCTTGAATAGGAGTGTTCATAGCAAGTCTCTCACCATGATTTTTAACTATTTTGTTACTTGAAGAAATCTCAGGAATATATCTTACCCTATTAATAAGAGTATGTACATAGCCGTTTTCCTTAGCTTCAGCAATAGTATTTTCTAAGTATGACTTAACACCTGTATATCTATCGAAGTAATTATCTATATATTTTTTAGCTTCTTTTCTTGTTATTTTTAAATCCTTTGATAATCCAAAGTCACTTAATCCATATACTATACCGAAATTAACTGCCTTAGCATTACTTCTTTGAGTTGAAGTAACCTCATCCATAGGTATTGCAAACACCTCTGATGCAGTTCTAGTATGTATGTCTTGATTATTATTAAATGCATATACTAAATTTTCATCCTGTGATATATGTGCAAGTATTCTAAGTTCTATTTGGGAATAATCCGCTGCCATAATAATATAATCACTACTTTCAGGAACAAAGGCCTTTCTTATTTGTCTTCCTATTTCCATTTTAATAGGTATATTTTGAAGATTAGGCTCAGTACTTGATATTCTTCCTGTTGTAGTAATGGTTTGATTGAAACTTGAATGTATCTTACCATCCTCACCAATACATGGCTTAAGTCCCTCTATATAAGTTGAGTCAAGCTTTGATAGCTGTCTAAACTGTATAATCTTCGGAATAATTTCACTCTTATCCATTAACTGATCTAGAACCTCAGCATCTGTTGAGTACCCTGTTTTTGTTTTCTTTATAACAGGAAGATCCATTTTCTCAAATAAAACAACACCAAGCTGCTTTGGAGAATTTATATTAAATTCTTCCCCTGCAAGCTCATAAATGTCCTTTTTAAGTTTTGCAAGATCCTCTTTAATTGTAAATCCTAAGGTGCTTAGCACAGACTCATCTACCTTAAATCCAATACTTTCCATGCTAGCTAGGGTTTCTACTAATGGCATTTCTATTTTTTCGTATAAATAGAACATATCCTTCTCTTTTATTTCTTTAAGCATTTCTTCCTTAATAGAATCCATATTGCTAATGAATGCTACTAATATTTCGTTGCTTTCCTCATCATATCTAGATATCCCATTAATTGATGAATACCTAGTTAATATGCTCTTAAGATCATATTTGCTTTCTGATGGGTTAATTATGTATGCAGCTATTTCAGCATCAAATACAAGTCCCCTCATCTGTACATTACTCTTAAATAACCTACTATAAACATCTTTACCGTTATAGGCTCTTTTTTCTATGTTTGGATCCTCAAATATATCCTTTAGTAAAGTTATATTCTCAGAGTCTATAAAATATCCTCTATTAACTATAAACCCGTGTAAACCTGTTTTATCCTTCTTCGGAATTATGTTAAGAACTGTATCTTCATTAATTACTGAAATAACCTCAGAAATATCTGTATATGTACGAATATCATCAAGTTCTACAGCCTCTTCCTGTACACTATCTATCTTACTAGATAACTTTCCTATTAGACTCTTAAACTCTAGTTCTACAAACATATTCTCAACATTATCTGGATTAAATTCCTTGTAGTACATATCCTCTAAATTAAATTCCATAGGAACATCACAATTAATTGTTGCAAGGTCCTTACTTAAAAATGCCTGTTCTTTATTGTTTTCAAGGTTTTCTTTAAGCTTTTTTCCTGAAATCTTATCTAAATTCTCGTAAATACCTTTTATATCCTTATATTCATTTAAAAGCTTAAGAGCCGTCTTCTCTCCAACCCCAGGAACCCCTGGAATGTTATCAGACTTATCTCCCATAAGTCCCTTAAGTTCAATAAATCCTGTAGTATCTAAATTGAACTTCTCTTCTAAATATCCATTATTACACATTTCAATCTCAGTAATACCCTTTTTAGTAAGGTAAACCGATGTATATTCACTTATTAGCTGAAGTGAATCCTTATCTCCAGTTATTATTATTACCTTAGTTTCTTCACTTCCGAACTTATTTGAGATAGTTCCTATAATATCATCCGCTTCATAACCATCAATTTCGTATATTGGAATATTAAAGGATCTAAGTAGGTCCTTACATGGTTCCATTTGAACTCTAAGTTCATCAGGCATCTTCTTTCTTCCTGCCTTATACTCACTATACTGTTTATGTCTAAACGTAGGGGATTTTCTATCAAAGGTAGCTGCTATGTATTCTGGGTTTATGTCATTTACTATTTTAAATAGCATATTTGTAAAACCATATACCGCTCCTGTTGGGATACCCTTGGAATTATTCATAGGTGGAAGAGCATAAAAGGCTCTATTTATAATACTATTTCCGTCTAATACAACTAATGTTCTCATTTAGCTACCTCTCCTTACATAATTAACAATTACTTTTTCTTAATTAATATTATAACAATAACTAAATAATATTAAAACATAAACTACATGCATATACTTTTCACATATTGTTAAAAGTCTGTTATAATAGTACTTATTACTGAGGGGAGGATTACATATGGCATTTTTAAAACAAATATTAATTATTTTTGCTATAGCTGTAGTTGCACTTATTGTCTACAATATGGTGAAGCCTTTTATTTTTAGCAAACTTAAACTAAACAAGTGGGTTGTTTTAGTTTTACTAATAGCTACATTCTTTACACCTGCACTTTTCCCACAACTATATGCTAACTTTATAACTTCTACTATTTTCTTTATTTTAATTACTATTTTAGCCCTAACGTTTATGGACCTTGTAAGGTCTAATAACCCAAATGCTAAAACCAAAGAAATAGTAGGTAGACCAAAACCTAACCCAAAAAGAGCTAAGTAAGAATTAAAAATGGCTATAGAAACTGAAATTAAATTCATTTTCTATAGCCTATTTATTTTCTCTATTTTATTACAATACTAATAGGGCAATGATCTGAACCATAAACTTCATTTATAATTTCAGCCCCTTTTAGGTTTTCAAGAAGATTATTAGATACAAAGTGATAATCAATTCTCCACCCTGTATTTCTCTCTCTTGCCTTAAATCTATAGCTCCACCAAGAATATTTAACAGTATCCTCATTTAAATATCTAAATGCATCTGTATATCCATTTGCTATAAACTTATCCATCCATGCCCTTTCAATAGGTAGGAATCCTGATGTTTTCTCGTTTGCCTTAGCATTCTTAATATCTATTTCAGTATGAGCTGTATTATAGTCCCCTGAAATTACTAATTTCTTGCCATTTTCTACTTCCTTATTACAATAATCAAGTAGTGCATCGTAGAATCTAAGCTTATAATCAAGTCTTTCATCATCTCTTTGTCCATTAGGGAAATATATATTAAACAGCGTAAACTCTTCAAACTCTGTAATTAATATTCTTCCTTCTGAATCAAATTCCTCAATTCCGATACCATGCTTAACACTTATAGGCTTCTTTTTAGTGTAAGTTGCAACTCCACTATAACCCTTTTTAGATGCATGTGAAAAATAAGAATAGTATCCCTCTATCTTAGTCATATCATCTGTAAGGTTAGCTTCTTGAAGCTTTGTTTCTTGAATACATAGTATATCTGGATTATATTCACTAATATAATCTACAAATCCTTTTCCCATAATGGCACGAAGTCCATTAACATTCCATGAATGTATTAACATATTTGTCACCTACTTTAATCCTTTATAGAATAGGTGATAGTAATCTTACAATTGATTCACAGATTTTAAACCACCTACTCCTATTCTCATATTCTGTTTTAGTATAAATTACTGAGTCCTTTTGGTCCTCAATAAATATAGCTTCTTGATGTAATGCAAAGCTTTGGTCATACACAATGGCATTAACCTCAAAATTAAGTCTAAAACTTCTAATATCCATATTAGCTGTACCAATTGATGCTACTAATGAATCTGCAACTATGGTTTTTGAATGAATAAACCCTTTTTGGTATCTATAAAACTTAACACCAGAATCTATTAAACTTCCTATATTAGCACTTAAAGCCCATTTCATAAATAAATGATCTGGCTTATCTGGAACCATTATTCTAACATCTACACCTGAAAGTGCCGATATTTTAATAGCCTCCATCATTGGTCTATCAAGAACAAGATATGGACTTTGAATAAAAAGGTTTCTTTCTGCCTTAGTAATTATCTTAAGGTAGTTATACTTAATAAATTCCTCAGTATTATCAGGTCCTGAGGATACTATTTGAACAGATACATCTTCATTAGTCTTAATATCCTTATAATACCTTCCATCGTTTGCAATATCATCATCTGCTGCATAATCCCAGTCTAGAGAGAATCTTTTGTTAAGTTCCTTAACAGCTTCACCTTCAACTCTAATATGGGTATCACGCCAATATTCAAACTGCTCCCCACCAGTTATATACTCGTCTCCTACATTAAATCCACCTACATAGCCAACACTACCATCTATAACAACTATTTTTCGGTGGTTTCTATAGTTAATTCTAAGGTTAATAAGTCTTGTAAATCCTGGGAAAAATACCGAAAATTCTATTCCAAGACTTTTTATATATTTCTCTCCTTTGCCACGAACACCTCTTGAACCCATTCCGTCAACAAGCAGTCTTACCTTAACTCCTTCTTTAACCTTTTTGCCTAGAAGCTCTACTATTTTCATTCCCACATCATCTAATCTAAAAATATAATACTCAATATGTATAAATTCCTTAGCATTATTAATGTCTTCAATCAAATCATTAAACTTATCAACACCTCTAGTATAGGTTCTTACAGTGTTATTGCAAGTAAGTCTACATCCTGCATCATTATAATTCATTCTAATAAGATCCTTAAACTTTCTAACGCTTTTATTTTCGTTATGTCCAATAAGATTTGTGTTGAATTTTTTTGCCTTATTAGAGTCTATTGTTATTTTTTCCCTAAATATTTTCTCTCTACTTAAATTTTGTCCAAGTGCTAAATAAATTATAAACCCAACTCCTGGAATTAATAGAAGTATTATGAGCCATGCCCATGTTGTTTCAATATCTCTTCTTTCAATGAATACCAAAGATAAAACACACGTGGCATTAAGTATTACAAATATTGTTGCTATAATAGCAAAGCTGTTCATTAACATATCCTCCCAAACTATTTTAGCCAGTATCTACCTATATATTATCAGTAATAATGATTATTTAAAACCATTTATTTTTATTAATTTGTTGATTAATAATATTATTATAAGCAAATAGCTACTGACAATTTTGTCAGTAGCTATTTTAATTACTTCATTTCAGCTATTACAGCCTCTGTAAATTCCTTTGTTGATGCACTTCCACCAAGGTCTCCTGTTACTTTTTCGCCCTTTTCAAGAACTATTTTAATAGCATTTTCAACCTTGTCTGCTGCCTCAAATTCACCCATATGTCTTAGCATCATTACAGCGGATAATATAGTTGCAGTAGGATTAGAAATACCCTTTCCTGCAATATCAGGTGCTGAACCATGTACTGGCTCAAACACTGCTATACCATCTCCTATATTAGCTCCTGGTGTAACTCCAAGTCCCCCAACTAGACCTGCACCAATATCTGATAATATATCGCCATATAAGTTTGGCATTACAAGTACATCATAGTTTTCAGGTACTTGTACCATTCTCATACTCATAGCATCTACTATCATATCTTCAAATTCAACCTTACTATCCTGGTATTTTTCAGCAACATCCTTAGCGCAGCTTAAGAATAGTCCATCTGAACACTTCATAATATTTGCCTTATGAACTGCTGTTACCTTTTTTCTACCTTCGTTAATAGCGTAGTTAAATGCATAATCAACTATTCTTTCACTAGCTTTTCTAGTAATAATCTTAATACTCTCTGCTGCATCTTCTCCAACCATATGCTCAATTCCTGCGTAAAGGTCTTCTGTATTTTCTCTAACTATTGTTAAGTTAACATTCTCGTACCTTGACTTAATTCCCTTATATGTTTTAACAGGTCTAACATTTGCATATAGGTTAAGTGATTGACGAAGCCCTACATTAACACTTCTAAATCCCTTTCCAACTGGTGTTGTTATAGGTCCTTTTAATGCAATTTTAGTTCTTCTAATAGTTTCTAAAACTTCTTCTGGTAATGGTGTTCCATGTGTAGCTATTGTTTCTTCCCCAGCCTTAACACGAATCCAGTTAATATCTACTCCTGAATGCTTTAAAACTTCAACAGTTGCCTCTGTAACTTCTGGTCCTATTCCATCCCCAGGGATAAGCGTTATATCATATACCATGTTTTTCTCCCCTTTATCATATGTATTTATTAGTTTGCAGAATTTCTTGTAAGGTTAAGTAATCCTCCAAACTTAATCATGTTCTTTTGTCTTTCTGGTACGTTTAGGATCATCTTATATGATTCACCCTTAGTTGTATTTTCAACTACTATAACACCAGTATCTACTTGGCTTATAGCATTATTTATTACAAGGTTATCACCTTCTGAAATCTTATCATAATCACTTTCATTTTCGAATACAAGTGGCATAATTCCATTATTAATAAGGTTTGCCATATGAATTCTAGCAAATGACTTAGCAAGTACTCCCTTAATTCCAAGATATAGTGGAACTAGTGCAGCGTGCTCTCTACTTGAACCTTGTCCATAATTTGAACCTCCAAGTATGAATCCACCACCATTCTCCTTAGCCTTGCCCGGGAATGCAGGATCGCATGGTACTAAGCAATGCTCTGAAAGGAATGGTATGTTTGATCTAAATGGTAAAAGCTTAGCATTTGATGGCATAATGTGGTCAGTTGTAATATTATCTCCTACAACTGTAAGAACAGTGCCTTCTACTTTTTCAGTTAGTGGCTTAGCTTTTGGGAATTCCTTAATATTAGGTCCACGAACAACCTCAACATCATTTCCAGCCTCTGCTGGTGGAACTACTAAATTATCGTTTATAACAAATTCCTTAGGCATTTCAACCACTGGGCTTGCATCTACTTCTCTTGGGTCTTCAATGTAACCAGTTATTGCTGAAGCTGCTGCAAGTTCTGGACTTACAAGATAGATTCCAGCTGAAACTGTTCCACTTCTTCCCTCAAAGTTTCTATTAAATGTTCTAAGTGATACTGCGTCTGTTGCAGGTGATTGTCCCATTCCTATACATGGTCCACAAGCACTTTCAAGAATTCTAGCTCCTGCTGTAACAAGCTTAGTTAAAGCTCCATTTTGTGAAAGCATAGTTAAAACCTGCTTAGAACCTGGTGCAATAGCTAGTGATACATGTTCTGCAACATTCTTACCTTCTAGGATATTTGCAACCTTCATAAGATCTAAGAATGAAGAGTTTGTACAGCTACCAATTAGAATTTGGTTAACCTTAGTTCCCTTAACTTCTGATACATTCTTAATGTTATCAGGGCTATGAGGACAAGCTACCTTTGGCTCTAAAGTGCTTAAATCAATTACTACTTCCTCATCATATATAGCATCACTATCAGCTGATAGTGCAGTAAAGTCATCTTCTCTTCCCTGTGCCTTTAAGAATTCTAGAGTCTTTTCATCACTTGGGAAAATTGAAGTTGTAGCTCCAAGTTCTGCTCCCATATTTGTAATAGTTGATCTTTCTGGTACTGTAAGAGTTTTTACACCTTCTCCACAGTACTCAAATACTCTACCAACTCCACCTTTAACTGATAATCTTCCTAGAAGCTCAAGAATAATATCCTTTGAAGCTACCCAGTTATTAAGCTTTCCTTTTAGCTCTACCTTAACAACCTTCGGCATTGTAATGTAATATGCTCCTCCACCCATAGCAACGGCAACATCTAGTCCACCTGCTCCTATAGCAATCATACCAACTCCACCACCTGTTGGTGTATGGCTATCTGATCCTAGTAGAGTTTGTCCTGGTATTCCAAATCTTTCAAGGTGTACCTGGTGACAAATTCCATTACCTGGCTTTGAGAAGTAAATTCCGTGCTTTTTAGCAACTGTTTGAATATATAAATGATCATCTGCATTTTCTGGACCTGTTTGTAGTGTATTGTGGTCAATATATGCAACTGATTTCTTTGTTTCTACTCTATCTTTACCCATTGCCTCAAACTGTAGATACGCCATTGTACCTGTTGAGTCCTGCGTTAATGTTTGATCAATTTTAATTGATATTTCTTCCCCTGCTACCATTGTTCCTGAAACTAAATGGTCTTTAAGTATCTTATGCGTTAATGTTAATCCCATGTGGTTACCTCCTTAATATATGCCTATCTTTTAGAGTTATCTGCACTTATTTCCTGCATTGCTCTAAAAGATCCTCTTTTACTTTTACATGTGCTATAGTCAATAACTTCTGATGTTGTTTCATTAACAAGCTCATCAAATGTAAGTTTTACTATCTTTTCAAGTTCGTCATTTCCTATAACTGATGTTCTACCACCTTCATACTGCTCATCTACCCATGACTTAACGATTTTAATTCTGTCATCCTTCTTACTAACTTTCCTATCATCGTCTAATCTAAAATATGTGTTAATCCAAGCAGCAATACCTGCAAGACCTGAGTATTCATTTACAGCAACAAGTATTGGTCTATTTAGTATCTTTCCAGTATCAAAAATATTATAAATCTCCTCATCCTTTAATATACCGTCAGCATGAATACCAGCCTTAGTTACATTAAAATCACTTCCAACAAAAGGAGTTTTTTGAGGAATTTCATACCCTAAACTTTTTTCAAAATAGCTTGCAATATCAGTTAATACAGTAAGGTCCATATCCTTAATACTTCCCTTAAGTTGTCCATATTCAACTATCATAGCCTCAAGAGGACAATTTCCTGTTCTCTCCCCAATACCAAATAATGTGGAGCTTATTCCAGAGCATCCATGAAGCCATGCAGTAGTTGAGTTTGGAACAACGTTATAAAAATCGTTATGTCCATGCCACTCAATCCATTCTGATGGAACACTGCAGTAGTGCGTAAATCCATGCATTATTTGCTTAACACTTCTAGGAAGTGCAGCTCCGTCATGTGGAACTCCAAGTCCTAATGTATCACAAGCTCTTATTTTAACAGGCATATTCGCCTTCTTTGATAATTCCATTAACCCTTTTACAAGAGGCACTACAAATCCAAAGTAGTCAGCCCTTGTTATATCTTCTAGATGGCATCTTGGTATAATTCCATGGTTAAGTGCTTCTTCAGCAATTTCAAGATACTTTTCCATAGCCTTTTGTCTATCTAGATTAAGTTTCTTAAATATATGATAATCTGAACAAGACATTAAAATACCTGTCTCCTTCAGTCCAATATTCTTAACTAGTTTAAAATCTTCCTTATGGGCCCTAATCCATGCCGTAACTTGAGGGAAGTCATAACCCCTCTCCATGCACTTAATAACAGCCTCTCTATCCTTTTCAGTATATAAGAAAAATTCACTTTGTCTTATAATTCCAGAACCATTATCCATTTTGTGTAGATAGTCATATATGGTTAATATTTGTTCTACTGTAAAGGGAGACATTGATTGCTGACCATCTCTAAATGTTGTATCAGTAATCCATACATTTTTTGGCATATTCATAGGTATATTCTTGTTATCAAATATTATCTTGGGAATTTCCGTATAAGGAAATATATCTCTATATAAATTAGCCTCAGCTACATTTTCAACCTCTATATTATTGTTATATAAATTCATTAAATTAGTTTTATCGTTGATATCTATTTTTTTCATAACTTTACCATCCCCCTCAATACAATTGTATACAAATATACTCTAATGTATAAACACATTATATAATACATATACTATTGTATGCAAGGATTTTTTTGATTATTTTGTTATATTTTTATAATATTATAAAGTCGTTAAACCCCTCTATTTACATAGAGTTTACATGTTAATTCTAATATGTTAACTATCTTTTCTTTATTATCTGGCAGAATTCATCATTTTCTCTTATAGAATATATCTAATACTATTTTTCCCTACTACCATATTGTTACTAAGTTCTAATTGAACATAGTATTTTAAAATGATAAAATGTCCTTGTATATTAAGGAGGGAATTTATGTTAAGCTCACGAGAAGAATATATTAAAAAAGTGAAAAGAATTGTAGTTAAGGTTGGATCTTCTACATTGACATATGAAAATGGAAGAATTAATTTATCACAAATAGAGATTATTACAAGACAGCTTGCCGATCTCCATAATATGGGCTATGAAGTTATACTTGTAAGCTCTGGAGCTATTGGTGCAGGTATTGGTAAACTTCAAATGAAAAAGCGTCCTACTACTATCCCAGAAAAACAGGCAGCAGCTGCTGTAGGGCAAGGACTACTACTTCATATGTACGAGAAGCTATTTTCTGAATATGGACAAACTGTTGGCCAAATACTTTTAACAAGGGAAGATATGACTGATAGAGTTAGATTTTTAAATTCTAGAAATGCACTTTTTTCTCTACTAGAAATGGGAGTTATTCCTATAATTAATGAAAACGACGCTGTTGTAGTTGATGAAATTAAGTTTGGTGACAACGATACTCTTTCTGCTCTTGTGGCAAGTCTTGTTGAAGCAGACCTACTTATTTTATTATCTGATATAGATGGACTATATAACGATAATCCTCGTACTAATCCTGATGCAAAGATAATAAACTTTGTTGAAGAAATAACTGAAGAAGTTGAAAAATGTGCAGGTGGTGCTGGAAGTAATCTTGGTACAGGTGGAATGATTACTAAAATTAAGGCAGCTAAAATAGCTGTTTCTTCTGGAAGCGTTATGGTTATAGGAAATGGTTCTGATCCATCAATTATTAAGGGTATTGTTTCAGGTAAAGAAATTGGTACTTGGTTTAAACAAACAGATCATCCTCTTCAAGCTAGAAAAAGATGGATTGCATTTGGTAAGAAGCCTATGGGTTCTATAAAGGTAGATAAGGGTGCTGCACCTGCTATTTGTATAGATAACAAAAGCCTACTTCCAAGTGGTGTTATAGAGATTACTGGAACATTTAACGAGGGAGACTTAGTTAATATACTTGATAACAAGGGTGAAGAAATAGCAAGGGGACTTGTTAACTATCCTTCATATGAAATCGATTTAATAAAAGGACTTAATTCTTGTGAAATAAATTCAAAACTAGGTCATAAAAACTATGATGTTATAGTTCACCGTGATAATCTAGTTTGCTTAAAATAAATTTATGGGAGAAATATTATGGAAATTAAAGACTATTTAATCTCTAAGGCTTCTAAATGTAAAGCTGCTGCTAGAGAATTATCAACACTAGATACAAAAGTAAAAAATGCTGCCCTATTAAATATGGCAAAGGGTCTTCGTGAAAATGCTTCAATTATAATTGAAGCTAATAAAAAGGACCTTGAAAATGGACGTACAAAGGGACTTAATGAAGGCTTACTAGATAGACTTATGCTTAATAAAGATAGAATAAATGATATGGCAATAGGTCTTGAACAGGTTTCTTCTTTAAAGGACCCAGTAGGTGAAGTACTTGGAATGCACACAACTGCTGAGGGACTTCAAATAGGTAAGGTTCGTGTTCCACTTGGGGTTATCGGAATTATATATGAAGCTAGACCTAATGTTACAGTTGATGCAGCTGGTCTTTGTCTAAAATCAGGTAATACTGTTATTCTTAGAGGGGGTTCTGAGGCTATTAACTCAAATAAGGCTATAATCGATGTTATTTCAAAATATGCTTACGAAGCTAAAGTTCCAGAAGGGGCTATTGAGTTTATTGATATATCTGATAGAGAAGCTGTTAACGCTATGCTTAGACTAAATGAATATATAGATGTAATTATTCCTCGTGGTGGTGCTGGCCTTATAAAAACTGTTGTTGAAAACTCTTCAGTGCCTGTTATTGAAACAGGAACTGGTAACTGCCATATATATGTAGATAGCTTTGGAGATCTTTCTATGGCTACTGATATAATTATGAATTCTAAAACCCAAAGAACTTCAGTATGTAATGCTGCTGAGTCTCTTTTAGTTCACAGTGGTGTTGCTGATGAATTTATTCCAAAAATCTGCAGCATGCTTTCTGATAAGGGGGTAGAGATTAGAGGATGTGAAAAAACGCTTTCACTATACCCTAATGCAAACCCTGCAACTGAAGAAGATTATGCAACTGAATTCCTAGACCTTATTATTTCTGTTAAGGTTGTAGACTCTATTGATGAAGCAATTGAGCATATATACAAATACAGCACTGGACACTCTGAGGTTATTGTTACTGATAGCTACGAAAATAGCCGTAAATTCCAAGCACAAGTTGACTCTGCTGCTGTATATGTTAATGCATCAAGTAGATTTACAGATGGATTTATGTTTGGATTTGGAGCTGAGATAGGAATCAGTACCCAAAAGCTTCATGCTAGAGGGCCTATGGGACTTCCTGAACTTACTACAACTAAGTATATTATTAATGGAAGCGGTCAAATAAGAAAATAATAAAGGCTCCATTTGGAGCCTTTTCATTTTATTTACTATGGTTCATTAATATGCTATAATTTTATTGATAAGCCGATGTGGCGGAATGGCAGACGCACTCGACTCAAAAGAAATTACTATATGTTTTAGTAATAGAGTCTAGTGTTAATATAGGTTTGAAAGTAATTTGAAGTTAAAAGAAATATATTTACTCGCACTCGATTATTTAAGTTTTTTAAATAGGTCGATTGTGAGTTTTTTTAATTTCAAGGAGGTTTAAACCAATGGCTAAAAGAGTAAAAATTACAACTACAGTAGAATCAATTCCACTAGATAAGGCATTAGATGAGTTTATAACTTACTGCAAAATGCGTAATCTTCGTCCTGCAACCATTTCCTATTATGAAACAATAATAAGTGGGTATTTATACAAGGTACTAGATTCCAAATTTCCTACATGTGATATAACTCCCTCTACAGTACAAGATTTAATATTCTTTTGTAGGAACGAACTTAATATTAAAGATGTAAGTATTAATTCTATGCTTCGTGGTACTAGAACAATCTTCTATTACTTTATGAAAATAGGATATACTAACAAATTCGATATTCAACTTATTAAGGAAGATAAGTCAATAATAGAAACCTATACCGATGAAGAAATAAATGTACTACTTGCTAAACCTAATAAACATTGTACCTTTTTAGAGTATAGAGATTGGACTATATCTAATTTTTTACTTTCTACTGGATGTAGATTATCTACCTTAATTAATATTAAAGTAAAAGATATTAACTTTGATGATAACCTAATTACCTATACACATACTAAAAATAGAAAGCAACAAATAGTTCCTCTTTCACCTACATTAAAATATATACTGTTTGAATATCTAAAAATAAGAGGTGATGGCGAATACCTATTCTGCAATGCTTATGGGGAGCAACTAAAACCCTCTCTTTTAAGTCATAGTTTATGTGATTACAATAGAAAACGAGGTATTTCTAAAACTGGTGTCCATAGATGGAGGCACACCTTCGCTAAAAAATGGATTATGAATGGTGGAGATAT
>NZ_JAVWJB010000014.1:0-44299 GCF_036639235.1 Clostridium sp.
GCTGGCCTGTCACGCCAGAGGTCGAGGGTTCGAGCCCCTTCTGGGTCGCCATTTGTGCCGGCATAGCTCAGTTGGTAGAGCAACTGACTTGTAATCAGTAGGTCGTGGGTTCAAATCCTATTGCCGGCTCCAATCCTATCTCGTATGAGGTAGGATTTTTTTATTTCTAAAAACCTTTAATTTATACTGACTAAAAGGAATCTGGCTTAGGCTAAAGGTTTTTAATGTAAATAATAGGTATACTTTATTATAACAATTTATTATATGTGTATATATACATATAGTTACAATAAAAATTAATAATTAGATTTAAGTTTTAAAAAAGGTGTAGATAGTATGACGTTTTAAATGTCATACTATCTACACCTTTTTTATTGGTTTTTAATCAAGTTAGTAACAGATTTAAATTATTTAACATACTTCTATATTACTGAATAATTGTCTAGGTAGACATTATGACTCATAATTATAAAAATTATAGGTTATTAGATTAGTATTAGACAATTTTGTTTTTGTTATTTAACCATAAAATGTTTTAGTAACAAAAAAAATGTTGAGGAATACAATGTAGCATACCAAAAACATTACAGATCTCTTGCTATATTAATAGCAAGGAAAGGAGATGTGCCATGGCAATAGTTAATAGATATTCAGTTGAAACTACAGGCGCAATGACGTTTACAGGAAACACCTTAGGACTAAGTCAATTATTAGATACTAATCAGGCGGGGCCTAATAATAGTATAGGTGCATTTACATCTTTAGACACATTACTACAGGTGCCTACATTTCCCCCGGGAACAACACTAAACTATACACAAAATGGTTCTGAAGCTACACTTGTAATACCTCCAGGTAGCACTGTATTATATGCAGAGCTTATTTGGGGGGGTAATTATGCCTATGATTATCAAGACACATCAGTAATACCACTACCACCTCCTGTTAGTCAGGACCTTTCTGGTGTAATTGATGATCCAGTTATTTTTACTGCGCCAGGACAGCCGCCTGTTGCTATTTCACCTGACCCAGCTACAGGTGGAGAAACTACTTTCACAGTTGACATTCCAAACTTCTTTACAACAACTAACTACTGGTATAGTAGAACAGCAGATGTTACAAGTATAATTCAGGCAGCTGGACCAGGGGTATACTCACTTGAGTCAGTACCAGGTCTTGTTGCGCCTATAAGTAACCAAACAACATCTACAAACCACGCAGGATGGACACTTGCAGTTATTTACGAAAACCCAGCACTTCCACAAAGAGGAATGAATCTATGGGTTGGGGCAGAACTTGTAATTGCTCCTGAATCGCCTCAGGTGGATATATTTATAGATGGGTTTGAAACTATACCAAGTGGTGCTGTTCAGGCAAACCTACTTTTAAGTACTCAAGAAGGAGACCCATCAATACCAAATGATTTTGTACAGTTTGGACCTGATGCAGGGTCACTTACTACAATATCAGGACCTAACAATCCAAGTAATAATTTCTTTGGTTCTCAGATAAATAATGATTCAGGAACAATTGATACTACAGGAACATTTGGAACACTTAATGGAGATCCGTTTACTAATACCCAGTTATCTCCTGGTAGACAGGGGTGGGATATTACAAATGTAGATGTGTCTCCAGAGGTAGCTAACTCTCAAACAAGTGCGCTAATTAGATTAGCAACGCAAGGAGATGCATACATGGTAAATGCAGTAGGTCTTCAGGTAGACGTACTTGCACTTGATGTACAGGCAACAAAATCAGTAGATAAAGCATTTGCTGATGTTGGAGATGTATTAACTTATACAATAGATGTTGTTAATGGACTAGGAAGTAATGTTGACATAACTTCTGTATCACTATTAGATGCGATACCAAGTGGTACAACATTTGTACCAAACAGTGTATTTGTAGATGGAGTGCAGCAAATAGGAGCAGATCCATCAGTAGGAGTTAGTCTTCCAGATCTTGCTATAGGAGAAAGTACACAGGTAACCTTCCAGGTAACTGTTGATACAATACCGGATCCAAATCCAATTCCTAACGAGGCTATAATAGATTTCAACTATGGGCTAGATGACTCACGAAATACTAATATAGTAACTACTCAAGTTAATAGGGCAGTATTAGAGTCAGTTAAAAGCGTTGATTTAGCATTTGCTGAACCAGGAGATACTTTAACTTATAGTACTGTATTAACTAATACAGGAAGTGCAACTGCTACAAATATAGTATTTACGGATTTAATTCCAACTGGAACAACATTTGTACCAGACAGTGTATTTGTAGACGGAGTACAGCAGTTAGGAGCAGACCCTTCATTAGGAGTAAGTATTCCTGATATACCACCAGGAGGAAGTAGACTTATAACTTTCCAGGTAACAGTTGACAATGCTATACCAAATCCTAATCCAATAGTTAATAACAACTCAACTAGTTACCAGTATTTTGTAGATCCAGCAGATCCTCCAGTTACTGCACCAGATGCCATATCTAATGATGTTACAACTCAGATTAATCAGGCTATTTTAGAGGCTATTAAAAGTGTAGATAAGGCAGTAGCTCAATTTGGAGAAACTCTTGTTTATACAACTGTAATTACTAATACAGGTAATGTTACAGCTACTAATGTAAACTTTATAGATGCAATTCCAGCAGGAACAACCTTTGTACCAGGTAGTGTAACTATAAATGGAGTTCCTCAACCTGGATTTGATCCAAGTGTAGGATTCCCTCTACCAGATATACTGCCAGGAGGAAGTGTTACAGTTTCCTTTAGCGTTACTGTAGATAATGGATTCCCACCTGAAAATCCAATACCAAATACAAGTGATGCAACCTATGAATATTTAGTAGACCCACAGGGAGCTCCAGTTGTAGGGCCACCAGTACTATCAAATACTGTTTTTACTCAGATTGACGATGTTATATTAACACCAGTTAAATCTGTAGATTTAGCCTTTGCAGATATTGGAGATACCTTAACCTATACAATTACTGTAACTAATACAGGTAATACAACAGCTACTGGAGGAATTCTTACAGATACTATTCCAGCAGGAACAACCTTTGTCCCAGGAAGTGTTACTGTTGCAGGAGCTCCTCAGCCAGGAGCAGATCCTCAGGCTGGAATTGCTCTGCCAGATATACCACCAGGAGGCAGCGTAGTTGTAACCTTCCAGGTTACAGTAGATAGTACTCTTCCGATTCCAACTCAAGTGGATAATACTGCTTTATTAGATTATCCTGGTAAGCCAACAACGCCGAGTAACACTGTAGTTACAGAAATAAATCATGCACAGTTAGATCTAGTAAAGAGTGTTAGTGATGACTATGCTGATTTCGGAAGTGTAATAACTTACACTACTGTTATTACTAATGTTGGAAATACGGATGCAGAAAATGTGGTATTTACTGACTCAATACCAAGTGGAACAACATTTGTTCCAGGTAGTGTTATTGTTGGAGGAGTTCCTCAACCAGGGGCAGACCCACAGGTAGGAGTAAATATAGGAACCATACCTGCAGGAGGTTCAGTAACAGTTTCGTTTAATGTAATAGTAGATAGTGCTATACCAACTCCTAACCCAATTGAAAACACATCAAGTGCAGATTATGAGTATGTAGTAGAGCCAGGTACACCACCAGTAATTGCACCAACATCTACTTCAAATACTGTTGAGACCTTAGTAAATAGGGCTATTTTAGTATCTACAAAGAGTGTTGATAAGGATTTTGCTGACTGGGGTGAAGTAATAACTTACTCAGTTGATATAGAAAATGTAGGAAGTACAACTGCTATTAATGTTGAGTTTGAGGACTTAATACCAGCAGGAACAACACTAGTACCAGGTAGTGTAACAATTAATGGGGCACCACAACCAGGACTTGACCCATCAGTTCCGTTCCCATTACCTGATATACCAGTTGGAGGAGTGGTAACTGTTACCTTCCAAGTTACAGTTAATGATGCAAATCCGGTTCCTAATCCAATACCAAATAGTAGTATAACGTATTATGACTATTTAGTAGACCCATTAGGTACACCAGTAACAGCAGTACCAAGTCAATCTAATGTAGTTACAACTCAAGTAAATCATGCACAGCTTGATATAACTAAGGCGGTTGATTTAGGAGTAGTAACCCTAGGAGATGTAATAACCTATACAGTTAATATAACTAACACTGGAAATGTTGATTCTCAAAATACAGTTGTAACTGACATTATTCCACCTGATAGTACTTTTGTACCAGGTAGTGTAATAATTGATGGGGTTCCAGCTCCAGGGGCAGATCCTGCAACTGGCATAAGTCTTCCTAATATTGCGCCAGGAGCAACTGTAGTAGTAGTATTCCAGGTTACAGCTCCACTTGTATTACCTGCGCAGAATCCAATGCTAAATAGTGCATTTGTAGATTATCAATATCAGGTAGATCCTACTGGACCGCTTGTTACAGCACCAACTGAAACAAGTAATACGGTAGAAACTCTAGTAATTGAACAGGGAGATGTTGCTACTTTAGAAGTTACAAAGGCTGTAGATAAAGCATTTGTAGAAGTAGGAGATACCCTATTATATACAATTACTGTGAATAACACAGGTAATACAGATGCCCTTGATGTAACTATTACAGATATAGTTCCAAGTGGTACAACATTTATACCAGGTAGTGTAATTGTTGATGGAGTACCGGCACCAGGAGAAAACATTGAAACGGGAGTTAATATAGGAACAGTGTCACCAGGTGTTCCACGAACAATAACTTTTGAGGTTCAAGTAGGGGACGTTTTACCAGTACCAAATCCTATTATTAACGGTGCAAGTGTAGATTACCAGTTTAGAACAGACCCAGACCTTGATCCTATTGATGGACCAACTACTCCATCTAATGAAGTTACAACTCTTGTTAAGTTAGTAAGCGTTGTAATATCTAAGCAAGTTAATACTCAGTTTGCTAATAGGGGAGATGTATTAACTTATACAATCATAGTAGAAAATACAGGAAATACAGATGCAACAGATGTGATCTTAACGGATATTATTCCAAGTGGAACAACATTTGTAGCAGATAGCTTAACTGTTGATGGAGTACCACAAATTGGTGCAGATCCGTCTCTAGGATATAACATTGGTGGAGTTTCACCATCTCAAATTAAGATTGTAACTTTTGAGGTATTAATAGGGGATGTAGTACCAGATCCAAACCCAATACCAAATACTGCAAGTATAGTATTTGATTATAGAATAGATCCAGCAGGGCCTGACATTACTGAAGGACCAATTGATAGTAATACAGTATTTACTACTGTTAACTATGCTGATATAACAGTTGAAAAGGCTGTAGATAAGGCGTATGCAGACTTTGGTGAAGAGGTTGAATATACTCTAACTATAACTAATACAGGTAATGTTGATGCTGAAAATGTAACATTAATAGACTCTATACCAAGTGGAACAACATTTGTACCAGGAAGTGTAACGGTAGGGGGAGTACCACAGCCAGGAGAAGATCCTAGTGTTGGGGTAAATGTTGGAACAATAGCTCCAGGAGCAAGTGTTGTAGTAACATTTAAGGTTTTAGTAGGTAATACCTTCCCGGTTCCGAATCCATTCTTAAATAGTGGATTTGCACAGTATGAATATAGGGTTGACCCAGCAGGAGGTACAACATCTGCTACTAGTCCAGATTCTAATGTTGTGGAGACAACTGTAAGTAACGCAAGTTTAGATATTGTTAAGAGTGTAGATAAATCTTATGCAAAGCCAGGAGATGAAATAGAATATACTATTAGCGTAACTAACACAGGAAATACCACAGCTTTAGGGGTTGTTTTAACTGATATTGTGCCAAGTGGAACAACATTTGCACCTGGAAGTGTAACTATAAATGCTGTAGCAACACCAGGAGCAGACCCTAATGTTGGAATTAATCTTGGAAATATACCTGCAGGAGGAACTGTAACAGTAACCTTTAAGGTTCTAATAGGAGATACTCTTCCAGATCCTAATCCATTAGTAAATCAAGCTAGTGCAGACTACACCTATTTAGTAGATCCGGCTCAGCCACCTGTAGGTGGAAGTGACAGCTCAAATAGCGTAACCACACAAGTTAATATAGCTGTTTTAGATGTTACAAAAACTACTAATAAAGAATTTGTAGGAGTAAACGGGGTTATAACTTATACAAGTACTATTAGGAATACTGGAAATGTAAATGCAGTAAATGTAGTATTTACAGATCCTATACCAGCAGGTACTACACTTGTACCAAATAGTGTATTTGTAAATGGAGTATTGGTTCCAGGGGGAGATCCTAGTGTAGGAGTACCAGTTCCTAATATACCGCCAGGAGGTATTGCAGTAGTAACCTTCCAGGTTCAAGTTAACGGAGCTGTGCCAACACCTAATCCAATACCAAATATAAGTGAAGTAGACTATGGATACTTTGTTGATCCAGAAGATACTGCTCCATTTATAGCTCCAACAGTTTTCTCTAATGAAGTATTTACAGAGGTTAGAATTGCAAAACTTGTAGCGGTGAAATCTGTAGATAAGGCATATGCTGACCTAGGGGAGACAATAAAGTATACAATAGCTATTACTAATCAAGGGAATGTAAAGGCGGAAAATGTAGTGTTATCAGATCTAATACCAGATGGAACAACATTTGTAGCAGGTAGTGTGTTAATAGATGGAGTTCCAGTTCCAGGAGCGAATCCAGATCCAAGTATGGATTTACCAGATATAGACCCAGGTCAAACTATTATAGTTGAGTTTAGTGTCTTGGTTGGGGATGTTGTACCAACAACTAATCCAGTGCAAAACACAGGGGTTATTAACTACGACTTTATAGTTGACCCAACAGGGCAACCAGTTGTGGGAGAGCCAGCTGTTACTAATACTGTTGAAACTCAAATAAATACTGCTGCATTAGTAATGGTGAAATCTGTAGATAATCAATTTAAGGATTTAGGAGATACGATTAAATATACAGTTAGTATAACTAATACAGGTAATACTGTAGCTAATAATGTTGTATTTACAGATGCTCTACAGGCAGACACAAGCTTTGTACCAGGTACAGTTACTATTGATGGGGTTCCAAGTCCAGGGGCTAACCCAGAGTCTGGAGTACCAATTGGTAATATTAATCCAGGGCAAACAGTAATAGTAGAGTTTGAGGTTTTAGTTGTATCTGTTCCTGAAAGTGATGTTGTTTTAAATACAGCATCTACAGAGTTTAACTATATAGTAGACCCTGCAAAGCCACCAGTTAATGCAAGTAGTACTTCAAATGAAACAGTAGTTAATATACTTCATGGAGAAATACTACCTGAAAATCTAATTAAGAGTGCAAACAAAGAGGTAACTACACCTGGAGATATTATAACGTATACAGTTAGTGCTAAGAATACAGGTAATACACCAATTAATTTAGTATTAAGTGATGTTTTACCAGTTGGAGTAGAATTTGTTGCTGGAAGCGTTATTATAGACGGTGTAAATAAACCACTAGAAGATCCAGGGGTAGGAATTAATGTAGGTCAAGTTCTACCAGGGGAAACTGTAACTATTCAGTTTAAGGTAGTTGTTCTTGACAATGCGCCAGACCCTATAACAAATACTGCTAAGGCTATATACTCCTATACAGTAGACCCTACAAAGCCACCTGTTAGCAAGGAAACTATATCTAATGAAGTTGTAATAGATAATGTTATACCAGAGTTAACTCTTGTTAAGTCAGCAAGTAAAGATGTTGCTGCAGTTGGAGATGTTATAACTTATACAATTGTAGCTACAAATACTGGGGAAGTAAATCTTGATGACGTAGTTGTTAAAGATTTACTAGAGCCAGACTTAAACTTTGTAGAGGGAACAGTTAAGGTAGATGGATTCCCATATCCTGACTATAACATTTTAACAGGATTTAGCATTGGATCCCTTGCGGTTGGACAAACAAAGGTAGTTACTTTTGAAGCTAAAATAGTTAACAAAACAAATTCTGAAGTAAAGAATATATCAACAGGAGTATTCACATTTAAAATTACACCTGATGGTGAAGAAAGAGTTGAGCAAACTAATAGTAATGAAGTAACTATAATTTTAGAAAAACCACAGCTAACTATATCAAAAGTAGCAGATAAGAGTGTTGTATCCTTAGGAGACACTATAAATTACAAGGTGAGTTTGGTTAATACTGGAGATACAGAACTTGTTAACGTAGTATTCTATGATGAAGTGCCAAGTAGTCTAGAGTATGTTCCAGACAGCTTAAAGATAAATGGAGTAAAGGTTAACGCACAATCAATTGATGATGGAGTTAATATAGGCACAATTGGGGTTGGAGAAGAAGTAATTATTGAGTATCAAGCTAAGGTTGTAAGTGGATCATGTAGTGGATATGGAGATAACCTTGCATATGCAACTTATGAATATGTACTATCAGATAAAACTTTTGGTGAAGGAGTAACTGATAAGGTAACAGCTAGAGTAGAGCTTAATATATCAACATTTAAGCAAATGTCTATTGATAAGTTATTTACAATACCATGTCAAAAACCAGATATGGAAAGTGCAGATGATATTGTTGTAGATGTTATTATTGATGACAGCTATGTAATAAATACACCTGTAATAACTTCAAATGAAGGTCAAGTACTAAGTGGATATAAATTAATTGTCCACGGTAGATTAAAGATAAGTTTAGAATATACAGCATGTGTTATGGATCAGGCTATACACTCAGCTCACTTTGAAGTTCCATTTAGCCAGTTTATAATAATGCCAAAAAATTATGAAATAGGTCAATATATTGATGTTTCATCTATTATAGAAAAAGTTGATGTGGATATGATTGATGAAAGAACTATTTCTGCAAGTGTTATGTTGTTGTTAGTTGGAAAAGCTAAATAGCTTATTTGAGGGGGATATCCCCCCTCAAATTAAAAATAACTAATTTTATATATGGGAGGAAAAGACATGGATAATTTTATTAGGGACCTTATAGAGTACAAGGGAATAGATATTTATGAACCTAATAGCTGCTTTATGAAAGAAAGCACAAGTTTTAAGCAATCAACAATTGATGTTAACTTATGTGTACCTCCTCAAAAGCCAGATATAGAGCAGGTTGTTAAGGTTGTAGTAGACAAGGAAATTGTAAAGTATAAAGTAGTTAAAACTCCAACTGGTGTTTCAGTGGAAGGTCAAGAAGTTACAGGATACAAATTACTAGTTATGGGAGATATAACAGTAAAGGTTGTATATGTAGCACTAGAAGAAGAACAAAGTATGCATAGTTTTCATGTAATAATACCATTTTGTGAGTATATAGTAATGCCTAAGGATTTTAGAGGTCTTAGCATAGTTACTCCAGAGATATATGTTGAAGATATATATGTAAGACAACAAGATTGTAGATGTTTATTTGGAAACGTAACACTATTAACTATGGCAGATATTTGTTAAAAGGGGGAAGGTAACATGTCTTTTAGACAAGATTATTCACCAAATCAGTCCTTACCACAGAATGTTAAATACTTTAAAGAAGAGATCATAAATGAAATACTAACTATTCCAGATCAAAAGCCTGATATGGAAAGGGTACTAAAGGCTCTAGTAAGTGTTAATGTTGAAAGTATTAAGCTTATAGAAACAGAAAAGGGAATTTCAAACGAAGGACAAAATTTAACTGGGTATAAGCTTATTGTAAAGTTAAGAATTAAAGAAAAATTAACTTATGTTGCAGATAGATGTACTCAACCAGTACATGCTGCTCATTATGAAAATGTAAAAAGTCTATTTGTAATATTACCTGAAACAATTGATGGGGAAAGAACCTGCGATTTAATTAAGAGAAATAAATTAAACGTAGTTCCTTATGTAGAATGTGTAGAGGCAAGAATGTTAGATGAAAGGCATGTTCACAAATGTGTAATGTTATTTGTAAACGTTGAAAAGATTTAATAGGAGGAGTAGATATGATTGGACCACTAGGTTTAAGTAAGTATTCAAATGTGGATCAAATAATAGTTGGCAACATAGCTACCTATACTATTAAGATTCAAAATACTACTGGTGTAATTATAAACGATGTAACAGTAAAGGACCTACTAAGTCCAGATATTGATTTTATTGAAGATAGTGTTGAAATTGATGGATTTAAATTATTAGGTGAAAGCATACTAAAGGGAGTTAATATAGGCACAGTTGGAGTAGGAGCTACAAAGTATTTAACTTTTAAAGCAAGAATTGTATCTAAAGCTGGTGAAACTGTAAATAATCAAGCAACAGTAACATTTACCTATGTTGACCCAGAGGATGGGTTAACTAAAATAGACACTAAGGAAACTAATATTAACAGTATATTAGTAGAGAGTGCAGAACTTTATGTTGATAAAATGGCAGACAAGGAAGAAGTTCAAAAGGGAGATACAATAGTATATAAAATAGAGGTGGAAAACAAAGGAACAGTAGAGGCGGTTAACATAGTATTAAAGGATATTATGTCCGATTCTGTACAGTTTGTAGAGGATAGCTTAAAAGTAAATGGAGTAGTGGTTCAAGATGCAGATCTAGAGTTAGGTTTAAATATAGGTTCACTAGAGCCAGGCGGAAAAACAACAGTAGTATATGAAGTTATAGTAGAGTCAGGGTCATGTTCAGGTTATATTGAAAATTGTGCCTATGCTATATTTAACTACGTGTTGCCGAATAGGGTCACAGGTACAAAAGAAAGTAACAGAGATTGCTATAAAGTTAAGGCAGCAATTTCAGCTTTTAAGCAGTTAGTTCTAGACAAATACTGTCAGGTTCCATGTGAAAAACCAGATATTGAAGAAGTAAATGATGTTGTTGTAGATATAGTTATCGATGATAGCTATGTTATTAACACTGTTAAGTCAGTATCAAATGAAGGACAACAGCTAAGTGGAAATAAGTTAGTTATTCATGGCTGTATTAATATAAGCATTGAATATACAGCGGATGTAGTCGATCAGGCTATACACTCAACCCATTGTTATATGCCTTTTAGTACCTTTATAATGTTACCTTCAGATTATGTGAAAAACACTAATATTGAAGTTAGTTCCATACTAGAAAATGTTGATGTTGATATGGTTGATCCGAGAGGGGCAACTGTTAATATGGCATTTTTAGTAGTTGCAACTGTTAGCTAATAAATAAATTATATAGGGGGATTTTAAAATGAAAAAATTTAATAACTCAGGTGTATTAGGAAATTCAATTGATATCTGTCTAGACAAGTGTGATAAGAGTGCTGAAATCAGAGCAGATGTTAGAGTTGAGGAATTTAGATCTAAGAGACTTTGGGGACAAGTTTTAAATTGTAAAGGTGAGCCAATAGCAAATAGTTTAGTAAAACTTGTTAGAGTTGTTTGTGATAAGGGAAGAAAGTTCTATCAAGGTGTAGCACACACAATTACTGACTGTGAAGGTTTCTATCAATTTGATATTTGTGAAAATCAAAATGAATGCTATAAAATAATTGTTAATAGAGCTGTTACTGGTAAGGAAACAGTTATAGATACTAGAGGTGGAAATTGCGGTGCTTGCTACGGAGGACCTGGAGGACCTGGAGGAAATGGGGGAGGAGGTTACAACCCTTGTCCAGAATATAATCCAGAAATTAGACCATATACTCAATGTGAGTGTGAGGTTTGCTACGAAGATGAGTGTGGAGGATACCATATAGAGGATGATTATTATGGTGGATATGATTGCTGGGATAAGCCTATGCAAGGAGCACATTGCTGCCCACCAAGTAATGGACATGTAGTAAAAAATTCATGTGGATCAAATAATTCATGTGGAAGCAAAAGTGGAAAATCAAGTTGTTATTCAAAGAAGAACTACGCTTCATATAACAAATAAAAGCTAAAAAAAAGGGGATGGATACCATCCCTTTTTTATTTAACCTTATGGGAATTTTGAATTATTCTAATATCTTCACCAAAGAATTCGCATATATCAAAGCTACCAACTATTCTAGATACTATTCTTGGATGATACTTCATTTGAAGCTCCTCAAGACTTAAATTAGTTGAAATTATAACTTTTTTACGAAGAAGAAGTCTTTCGTTTAGTATGTTAAATATCTCTCCCTGGGAGGATTGGGTTATATTCTCAGTTCCAAGATCATCTATAATTAATAAATCGCAGTTCATAATATAATCTAGTTTTGACTTATCTTCATCTGAATACTTAATATTTCTAATAATATCTATAAGTGAAGAGGCTGTGTTATAAACAACACTTTTACCTTTTCTAAGTATTTCACGGGATATACAATTACATAGGAATGTTTTTCCAAGACCTGTACTGCCAGTGAATAAAAGGTTAGTATCTATAGAATTAAATGTTTCACAGTAATCAACGCATTTTGGGAAAATAACCATCATATTATCCCTAGGTGATTTACCGTATGTTTCACTTTTTACTGTACTATAAAAATCTATACTAAATGTATTAAAGTTTTCTCTTTGAATAACATTTGTAATGTTTGATTGTTTAAAGTATTTATTAATAAGTTTTTGTTTAAAGCAGTTACACTTTTTCTCCCCTACATAACCTGTGTCCTTACAAGTTTCACATGTAAATTCAAGGTCAAGATAGTTTGGGGAGTAGCCTTTTTCTGTAAGTAGAACTGCCCTCTCTCTTTTTAGTGATTCAATTTCAGCCTTCTTATATGATATATACTCCTCAGGGTCTATACCCTCCTTAGACAGCTTAAATATATTACTTGCTATTTCAAAGCCAGTAGCAACAATTTTTCTATCAATTTCACGGATAACAGGAGCCTTAGAATATACTTCCTCTGTTCTTTGGGTTTGAATATCCTTGTGTTTGTTTCTTAAAGCTTCATATTCTTCTAGTATTTCACCTGCAATAGACTTCATTAATCATCACCTAACCCTAAAAGTTGTTTTCTTATTTTTGCCATATCGTGGCTATACTCATCCTTCTTAAGCGGCTCAAAGGCAGGAGAAGGAGATTTAACAAATCCTTTTTGTTTATGGGCATCAACATCTAATGAGGTTTTAACTCCCTTTTTATGCCAATCTGCAAGGATCTTATCTATATAGTTAAGGTTTGTTCCATTGGTTTTAAGGATACATAGTTCACAGGCCTTAAAGATAACTTCACTAGGGAATTTATATACATAAATCCACTTATTAAACATATCTTCTTGAGGCTTCGTAACATCAGCTCCTGTTTTTCCAAGGAAACCAAGTATTTCTCTGTATTTGTTCCACTTCTTATCGTAATCAGCAATAAGCTTAATAGCATCATCTGGGGTTCTAACCCCTGCTTCATGCCATCCAAGTGCCACTTTTTCCATATATCTAGTATCTGGCTTATTCTTAGAGATGCAGTACTCAACAAGTATGGTTATAACCTCGGGACTTAGTGAGTAATCTGAAAGAATAGATTTAAATATATCTACATCTCTAAATGAAAGTGAACGGCCAAGGGCTTGTTCAATTTCAAGTAGCATGTCACGAAGCCTATTATCGAAGGGTATCTCAGTATCACGTTTTTGCGAAAGTGAGTTGACTTCAATATGACCTGTGTTTTCAAGGGTTAATAGCCCAAGATTATTCAGTTCTTCAAATGCTCTATATACATCTGTTTCAAGCATATTAAGGCATGATGCAATATAGGAGGTGTTAACCTGTCTTTCTGCAAAGCCTTGTCTTAAACAAAAAAGATATACCTTTAGAAAGTCTCCACGTATATCCTTTAAGTAATTATCTATGAAAGTATTATCAACAGGTGTAAACCCTGGTGACTTTAAGCTAATTTTTATATTTGACATGTAATCACATCCTAATTCACTTTAAAAATTAAAGGCTGTATACATTATAACAAATCAAATTAACACACTCAATAATTATGTAAATATATAGTAATAACCATATATTCCTTATTTGTTAATTTGTTGTTTGTTGAATTATTTTTTCTTGTTAGGGTTTGAGAATATACCCTTTTTATAAGCAACAAATCCAAATGCACCAAGAGTTAGTGCTGTAGCCGCAATTGACCAAAGAATAAATTCCTTGTTAAATCCTGAAAAGTAACAGAACATAAATGCAGAAGCTAGAATTGTTATAACTCCAAGAATAATAGCGTCTTTTCTAGTCATAAAGATACCCCCTAAAAATTAATTTGCAATATAATTTATAGCCATAAAAAATCTATGACTTCTTAATATATATTGTATGTTAAAAGCAAATATAAATAAAGGAAAAAAACAGTGAGTATAAAAACCTTTTAAAAGTAGTGTTTCCCAAAGACATGGTATTACTCTATATAAAGTAATGGAGGGTGCTAGTTAATTTTACTTTTTAATAATTTAATGTTTATTTAGTTTTTATTTTTATTTTATGTAATAATTATCAAATTTTTGGGGAAAATACTATTTATACACTAAGATGAAAGGTGATGTACTATATGGCAAGTAGAAGAGGGAGAAGCGGTGTAGGAATTTTTGAGAAGCTAATTGCTTTAATCGCACTGTTTGTTACTGTTTTTGCTATGGTCTTTATTATGAATATGGACCATGACACTTATAAGAGGGTTAACTCTATTGTTTCAAGACTAAATTTTAATAGCCTTGAAGAATACATAGCTAGAAAGGATAGTATTGATAAGAATAAACCAGCCTCTACTAAGGTATACAAGGAGCCTTCACCTAGTAGTGAGGAGGCTAGACGTGAACAGGTAGAAAGACTTATAGAAACTGCAAAGCTTGAGGTTAAGACCACTTCTAAGAAGGAAGTTAAGGTTATTAATTATGGGACTAGGGTTTTAAAGAGTTCAGCTATGAAGCCTTCTGAGACTAAGGTTCTTCAGAAGGGGCAAGATGGTCAGAGGGTTATTGTCTCTGAATATACATATAGGGGAGACACCTTAGAACAGACCTTAGTAACAAAGGATGCTGTTAGTAAGAAGCCGGTTGAAGAGGTTGTTGTTAAGGGAGTAAACTCTAAAAATCCTATATTTATGGTACCTACTAAAGGTCCATTCTCATCATATTTTGGTGCTAGATGGGGTAAGAGTCACAAGGGAGTTGATATAGCAGCTAATGTTGGTCAGCCTGTTGTAGCCTCAGAGGGTGGAGAAGTTACTTTTTCTGGAGATAAGGGTACCTTTGGTAAGTGTGTTATTGTTAAGCATGTAGGAGGGTATGAGACCCTGTATGCCCATAATAGCGCTTTAACAGTTAAGGCAGGAGAGAAGGTTCATAAGGGTCAAATTATTGCAAAGTCAGGGAATACGGGTAGATCAACAGGACCCCATTTACACTTTGAAATTAGATCTAATGGAGTTAGTATTGACCCTATGAAGTTAGTAGAAAGATAAATATATTTTCAGGCTGTTAACAAAGTGTACGGCCTGTTATAAAACCCATTTGTAAACAATTTGAAAGTGTGCCTTTTTAGGCACACTTTTTTAACGAATTAGTTTGATTTTCATAACTTAATATAAGGGTTATTTAGATAATAAGCCAAATAGCACACCATTAGATTAGTTGTACAAAATCCATAATTAAATTATACTGGGAGCCTTTTTAGGCTTATTTTTATGTAAATTGATTCTTTTATTATAAAAAACTATATTTATTGTTAATTTTTATAATTATATAGTGGAAATTTGAAATTATTTTCGATAATATTAATAAGGATATTTTGGTTTGTGTAATTTATTTGGGAGGTGCTACACATTATAAGGTTAAAATGGAGCTATCTTTATTATATTTTCTTTGCAGCAATAGTAATGGTTTTTTTATATAATTTTGATATATATAATATTACGGTTTTTGAAATTTCTAAGTTTATTCTATATACGTCATTAATATGCTTATTATTCTTATTTCACAGGAAGGTAACAACAATAATTCCGAAGGTTGTAATTACATTTAGTATTGTATTTCTAGTGTATTTTTATTTACATAATCCACTGGTTTATAAATACACCTTTGATACATTAGGGAAGCGTAGCGTAACTGTTGTTATAAAAACTATGGAGGGGTTTACTCAGCCTATAACTGAGGTTTACTTTTATCATGACAAATGTCCTATTGGAGTGCTTAATGATGGGGTTTTCCTAGAAAAAAGTAAAGGTCAAAAAATTATTACTACTAAGGAAGACAATAAAATAGAATATAAAATTGGAGACAATTTTATATTATGTGAGGATATATTAACAGGGGGTCTTTCACTTAAATTAGAATAGGGCATGTAACATAAATATTTTCTTAGCATATAATATATATTGCATCAATATATAGGTGGTATGTATGTGGCCCTTTAATTTAAAAAAGAAAATAGACCCATATTTAAAGCCCCTAGCGAAGACAGGTGCTAGAGTAAAACTGCCTGTTTTAATATGTTATAAGGGGGATCTTAAAAATATAAAGACGAAGTTACGTTATGCAGGAGCTGTTGTTACACATGAATATGTAATAACTAAGACGATTAGTGCAGCTGTGCCTGTTACTTCTATAGATAAGATTAGTACTTTGCCTGAGGTAAAATCCTTGTATTATGATCATAAGGGAAGTCTTTGCATGCATAAGGCAGGAAAGGCTTTGGCCATAGATGTTAGCAGAAGTTTTAACATAAGTGGACGAGATGTAACTATAGGAATTGTTGATAGTGGAATCTACCCCCACAAGGGACTAACCCAGAAGCAGGATACTATTAAATACTTTAAAGACGTTATAGGGGGAGGAGATAAGCCCTATGACGACTTTGGACACGGAACATATTTAAGTGGAGTTATTGCATCGAACTTTGATTATGCAAGAGGAATAGCTCCAGATGCTAAGCTATCAGTAGCTAAGGCATTTGATAAAATCGGAAAAGGATACTTGTCGAACATACTTAAGGGTATAGAGGATATTTACGCATCAACACCTGACATGAAGGTATTATTATTACCCTTTGAAATCAAGGATATGCCAGACCTTAGGGTGAATCCATTATATGATACAATATGTTATCTTCATTCTAAAAATATTACAATTATATGCCCATCAGGAAACAATGGACCAACCTCATTTAGTATTGGCCAACCAGGAATATATAAAGAGGTAATAACAGTTGGTGGATGTAAAATAGTAGATAACGAATTTAAAATATGTGAGTATTCATCTAGGGGACCAACGAAAAGTGATTATACTAAACCTGACATAGTATCATTAAGTGACTCTATAGTTAGTTTAAAATCAGATGTACTATATCTACCTAAGGATAAAATATTAGAAAAAGAATCAATAGGAGTTATGAATATGAGTGGCACAAGTATATCAGCTGCAATTATAGCTGGAATATGTGCACTTATAATAGAGCGCTACGGAGACTTAACTCCGAAAGACATACGCTCAATTCTAAGCCTTGGCACAAAAAGCATAGGCGAAAATAAACATACCCAAGGAAAGGGTATAGTAATACTTGATAAAATTCTTAAAGAAAAAGAAAAATAAAGTGTAGGGCTCTTAGAATAAAATTCTAAGGGCCTTTTTAAGTTTGGTTTAGGCATTAGAAGTAATAGCAGGTGCTTTGTTTAAGTTTCGTATAGATAAGGTATTGTATCCTAGGCAGACCGCGTTTTGGATTCCTCCAAGAAAGTCTAAGGCACAAAATTTTAAATACCCATTACATATTACAAACTCCAAAAAAAGAGTGCCCCCAATTAAAATTGGAGACACCCTTAAGCGTGTTTTATTCTTCGTTTGTTATATGTTTGTAAAACGCCTTAGATGCAGGGGATAATGTTCTCTTGTTATGAACAATAGCATAAATATCCCTTGATATATCTAATCCTTTTACAGTATGTTTCTTAATTAAACCTGATGCTATATAATCTTCGCATGCAAGTTCTGATACAACTGATATTCCAGTTCCGTTTTTTACAAATTGGATAACAGCTTCTAGTGAGCTTACCTCAGCTAATACTTTAAGCTTGTTTGGAGTATGTCCATTAGCTTCAAGTGCTGATTCGAAAGTACTTCTAGTAGCTGAACCTTTTTCACGAAGAACAAATACTTCGCTATATAAATCATCTAGCTCTAAATCGCTAGGTAAAGAGTCGCAATTACTTACAAGTACTAAGTTGTCATCTGAAATTTTTGTATACTTAAGTCTAGCATCTTTAATGACTTCACCTACTATACCTATTTCAGATTCCCCGCCAATTATCATATCAACAACGTTTTTTGTGCTTTCTTCTTTGATGTCAAAAGTTACATCTCCATGTGACCTTCTAAATGTACTAACTAATTTAGGTAAAATAAATCTACATGGTGCTGTACTTGAGGCGACAGTAAGTTTTCCAGCAATTTTATTATTATAGTCTGCAAGATTAGTTATTGCAGTATTTCTAATGTTAATAAGATTAATAGCATATTCTAAAAATAATGATCCGCCGTGGGTAAGTCTTATGTCCTTACCATTACGATCGAATAGTGTTATAGCTAATTCCTGTTCTAGTGACGCAATATGTGCGCTAATGGTTGGTTGTGACAGGTAAATAGCATCTGCTGCCTTTGAGAAACTTTTGTATTTAGCTACATTTACAAACGCTTCTATTTGTTTAAAATCCAAATTATATCACCCCTCAACCATTATCTACTATATTATAAGTTTTTTCAATAGTTTTTATCAAAAAAAACTATTAAGAAAATATGAATGTTGTAAAGATATGCCATAGAAAAAAGCGAAAATATAGGTTTAATTAAGGAATATTAAATGTTATAATAACAAAGTATAGTTATGTATAGTAATAAAATGCGAAGATTACGTCTAATTTACTTAGGCTAGAATAGAAAAGGATGGGTACAATATGGAGAAATTACTTATTGAAGGTGGAAGAAAGCTAGTTGGTAAAGTTAAGGTCAGTGGAGCCAAAAATGCTGCAGTGGCGATACTACCAGCTGCTATACTTGCAGATAGTGGAACGTGTACAATTGATAACCTACCTAATATAGAAGATATAAATTGTTTAGAGCAGATAATTGGAAATTTAGGAGCTACTGTTGAGAGAGCCCCTGGAACTATGAAGATAGATCCATCAGGTATTAAGTCCCATCTTGCACTTAGAGATGAAGTTAAGAGAATGAGAGCTTCTTATTATCTTATTGGAGCTCTACTTTCAAAGTTTGGAAAAGCAGAAGTTGTTTTCCCAGGAGGATGTAATATTGGTACAAGACCAATAGATCAGCATATTAAGGGATTTGAAGCAATGGGAGCTACTGTAACAGTAGAAGATGGAGTAATTAAGGCATATACTGAAAATGGACTTAGAGGAGCAAATATCTACCTTGATGTTGTTTCAGTTGGAGCTACTATTAATATTATGCTTGCTGCTACTAAGGCAGAGGGTACTACAATTATTGAAAATGCAGCTAAGGAACCTCACATTGTTGACGTTGCTAACTTCCTTAATTCAATGGGAGCAAACGTTAAGGGTGCAGGAACTGATGTTATTAAAATAAAGGGAGTGGACAAGATAGTTGCTAGCGACTATTCTGTTATTCCAGACCAAATAGAAGCGGGAACTTATATGATAGTAGGAGCTATTACTAAGGGAGATGTTACAGTTGAGAACGTTATTCCAAAGCACCTAGAGTCAATTACAGCTAAGCTTCTAGAAATGGGTATTAATGTTGAAGAGGGGGAAGACTCAGTTAGAGTTACCTGTGAGGGAAGACCTAAGAGTATTAACCTTAAAACACTTCCATACCCAGGATTCCCAACAGATTTACAACAACCAATGTCTACACTACTTGCTGTTTCAGAAGGTGTAAGTACTATTAATGAAAGCATCTGGGAAGGTAGATTTAGACATATTGGTGAGCTTCAAAAAATGGGAGCTATTGGAGAAGTTGACGGCAAAATAGCTAAGATAACTGGTGTTGAAGGGCTTACTGGAGCAGAAGTTGAAGCTACTGACCTTAGAGCAGGAGCTGCAATGGTAGTTGCAGGACTTGTGGCTAGTGGAACAACTAAGGTAACAAATCTTGTACATGTTGATAGAGGATATGAGCATATAGAAGATAAGCTTACAGCACTTGGAGCTAGCATTAAAAGAATTAATGAATAATATAAATTAATACAATACTAAAGATGTTAACCCTAGGGTTAGCATCTTTTTTTGATAGGAGGAAGTTATGGAAAAAAGAAGACTAATAAGATTATTAATAATGGGAGTAGTATTTCTAGGGGTTCTAAGCTTTATGAAATACAATGGAGAGGCAAAGGCTATACCAAAATCACATATAAAAGAAGATATATTAGCATCATGTAAACTCCTTGGCAAAGAAAATATTACTGACCTTGAAATAGTAATGGAGAAGGTAGTTAAGAATAAATTGTTTGTTATGTGTACCTTTAAAAATGGTGATGGATGGAACTACCTTGGAGGAGCAACCTATACAATACTAGACAGTGGAAAGCTTAAAAGTGAAGGAACAGAAATTAACCAATTTGAAGACAAAAACATAGATAAAATGTCAGGACAAAAAAATCTATGTTTTACAGAGGGGGAACCCTACTATGTATACTACGGAATAAACCCTAATGGAAAAACCCAAGCCCAAACAGTTCAAATGGAATATGAAAACAAATTAATAGATAAAAACCTAGAAGGAAAGGGCAAAGCTTTCATAGAGGTGTTTACTACAGATCCAGATTACAACAAGAAATAAATAAGGCTTCTATGGAGGTATATATGAAAAAAATTACTAAAATAAGCATAGTAATTTTAATTGCTGCATTAATATTAATTTTTGGTACAGTAGAGTATTTTAAATACCAGTCACATAAAGATGAGATTAGTAAAGACCAGATTTATAACAATATAAAACAGGTATGTAATGGTTTATTTAATAATGAAATACGTAACTTTAAAATCCATATGGAGAAATCAAAGGGAAATCTATTATTTATAACATTTAGTTTGCAAGACAGTATGGAAGTGAACCATTTTGGATATGCAGATTATACTATTTTAGATAACGGAAAATTAAAATATCAGAAAATAACAACCTATGAAGCTAATGATATTGATGAAACATCAGATGTAGAATTAGTAGATATTAAAGGGAAAACCTATTTTGTTTATTATGGTATAAGTACCAACGAAAATATAAAATCACATACATTTACACATGATAATAAAGAAGTAACCTTAAAGGCTAAAGGAAAGAAATTCATAGAATTTTACACTGCCAACTAAGAGGTTGCTCTTCGGGTAAAGTTTAAGGAATATTATAGTGATAGGATAAGCTTTATGATGTAGATGAAGAAAATCATAGAATCAAAGTAAATTAAGCTACGCTAATTACCCTAAAGGGTAACTCTACAAAAAAGCCCCAAATCTATCCCTCACCCCTTACTAAATAGAATAAATTTTACTCCCTTCAATCTATGGGGTAAGTTTCATGATAAGATAGTGCAGCATAGTATGACCCTTGGAAAAATCCCAGACGCGGTCAGAGTAGGCTGCACTATCTTATCGGATTAATACCTCAAAAACGAAGGGCTCTTCAAATTTATTCAATTTGAAAAGCCCCTATTATGTCTTATAAGATTATTTGTGTTTAGTTAAGAGTGAATACTTGGAAGAATCCTTGTGGATGTACACAAGCTGGGCATACTTCTGGAGCGTCAGCGCTTGAGTGAACGTATCCACAGTTTTGGCACTTCCACATAACTTCTGAGTCTCTGTGAAATGTAGTACCCTCTTCAATATTTTTAAGAAGATGCATGAATCTCGCCTCATGGAACTTTTCAGCAATTGAAATTTCTTCAAATGACTTAGCTACTGCTTCAAAGCCTTCCTCTCTTGCTACTCTAGCAAATGTAGGATATAAATCAGACCATTCTTCGTTTTCTCCATCTGATGCAGACTTAAGATTAACTGCTGTAGAATCTGTTAGTGATACTGGGAAATTAGCTTCGATAGTAACGCTTTCTCCATTAAGGTCTGAAGCTAGATGTTTAAAGAATATCTTAGCGTGTTGTGATTCTTGATCTGCTACCTCTTGGAATAAGTTAGCTGCTTCAACATAGCCTTCTTTTCTAGCAACCTTTGAGTAAAAAGTGTATCTGTTTCTTGCCTGTGATTCTCCAGCAAAAGCCTTCATTAGATTATTGGCTGTTTGAGTTCCTTTTAGTGATTTCATTAATACCATCTCCCCTAAAATATAATTTTGTTAAGTAATAACGATTATCCGTAACTACATGTTATTACAATAATCGAATGTTGTCAACTTAATCCTTAATAATTGGTAATTTAAGTTATTTTGTAAATATATATCCATCTAAATACCCTATTGAGGAGTTATCTCCTATAACCTTAATAGATTCATATTTACTAAGGGTTAAGTTAAGCTTATCTTTAAGTTCATTCTTCTTAAGACAGAACCTATGATTAAATCCTGTTGCCCTATGGTGTTCTTCATTAAAGGTGTAGTAAATAAGACTTCCTCCACTATGTAGCATTTTTTCTAGTGTAGGTAAAATATTATCATCTACCTTATAGTGACTAATTAATATATTATTAAACTTACCTAAAAAGCTAAGCTTCTTAGGGTTTGTAATATCACAAAGAGCGGTTTTTACTGTAATGTCTTCATTATTAGCAAACTTCTCAAGTCTCTTAAGTGCCTCAATTGAAAAATCAACAGCAGTAACATTAAATCCATTCTTAGCAAGGTATATAGAGTTTCTACCATCACCTGAGGCTAGGTCTAACACACTTCCCTTAGAAAGTAGAGATAAACTATCTATTAAAAACCTATCAGGGCCTTCTAGTAAAAAATCCTTATCTAAGTATCTAGAATCCCATTTAGTCTGCTTGTCCATGTTATCATCTCCTATAATCTAATATCTATAATTATAGCCTAAAAACTAATATTTAAACCTTATTTTTAAAAATATATAGATTAGGAATATATATCACCTTAATGCTATTTCATTATATGATAATATAAAATGTAATTAGAGTATTAATATAGAGAGGTGTCTATGTTAAACTACTAATATCTTTAATATATAAGGAGTGTATCGATTTTATATAGAAAAGTATTTATATTTATTTGTGTAATATAAAAATAAGGTGATACTTTGAATAATAATTATGATATAAATGCAAAGATATTTAAAGCACTAGGAGATTCTAATAGGCTTAAAATAATTGATATGCTTTCATGTGGGGAAAAGTGTGCATGTGGGCTTCTTGAGTTTTTTGAATTAACACAGCCAACACTATCACAGCATATGAAGGTTTTAAGTGAATGTGGATTGGTTTTAACTAGAAAAGAGGGTACTTGGAATTATTATAGACTTAATTTAAATAATGCAAATAAGTTAGCATTATTTCTTATGAATATAATAACTGATACGGATAATTGTATTTGTAAAAAAGATAGTGGATGTTGTAGCTAGGAGGGGTATTAATGATTAAGGTTGGTTTTATATGTGTACATAATTCGTGTAGATCCCAGATGGCAGAGGCATTAGGTAAGTTATTAGCAAGTGACTGCTTTGAGAGTTATTCTGCAGGTACTGAGGTTGTAGACAGAATAAATAGTGATGGGGTTAAGATAATGAAAAAGTTATATGGGGTAGATATGGATAAGAATCATTATTCTAAGACCCTAGATGATATACCCGATTTAGATGTTGTAATTAAAATGGGATGTAACGTTATGTGTCCTATTGTTCCTAATGTTTATATGGAAGATTGGGGAATAGAGGACCCAACAGGTAAGGGAGAGGAAGAATTCCTTAAAACAGCAAAGTTAATAGAAGAGAAAGTAATTAGCTTAAAAAATAGAATAAATACATTAAAAATTTAATTAAGGGGGAGGATAAACTGTCAACTTTAACTAAGAAGTTATCTTTTTTAGATAGGTATTTAACGCTATGGATTTTTATTGCTATGGCTGTTGGTATAGGTTCCTGTACTTATTTTACTTGTAAACGTAGCACTTAAAATAAGAGAGAAATATTTTAATAAATAACTAAAATCCCCTGAAAAGTTATATTCTCAGGGGATTAATTTATAAATTTATAATCTACTTACTCCACTTTCAATTGCAGCTTTATACACATATTCTGCAACCCTCTTTTGAACAGATAGGTCAAATGCCTTAGGTATAATATAATCTTCACGTAATTCGTGGTCAGCTACAGATTCGGCTATTGCAACTGCAGCAGCAACCTTCATTTCTTCATTAATGTCACTTGCAACAGCATCTAGTGCCCCTCTAAATATTCCAGGGAAAGCAAGAACGTTGTTAATCTGGTTCGGGAAGTCTGAACGTCCTGTTCCGATTATTCTAGCGCCGGCTTTTTTAGCATCCTCAGGGAAAATCTCAGGTACTGGGTTTGCCATGGCAAATATTATTGGGTCTCTATTCATTAAGCGGACCATATCAGGGGTAACCGTATTCGGTGCGGATACTCCAACAAATATGTCTGCACCTACCATAACAGTCTTAAGGTCACCTGACTCATTGTTAGGGTTAGTAATAGCAGCAATATCCTTCTTATATCCTGTAAGCGTACGCTCCTTAGATATAGCACCGCTTCTATCGCAAAGTATAATATTCTTAGCTCCTGATGAAAGAAGTAGCTTAGTAATTGATACTCCAGCTGCTCCAGCACCATTAACTATAATCTTCATATCAGAAAGATTCTTACCTGTAATCTTCATAGAATTAATAACAGCAGCAAGTGTAACTATAGCTGTTCCGTGTTGATCATCATGGAAAACAGGAATATTAAGCTTTTCTTTAAGTTTCTTTTCTATTTCAAAGCATCTAGGTGCAGAAATATCTTCAAGGTTAATACCTCCAAATGTAGGAGCTATCTTCACTATTGCATCAACAATTTCACTAACTGTTTTAGTGTCTAGAAGTATAGGAATTGCATCAACATCTCCAAACTTCTTAAATAATATAGACTTACCCTCCATAACTGGAAGTGAAGCAAGTGGGCCAATATCCCCAAGTCCTAAAACCGCTGTACCATCAGAAATAACCGCAATAGTGTTCCACTTTCTAGTGTACTTATATGCAAGTGACGGATCACGTTCAATCTCAAGACAAGGTTGTGCAACCCCAGGTGTATATGCAAGTGATAAATCCTCAGCAGTTTCTATAGAAACCCTAGGAACAACCTCAAGCTTACCTCTACTTTCTTCATGGAATTTAAGAGCTTCATCGTAAATACTCATTTGTATCCTCCTCAAAATAAAATTATCCTACTAATAAACTGTTAATACCAATTATACTTCCATTAAAAAATTACTTCAACTAACACCCTATCTAGGTTAATAGGCTTTAAATGGAAATTGAAATTTGCTAAAAAGTATTTGTTTGGAATTTATCTACATGCTATGATAATAAATATTAACTAAGAGTAGACAAGCATAAGAGGGGAGAACTTAGATGAAGTTTTGTTCATTATATAGTGGAAGTAGCGGAAACTGTCTATATGTATCAAGTGATAAGACGAAAATATTAATAGACGCAGGACTTTCAGGAAAAAGAATAGAAACTGCTATGAAAAGCAGAGATATAGATCCTAATTTAATTAATGGAATAGTAATTACACATGAGCACTCAGACCATATTAAGGGTGCAGGAATATTATCAAGGAGGTATAATATTCCTATATATGCAAATAATAATACATGGGAGGCTATGCACAGCTCCCTTGGAAATATTTCAGATGAGAACATTAAGGTATTCTCTGATTGTAGAGCATTTGAGATTGGAGATATTACTGTTAATCCTTTTGCAGTACCACATGATGCTGCAGAGGCCTCTGGATATAGCTTTATTAAGGACAGTAAGAAGATTACCATAGCCACAGATATAGGTTATGTTACAGATACGATTAGGGAGAATCTTAAGGATTCGGACCTATTCTTAATTGAGTCTAACCATGATGTTGATATGCTTAAGGTAGGACCATATCCATATGAGCTTAAGAGAAGAGTGTTAAGTGATAGGGGTCACCTATCTAACGAAAACGCAGGAAAAGCTATTCTTGAGGTTTTAACTTCTAAAGTTAAGAATATTTTATTAGGACACTTAAGTGATACTAATAATTACCCATGCCTTGCCCATGAAACAGTTGTATCTGTTCTTAAAATGGAGGGGGTGGAGGTTGGGAAGGAGTTCTCCCTAGATGTTGCAACTAGAGATGAATCCACCAAAATCTATACTTTATAGGAGGGTTATATGAATTTTAACGACTTTAAAGGAAGAAATGAAAGATCATTCTTCGGTTACTTTGCAGTTGGTGTTATAGGAGCTGTTATTGGGGCGTTTATGGTTTTAGTTTTAGCTCCAGCAAGTATGTTCCCAGGTAGTGGGTCAGCTACACCAAAACCTGAAGTGCCAAATACCCAAACTACTAGTGTTAAGATTACCACAGATGTTTCACAGGTAGCATCTAAGGTTAGTCCATCTGTTGTTGGGGTTGTTACTGTAAATTTAGAGAGAAACTTGTTTGACCAAACTAAGGAAGTTCCTGGAGTTGGGTCAGGAGTTATTGTAAGTGATACAGGATACATACTAACTAATAACCATGTTGCAGATATGAAGGCAAAAAGTATTACTGTTATGACACATGATGGGAAAGAACATAAGGCAGTGGCTATATGGACAGACCCATCACTTGATTTATCAGTACTTAAAATAGAAGCTACAGGACTTATACCAGCTAGCCTTGGAGATTCTAAGGTTATTACAGTTGGAGAGCCAGCTATAGCAATAGGAAACCCACTAGGACTTACATTCCAAAGAACAGTTACATCAGGTATTGTTAGTGCTGTTAATAGAACACTTGAAATTGAGCGTGGAGTATTTATGGAGGACTTAATCCAAACAGACGCATCAATTAATCCAGGTAACAGTGGAGGTCCACTACTTAACATTAAGGGGCAAGTTATAGGAATTAATACAGCGAAGGTTAGCTCAGCAGAGGGTATAGGATTTGCAGTACCTATTAACATAATCAAGCCAGTACTTGATAGCATAATTGCTACAGGAAGCTACAAGGCACCATACATAGGGCTATCAGGCTTTGACAAGGAAGTTGCAGGCTATTACAAAATAGACATGAAAACAGGAATTTACATAACAGAAATAGATTCAAGGGGACCTGCGGCGAAGATACTTAAGCCAGGTCAGATAATTATAGAAGCAGACGGAGCTCCTGTAACAACAATGGTAGAATTTAAAGAAATTCTATTTAAGAAAAAGTCAGGAGACATAATGAAACTTAAAATTCAAGATGGAGAAACAGTTACGGAAACTGAAATCACCCTTAAATAAAAAAAGGCACAGATAGTTAATTATCTGTGCCTTTTAGATATTAGAGAACTAATTTGGAATGTAGATATTCCCTATGCTGTGACCTGTTTTTAAATTTAGATATACACTTTAAAGAATGGTTTTGGCTAGGAATTTACCTATAACAACTCCTAGTAAACTTAAGGTTACATTTAGAATTATATTTAATCCACCTGATAGATAGTCTCCGCCATGTATTAGGTTTATTGTTTCAAAGCTAAAGGTTGAAAATGTAGTTAATCCACCAAGTATTCCTGTTGTTAAAAACAGTTTAGTACCTTCATTTAAGGGGGATTTGTTGTTTATTTCTAGTATGAATCCAATTAATATTCCACCAATAACATTAACTGCTAATGTTCCTAGGGGAATTGAATATGAAAATACCTTAGTTGCCTTTATTGATATTAAATACCTTAAAATAGCACCTATAAATCCACCAATTCCTACACATAATATATTTAATCCCATAACACCCCTCCTTTTATAAATTATATCGCCATAATCAATAAACGCAAAGATAAAGGGTTATATTTAGAATATAGCCCTTTATTCCGTTTCAATGGCTATTTAATTAAAATATTATAAAACAGATTATCCTTACTAAATACATCTATGTGTATTGTGTTAATATATGAAGGTAATATTTTTTAGGAGTTGAGATTATGGAAGAAGATAAGTTTTATTTATATAGTATGAATTACGCTCCAGATGAGATGGAATTTGCTCTTATGGAGATGAGATATATTTTTGGAGTTAATATTAGTGATAAGATTTTTTGTTCAAGTAAAGAGGTAGACCCTAGTTCTAGTCCTTTTATTAGGGAATCTATTGAGGTTATTCTTAGGTGTAGTGGATTTGATGAATTAATACAGGGAATTAAGAATCTTGAACTTAAGTGTGAGGATTTTAAGGTTAATTATTTTAAAACATTATCAAGTGTAGAATACTCAAGAAGATTATCCCTTATTAAGGAGGTAGGCATGGCTATTGAGGGTGAGGCTAATTTATATAAGCCTAAGATAGAATTTGCAATAGCCTATTATATGGACTCCTGGTTTTTTGGAATATATCATCCCCATAATAACCAATGGCACATACATGATAAGAAGCCCTGTACATACTCAAACAGCATTAATTATAAGGTAGCAAGAAGCCTTGTTAACATAGCAACCTGTGGAGATTATTCTAAGTCTCTAATTGATCCATGCTGCGGAATTGGAACAGTATTACTTGAGGCAGCAAGCCTACTAGTTGATTATACTGGATGTGAAATTAATCCTATGATAGGAGAGAGGGCTAGGGTTAACCTAGAATTTTTCGGATATGAGCCTAATGTGGTTATTGGAGATATGACTAATCTTCAGGGATTCTATGATTGTAGCGTTATAGATCTTCCATATGGGCACTTTAATCCTATATCAGAGGAGGATCAGATAAGTATAATTAAGTGTGCTAGAAAGCTAACAAAGAGATTAGTACTTATAACTAACCAAAATATGGACACAATAATATTCTCAGCAGGATTTAATGTCGAGTCCTCATGTATATTATCTAAGGGCAAGTTTAAAAGGTACGTAACGGTGTGTATATAATTCTTTGTAAAGAGGGGTATGTTAACTACCATCCTAACTATAGCTAATTTGATATTTTATTAGGTAGGGGTTAATATTATCCTTATGACTAAATTTATATATTTGAAGGGAGCTGACATGATGAGTTTTAGGAAGGTATACGATAAAACAAAAATGTTTATTGGTATTATTCTTTTTATTATAGTGTTTAAGTCGATTTTCGGAGATGAAAATACTCTTATAGGAGTTACTGTGGTAACAGCACTGCTTATATTACTACAGCGTGATTTAACAGCTAATATTTATAGATTTTTTGTTATTTTTGCAGTTATTAATGTTGGTCAGGGAATACTTGCCTATATAACTAATTACAACGTGTATCTTGGAATTCCAGCAACCTTTATAGCTATGGTTGTTACAGGATATTTATTTACCTACAATCTTAAGTCTCCACTATTTGTAGGATTTGGACTTCAATATTTATTTATGCTTTATTACCCGGTTTCATATGAACAGTTACCATTAAGACTGATTTCATTATTTGTAGGTGCTATTATTATTATGGCGAGTCAGCTTATTTTTAATCGTAATAGGCTTACTAAGTCATCTATGGCTATTATGCCAGGAATCGTATCTAATATTACTAACAAGATAGACTCAATCCTTGGCGGCGAATACAACCAAAATGACGATGCTGGTGCAATTGCACTTATAAGGTCTATGCGCAAGGAGATTAACGAATCACGTGAATCATATTTCCACACAACTATAGAGGGGAAGGTAGGTCTTAACCTAACTATAGGACTTGAAAGAGCAACTATTTTACTTGATAGAATTTATTTTGACCAAAATGGTAATAAGAATGAACTTAACCCTATGGTTATTGGTATGCTTAGGGATATGAGGGAGTGTATTTCCTACATTACAGTAGATAGAGAAAAGAAACAGGACATTGAGGGATGTGTTAACAAAATAAACAGTTTTATTAAACATTACTCAGAGGAAATTAGTACTATAGACAATGAGGATTTAAAGGGACATTTTAAAGAAATTCTAGAAAATATGGATTTCTTACAACATAATCTTAAAGAAATAGTTGAAGTAGATGACTTTAAGTATAAGCGTTATGTTAGAAGGAGCAGTATTCCAGAGAACTTTAAGACAACATTTGTGCTTCGTAAACATTTTAAGCTTAGAAGTCTTAAGATGTCATATGCTCTAAGAAGTGCTATTATGATTACCATAACGGTATTTATGGTAAACTACTTTAATATTGTAGATGGTAAATGGCTTGTGTTTACTATGTTTGCTATTATTCAACCATTTGAACATCAAGGAAGTAAGAAGAGTAAGCAAAGATTGTTTGGTACATTAATTGGGCTAGTGGTATTCACTGTAGTGTTTACACTAATAACTAACCAGGGAATTTACCCAGTACTTCTTATGCTTTCAGGATATATAGCAAGTTACCAAACCAACTATGGAAGAGAAATGATATTTATTACATTTTCAGCATTAGGAGCAGCAGCCCTGTCCAGTGGATTTAGTACAGCTTTAGTTCTTCACAGAGCAGCATATGTTATTCTTGGAATAGTAATTGCAATTATAGCTAACAAGGTTATCCTTCCATATAAGATTGAGGATGGTAATAGGGATCTTGTTAATATATACAACGACATAATTGTTCAGGTTAAGGAAGAAATAAATAAGGCTACAAGGGGAGAAGGTAATATTCAGAATATGAGAAACTTGATTATGTACACATCCTTTGTAGAGGAGAGGCTTTACACTAACCTATCTGATACGGATAAAGAGGAGAGGGATAGAATTACAGAGGAACTTCGAAGTAACAGAATACTTGTTAACGACCTTTACGACGAATATCTTGGTGTCTATTCTAAAAATAGAACCATATAACATAATTTACTAAAATAAATTATCATTATATGAATAGGCTGTTATATTATTTTTAAATAATATAACAGCCTATTTCTTTATATATTTTATAGTCGATAATTATATAAATTAACATAATTTTAGGTATATTATAACAATTTTAAAACAATTTGTTAACATTATCGTGTTATATAAGGAAAAATGTTATAATATAAAAAAAATTCTAAAAATTAATATGGTTGGGGGGATATTATGTTTAAGTTTAAGAGCTTAAAGGGTAGGTTAATGATGAATATTAATTTATTAGTAGTTGTGATTTGTGTTTCTCTTGCAGTTATATCATTTATGCTATCTAGGAAAACAATCGAAAATACAACATATACATCATTACCTCAGGTTGCTAAGCAGGCAGCAGGTAGGGTAGAGGCAAATATTAAGGAGCAGCTTTCTGTATTAGAGCTTGTGGCTACTAATCCTAGTTTAACAGATGGTAGGGTGAAAATAGAGGACAAGCTTACTATATTAAGTAATGAAGCCAAGAGAATGGGACATGGAAGTATGACATACTCTTCGGTAGACGGAGATGCTTATACTACTGATGGGCAGCATATTAATATCTCAGGGGACTTAACTTTTAAGGATGCGATAGGTGGAAAAAGTAATGTATCAAGTCCATTTCCTAATCAAAAGGATGGAAGCCTTATAGTTATTTACTCAGTACCACTTCATAAAGAAGGTAAAGTGGTAGGTGTTATTAATGCTGTTAGGGATGGAGATGAGCTTAACGGATATGTTAAAGATATAAGATATGGGGAAACAGGAACATCATACATATTAGATAAAACAGGAACTCTTATTGCTGATGTTGATAAGGAACTTGTTTTAAGTCAAGATAATGCAATAGAAAATGCAAAAAAAGACCCATCACAGAAAAGCGTTGCAGACGTAGAGTCTAAAATGATTAAAGGTGAAAGTGGTATCGGTGAGTATGACTATGAAGGTAAGCAGTGGCATGTAGGATATGCACCAATAAAAAGTGCTAACTGGTCAATAGCAATTATGGTTGAAAGTGATCAAGTATTTGCAGATGCAGGATCTTTAATGACTAGCTCATTAATAGCTTCAGTTATATTTATAATTCTTGGAGTGGTTTATGCAGCATTTATAGCTAGAGGAATAGCAAAGCCTGTTAATTCAGCGGTTAAGGAGCTAGATGTAATAGCTAATGGAGATCTTTCTTCAAGAATAGATAAATCACTTATGTGTAGAGAAGACGAAATTGGAGTTATGATTAACTCTATTGTTAAGATGAAAATATCTATTACAGATATTCTTAATGGAATTAAGGATAGTACAAATGAAATGCAAGGGTTTACAGTTAACTTAGCAGCAGTATCTAAGGAGCTTACAGCATCAAGTGATAATATTACTGTTGCAACTAATGAGGTTGCTAAGGGTAACACGGATCAGGCAAGTGATCTAGTTGATATAACAGGAATACTTGAGGATTTTGGTAATAAACTTGATGGATTAGCTGACCTTATAATTGCAGTAGGTAAGGCTACTGATAATATAAGAGCAATGTCTAATTCAAGTAATTCTGATATGGATAGGGTAGTAAGTTCAGTTAATACAGTTAATTTACAGTTTAAGGGTCTTATTGAAAGAACAGATAGTGTAGAGGCTAATGTTAATAAAATAAATGAGATTACAGAACTTATTAACAATATATCAGACCAAACTAACTTACTTGCACTTAATGCAGCAATTGAAGCTGCTAGGGCAGGGGAAGCTGGTCGTGGATTCTCAGTTGTTGCAGATGAAATTCGAAAGCTTGCAGAACAAAGTAAGGATTCATCAGCTAACATACTAAACATAGTTAATCAGATTTCACAGGAAACTAAACAAATGGCAACTGCAACACATTCAGTAAGTGTTGAAATAGATAATCAGGAACAAAGTATTAAAACAGCTATAGATTCATTTGAAAACATAACTAAGGCTGTTAACGATATAGCACCTCAAATGAATGAGGCTACACAATCGCTTATGTACTTAAATGAAAACAAAAGCGAGATAATAACAAGAATAGAATCATCATCTGCAATTGCAGAGGAGGTATCAGCATCATCACAGGAAATAGCTGCAAGTGCAGGTGAACTTGAAAATGCTGCTGTTAACATAGCTGATTCTATAGGAAGACTTGAATCTATGGGAAGCGGGCTTAGTGACAAGGTTAATAGATTCAAAATATAATAATAATTTAATGTAAAATTTAATAAAAACTCAAATAGATACTAATTTTTTATAAAAATAAATTAGTATCTATTTTTTTATGTCCAATTAGGTCGATATATAAGAGTAGAATTACAAAAATTGTAGAAAAATATAATTATTACTATGTATTTAATTTAAAAAATAAGTAAATTTAATTACTTATGTAATATAAATACAAATAAACATAATAAGGGGGTTCATATGTTTAAGTTTAAAAGTTTAAAAAGTAGGCTAATTTTAAGTGTAAACCTACTAACAATTATTATTTGTTTAGGACTTGCATTAGTATCTATACAAATATCTAAAAGTACTATATCAAATACAATAGACGAATCATTACCTCAGGTTGCAAGCCAAGCAGCAGGTAAGGTTGAGGCTAGCATAAAAGAGCATATAGCGACTATGGAGCTTTTAGCTACTAATCCTAAGTTATCAGATCCTAATGTTAAGTTAGAGGAGAAACTTGCAATATTAAGCGAAGAGTCAAAAAGAAGTAACCATACAAATATGACTATTGCAGACGTAAATGGAGATGCCCATGCAACTACAAATGCAAGCTTTAATATATCAAGTGAATCTACATTTAAAGATGCTATGCAGGGAAAAAGTAGTGTATCAAGTCCTATTGTAAGTGTTGATAATGGTAACATGATAGTTGTATACTCAGTTCCCCTTAAGAAGGATGGGGAAATAGTAGGAGCTATTAATGCTGTAAGAAATGGAGATGAACTTAATAATTATGTTAAGGGAGTTACATATGGCAAAACAGGCTCAGCATACATATTAGATAACACAGGAACATTAATTGCAGATAAGAATAGGGATCTTGTTTTAAAGCAGGATAATAGAATTAATAATGCTAAGAAAAACCCTAAGAATGCTGATCTACAAAGCGTAAGTGCTGTAGAGGGTAAAATGATTAAGGGTGAATCAGGTATTGATACATATAATTATAATAATAAGGAATGGCATGTGGCCTATGCACCTATAAAGAGTCTTAACTGGACTATAGGAATACCAGTAGAATCAGATGAGATATTTGCAGAGGTAGGAACACTAGCTATGACAAGCCTTGGGAGTTCACTAATATTTGTAGCACTAGGAGCTGTTTTTGCAGTAATATTAGCTAGAGGAATAGCAAAGCCAATTAATAGTGCGGCAAATGAACTTAATACAATAGCTAATGGAGATTTAACTTCAAAGCTAGATAGTAATTTAACTAATAGAAGCGATGAAATAGGAGATATGATTAAGTCAATTGATAAAATGAAAGTATCAATTGTAGATATACTTAATGGTATTAAGGATAGTTCAGGAGAAATGCAAAGCTTTACAGGAAGTCTTGCAGCTATAACAAGTGAGCTAACAGCATCAAGTGATAATATAACTGTTGCAACTAGTGAGGTTGCTAAGGGTAATACTGACCAGGCAAGTGACCTAGTTGATATAACAGGAATACTTGATGACTTTGGACATAAGCTTGATGGACTATCTGAGCTAATAATGTTAGTAAGTAAGTCCACAGAGGAAATTAAATCTATGTCAGATGCAAGTAACTCTGATATGGATAAGGTTGTAGGGTCAGTTAATACGGTTAATTCACAGTTTAAGGGTCTTATTAAGAGAACTGAAAGTGTTGAAGATAATGTTAGTAAAATTAACGAGATTACAGAACTTATCAACAGTATTTCAGACCAAACCAATCTTCTTGCACTTAATGCAGCAATTGAAGCTGCAAGAGCAGGGGAAGCTGGTCGTGGATTCTCAGTTGTAGCAGATGAAATTAGAAAACTTGCAGAACAAAGTAAGAATTCATCAGCAAATATACTAAACATAGTTAATCAAATTTCACAGGAAACTAAGCAAATGGCAGAGGCTACATATTCAGTAAGCCTTGAAATAGGAAATCAGGAACAGAGCATAAAAACAGCTATAGATTCATTTGAAAACATAACTAAGGCTGTTAACCATATAGCACCTCAAATGAATGAGGCTACACAGTCACTTAAAGAACTAAACAGTGATAAAACAGACATAATAACAAGGGTAGAATCTTCATCTGCAATAGCAGAGGAGGTGTCAGCATCTTCAGAGGAAATTGCTGCAAGTGCAGGGGAACTTGAAAACGCTTCAAGTAATATAGCAGAATCTATTAATAGACTTGAGTTAATGAGTGATGGATTACAGAACAAGCTAAATAAATTTAAAATGTAATACATTTAGTTAAATAGTCTGTTTGATTTTTAAAATATTAAGGATGGTAATTTTATTACCATCCTTTTTAAATTATTAGTAAATTTTTATAAGGGTTAAGTATCGTACAGGGTAGAATGATTAATAAGTGATTAGGATAAGTGTTCGAAGGGAATGAAATTAATTATAATTACTTTCAATAAATGTTTAGGTTATACTCTAAAATGTTACGAACCGGTGATTGATATTAGTAGTTATTATATGTATTATTGTTGCTATAGAAACAAGCAGGGATAAGGTGAAGAATATTAAGTCACTTTATAGGGAAGAATTGTTTATATAATTTGGATTAATTTTATATTATAGGAGCGGATAAAATGGATAGGAAGACAATAGTTTCGAAAACCGCATTGTTTGTGGTTATAGTTGTTGCAGTTATATTGTTTAAGCAGGTTTTTGGAGATGAGAACACATTAGTTGGAGTTACTATTATTACTGCATCATTAATGTTTATGGAAAGGGACCTTACAACAGATTTTTTAGGATATTTTATTCTATTTGCGGTTATTAACTTAGGACAGGGGTTATTAGCCTTTTTCACAGGTGTTAACCCAGTAATAGGAGTATTATTAACCTTTATAGCTATGTTTACCACGGGATATTTGTTTACTTATAATATGAAGAAACCTATGTATGTTGCATTTGGACTTCAGTATTTATTCATGGTATATAGCCCAGTTACATATGAGCAGTTACCTATGAGATTGTTAGCGTTATTATTTGGAGCAGCATTTATGATGGCACTTCAGCTAGTAGCTAACAAAAATAGACTTGAAAAGGCTGCTAAGGAAATTGTACCAAGAATAGTTTCATCCCTTGGAAATAAGATTAACTTAGTAATTCAGGATAATTATAATGGGGAGCTTGAAGAGGAGATAACCACGAGTATTGTAGCACTAAGCAATTGTGTTCAGGAAAATCGTCAGGATTATTTCCACATAACAGTAGAGGGTAAGGTTAACTTTAACATATCTATTGCAATGGAGAGAATTAATATTTTAGTTAATAGAATATATGAGGATTATAAAGTCAAAAACACTTTAAGTAGCACAGGATATACAGATGTTCTTAATTCTATAGGTGATATTGTTTCAAATACTACAGCGGATAGGGATAGAGTAGACAAGATAAATGATCAGATAGATAGAATTAATGGATTTATTGAGAAGTATGAGCTTATATTTAGGTCTAATAATATAGAATGTGGAGTTTCAAGGGAGAATATACGTGAACTTCTTGAAAACATGGATTTTCTTAAAACATCACTTGAGGATGTTCTTAAATTTGAAGGTAAGGAATATAAGAAGTTTGTTAAGAGAATTGAAATACCTAAGGGATTTACTTTTAAGGAGATGCTTAAGAGGGATTTTAACGGCAAGAGTATTAAGTTTTCATATGCCCTAAGAAGTGCACTGTTTATTAGTATTGCAGTTGGATTAGCAGGTTATTTTAATCTACCAGAGGGTAAGTGGCTTGCATTTACGCTACTTGCTATTATTCAGCCATACAAGCAGGATGCAGACAATAAGTCTAAGAGTAGGGTCTACGGAACAATTATAGGGGTTGTAGTGTTTGTGGTTTTATTTGCTTTAGTTAAAGATACAACTATAAGGTCACTTCTAATTATGCTTTCTGGATATATATCATCATTCCAGACCAGATATAGTAGGCAGACTATTTTTATAACATTCTCAGCACTTGCATCAGCATCCTTAATAGGTGGAAGTGGTGTTGAGCTTGTGGTTAATAGGGTGTTCTATGTATTTGCAGGAACAGCTGTTGCTATGCTTGCTAATAAGTTTATACTTCCATATGGAATAGATGACTCAACTAAGTATCTTATGGATACCTATGATAAGATTATTGATCAGATTAAGAAGGAGATTAACAGTGCAAGTGAGGGCAGTGGAAGTATAGAAATTGTTAGGGCGCTTGTTATGAAGGTTAATGTTATAGAGGGAAGAGTTAGAAGCAACTTAAGCGTTGAGGATAGTGGAACATATCAGGAACACGAAAAAATAAAAGATATTCTACGTAGAAATAGAATTGAGATTAACGACTTGTACGATGAATATCTAGGAGCATACACAAAGCCTAAGTACACTAATTAAGACTTAGTTATTAGGTCTAGAAGGTGTCATTAAGCATAGATTAATAATGGATAATTAGGGATGGGCTTCACTTTAGCTGCATCCCTTGTTTTTATACTCATGATACTATATAAGTAATATATGTAAATATGTTACAATGTGTTTATAAGGGGGGGGTGAGGTAATGGATATTACAACAGAACTAGGGCTAAGCTTAGGAAGCGTAGTTATAACAATTCTTAACGTAGCTTTATGGGGAGTAGGTATATACGGACTTTATTTATTAATAAAGGCACTTAGAATATACATAAAGAAAAATTCCTAAGAAAAATAGCTTCCTCAAGTTAATTGAGGAAGTTGTTTTTAGTATGCTCGCCATAATATTGTTACCACTATTATTCATACTCTTTAAAGAATAAAGCTACATAATATAATATGGATATATATTATGTTTTGTTAACATAAGGAATAAAATAGTATGAAAAATTATTGACTTTTTTACATTATTATTCTAATATAAGTATGACGTTGATAATGAATATCATTATTGAGTTATTAGGAGTTAGAGGAGAGGGTATAATGGTTTTAATTTATTCATTGATTTTTGCTTTTAGTTTATCACTACTATTTACAACAAGTATTAAAAAGTACAAGTGGGTGTATTATACATTGGCAATACTAACTGCACTTTCTACACTTGTATACCAAATAGGAATGATGTTTTTTGGATTCCAGATAGATGGTATTATTGGAGAAATAGAAAAGGCATCCTTTAAGGGTATAATTTCTGCCTGTTTCTTTGTAGTTGTAATGTATGCTGGGGCACTTAATGTTAAGTGGGGTATTACAAGAAGGCTTCTTAAAATCAGAACGGAGATTGCTATAATAGCATGTATACTTTTATTACCACACGGAATTATGTACTTAATATACTTTGTAATGGGAATTTTAAGCGGAGCACCAATAACAGCTAAATATTTAGTGTATTCATTAGCTGGTGTAATTGGGTTTATAATAATGATACCTTTATTTATAACATCATTTAAGGATGTAAGAGGAGAAATGAAGGGTGGAAGATGGAAAAAGGTTCAAAAGTGGGCATATGTATTTTATGGATTAACATATGTACACGTAATAGTTTTACTATTAGGTAGGGACAATATTGACATGATTAAGATAGGTACATACACAGGGGTATTTGGATTGTACCTAATACTAAAAACAATAAAGTATAAGAGGCTTTGTAACAAATAGATCTATAGGCCTTATTGCGTTATAAATATTAATTAACCTTTGCCATATTATATTGAAACAGTTAGTATAATTTTAAATAAAAGCAATATAATTTAAATTCTTCAAAATAAGTGTTGCTAAAAAATATTATATGTGTTATTATAAATGAGTAGCAGATTTGCTAACAAAATAATAAATAAAGTTTTAATTAGATAAGTAGTTTCTCGTGAATTAGAGATTATGAAATCAATTTAGAATCTTTAATTTGGAGGATAAATATATGACAGACAAGACAATAACATGTAGAGATTGCGGAAGTGAATTCGTATTTACAGTTGGAGAGCAAGAGTTCTACCAAGAAAAAGGATTTACTAACGAGCCAGTAAGATGCATCGATTGCAGAAGAGCTAAGAAAGAACAAAACAGAAGATAATTTTGATTGTTCAAGGCTGTAGGTTAACTACAGCCTTTTTTTATGCCCTTTGTTCTTTAATTCGTGTATTTTAAGGGTGTTTTTTATAATAATTAAAGAATATAGATATAACCGTCCCGGTTTAATTGGGGCGGTTTTTTATTTAGTGAATAAATTACCTTTAAATACAAATACTAAGACATATATGTTTAGAGGTGATTTTATGTCTAGAATTAAACAAAATAGAAATTACGGCGAGTTAAAGGAGAAATTAGAAAGTTATCATCTTACAACTAGCCTTAAGTCTAATATAGAAATCCTTAAAGACAGTATTCTAAAAGGTGATAATACTGTTATCTATAGGGATTTAGCTAATATTGAGTCTCAAAGAAAGTTTTGCCTTGTTTTTGTAGATGGAATGGTTAATAGGGAAGTTATTAATGAGAACATTATTAACAGTATTATGAACTACAAGCTTCCAGACACTACTTTAGAGATTACAACTTTTCTTCAGCAGCAGGTTCTTATAGTTGATGATATTAAGTTAAGCGACAATTTAGATGACATTATAGGTGGGCTACTTTATGGAGATTCGGTTCTTTTTATATCAGGAATAGCTAAGGCTTTTATTATTAACACTAAGGGATGGGAGACCCGTGGAATATCAGAGCCTCAGTCTGAAACTATTATAGTAGGACCTAGAGAAGGGTTTGTCGAGTCTATTAATACAAATATGGCACTTATTAGACGAAAGATAAACTCTCCGGATCTTAAGTTTAATTCTATGGAGATAGGGGTTAGGACTAAGACTAAGGTTTCTATTGCATATGTAGATGGAATAGCTAACAAGGATATTATAAATGAAGTTAAGCGTCGCCTTAAAACAATTGAAATTGAAGGGTTGTTCTCATCCCATACTATAAGGGAACTTATTCAGGATAATCCATTATCTGCATTTAAAACCATAGGTGACACTGAAAGACCTGATGTTGTAGCATCTAAGCTTTTGCAGGGCAGAATTGCAATTATATGTGATGGGTCACCTAGTGTTTTAACCTTACCATATATATTCGTTGAGTCTTTTCAAGTTAATGAAGACTATTACGAAAACTATATATTTTCATCATTTAATAGACTTTTAAGAGTAGCTGCATTTCTTATAACATCATTACTTCCAGGTGCTTTTGTAGCTATATCAACTTTTCATAAGGAGCTATTTCCTACTAGTTTAATTATTAGTATATTTGTATCTAGGGAGAATGTGCCTTTTTCATTAGCTATTGAGATTTTGGCTATGCTCATTCTCTTTGAAATACTTAGGGAGGCGGGGCTTAGACTTCCGAAGCATATAGGTTCTACAGTAAGTATAGTTGGAGCCTTAATTTTAGGTGATGCTGCTGTTAGTGCAAGATTTATCGGTGCAAGCACAGTAATCATAGTTTCATTAACAGGTATTTGTGGGCTTATTTTATATGAAATAAGAACCTCTGTATTAGTTCTTAGGTTTATATTTTTAGTATTAGGTGCCTTTATGGGGTTATATGGAATTATTTTTGGGGTAATGGGGCTTACTATTTACTTAGTATCTATGAGAAGTTTTGATATTCCATATATGCTGAACATTGTAGACATTAACTTTAGGACCATAGGAGATGTGGTTTTTAGGGCACCTTGGAGCAAGTTATATAGGCGAAGTAAATATATAGCAAGTGACCCTATTAGAGGGAAGGTAGCTAATAAGGGGGGGAGTGACGAGTGACAAAAATTTTTAAGAACATAATCGTAAGTATTATGTTAATTAGTTTTACGCTACCTCTTTATGGCTGCTGGGACTATATAGATAGTAAGGATATAATTTATGTTGCTGGTATGGCAATAGACAAAGAGGACAATAACTATAAGCTTACCTTTGAGGTTATTAGTGCTGGAGCAGATGGTAAGAGTGCTAATTCTAAGATTGTAAGTTCAGAGGGAAAGACAATTCATGAGGCTTTAAGGGATGCGGTAAAGAAGGTTGGAACTAGACTTCAGCTTAGTCATATGAAGACTGTTATCCTAAGTGAAAGTATTGCAAAGGAAGGGATAGCTACTTCACTGGATCTTATTGAAAGAGATGTTGAACTTCGTAACGATATGTGGATATTAGTTTCAAAGTCTATAACAGCATCTAATATTATTAATGGACTTTATTCTGATCAGGGAGTTGCTTCATTTGATATTGCTAAGGCATTAAGTAAGCCATCGGTTATAGGTAAGTACACTTCAGAAGAAATATTTATAGCAGCGAAGGGGTTTAAATCCTACGACAAGGCAACTATTATTCCCCTAGTAGACATTAAAAAATCTAAAGAGCTTAATGTTGGTGGATGTGGGGTATTCAGTAAGGATGTAATGGTTGGAGAATTAAGTGAAGAGGAGACTCTTTTTCTAAGTATTATTAGAGAGGATAGGGAAGCGGATGAATTTGTTCTATCTGTTCCAATAGGAGAGAAGGACTACATTGGTATTGAATTTATGAAAATTAAACGCAAACTTATCCCGAGTATTACTAATAACAAACCTAATATGGATATTGTTTTAGATATTGATGCAAGTATATCAGAGATAAACTCTACCAACATAAAGCTTAAAGATGTTAAGAGTAGGGAAGCGGTTATTAATGAAGCTAAGCTTTATATAACAGAGAATATAAATAAGGTTTTAAATAAACTTCAAGAAGAATATAACAGTGATGTTATAGGTCTCGGTAAGAAATTTAAAATGAGCCAGAATAAAGAGCTTCAAGCTATGGCAGCTGATTGGAATAAACAGTTTAAGAATTTGAACACAGACCTTAATGTAAAGCTAAATATTAAATTTACAGGATTAACTAATGAAGTTATAGGTACAGGTGATTAATATGAGTATATTAGTATTTTTAGGATATGCAGGGTTTGCTATATATGATATTTTGAATCTTAAGTCACAGGGAGATAGGAAGGATATGTGGGTATATATTGTTTTTATGGCTATAGCAGTTATATTAAGCATACTTCTATGTCTTAACTTTAATATTCCTGACATAAGTGTTTATATTGGCAGGGTAACTAGTTACATCAAATCACTTATAGGAGTGAGTATATGAAGAAGCAGATTTTAAAAAGAGGCCAAATGCAAATGCTTATATTTACCTTTCCCATAGGAATATATATTTTGTTTGGAATAGGAGCGGATCTTAAGCAGGATGCCTGGATAGGTGTTTTAACATCTATGGTAATAAGTATTCCCCTAGTTTATTTATTTGGAATACTCCTTAGCTTATATCCAGGTGAGAATATTTATGGAATTATCGAAAAGGTTTTTGGCAGAATAATAGGTAAGATTATAATATCAATAGTAGTGTTTCATTGTATATTTGTCTCATCATCAATACTACATAATTTAACTGATTTTGTAGAGTTAACAGCACTATGGCAAACCCCAAACATTATACCTGCCTTAATGGTAATTATACTATGTATATGGATGCTTAGGTGTGGCATAGAAGTGCTGTATAACTGGACTAGATTTAACTTAATAGTTATATTTTTAGTTGTATTACTACTCTTAACAATAGTAATCAGCAACATGGATATTAACAATATAAGACCAGTATTATCTAGTGGAATACCTGAGATATTAAAGAGTAGTATAAGTATTTCTATGCTTGGCTTTGCAGAGATATTTGTATTCATGGGCTTTTGTGATTGTGTAGAGAGTAAAGGATTAAAAACCATATTTATTAAGCCAGTTTTCTTAGCATGTATAGTATGTACAGCTATTGTTATAGTTAATATACTACTCTTAGGAGGAGAAGCCTATGGAGAGTTTTACTATCCAGGATATGAATCAACTAGAAGAATATATGTACTAGGAGAATATCAGAGGTTAGAGGCTACGGTATCTATCAGTTTTATGATATTTAGATTTGTTGAAATATGCTTCTACCTATTTGCAGCATCAAAGGGAATACAAAGCTTATTTAAGCTAAACCACTACAAAGTAATACTAGCACCTATAGGCTTTATAGTATTAAACATATCACATACCCTATATAATAGTATGTTTAATGCGATAGAATTTATTGAAACACAGTGGCCTATATACGGAATAATAACTCAGGTAGTGCTACCTATATTTATACTATTAGTAGCCCTCCTAAAGAGGAAGTTATCTAAACATACACACGGAAAAAGCATACAATAGAACCTATAAGGGCTACTTAACTATAAATTTAAGTGGGCCTTTATTTTATATCCCTTTATATAATGGATTCTAATTGATAAAATAAATATAAAGTAAATGTAAAAGTTAACAGGAGATAAATAATGAATATAAAAATAATAACGGTAGGCAAGATAAAAGAGAAATTTATGAGGGATGCAATAGATGAATATACAAAAAGGCTAGGTAGATACTGTAAACTAGAAATAGTAGAACTAGCAGACGAAAAAACACCTGACAACGCATCAGCTAAGGAAGAGGAAGCAATTAAAGAAAAAGAAGGAGCTAAAATTAGGGCATCTATAAAAGATACAGACTATGTAATAGCCCTAGACCTTAAGGGGAAACACCTAACAAGTGAAGAATTCTCAGAGAAAATAGAGAACCTTGGAATAGAAGGAAGAAGCTCAATAGTATTCATAATCGGAGGCTCACTTGGAATCAGCAGCGAAACCCTAAACCGTGCAGACTTTAAAATATCATTCTCAAAAATGACCTTTCCACACCAATTATTTAGAATCATGCTTCTAGAACAGATCTACAGAGGCTTTAGAATAATGAAGGGTGAACCCTACCATAAGTAAATGAAGCTTTTACACTTCATATAAAATAATCTTAAGGTTTTAATAAAATATATAGAAAATATGAAAGGATGATTTAGATAAAGAATTTTTATATTTAGACTATTAGTTGAGATAGCAAAGAGAAAAAGAAAAGTATCTTTATAATATTAAATTGTTATTATAAAATATAAATATATTAAGTAAAACTTACTTAAGTAACTTAAATAAAAGCAATGATAATAGTAATATAGGAAGTGTTATTTATGAAGAGTGTTATTGTAAAAAAACCAGGAGGTTATGAGCAACTAGAGGTTGTTGATATGAATATACCTAAATTAAAAGAAGGAGAATTACTTATAAAAG